>DWUV01000006.1 GCA_019120595.1 Candidatus Mediterraneibacter tabaqchaliae | reverse complement strand
CCATGCTTTCTCCCTTTTACGTCTTTCCCAGATTACGGAGCCGGAACCTGAGCCATATCCCCATCCGCCGCGAAAACGTCCTGCATCAAACCGATGGTTTTCGGACGTTTCACCAATCGTCCGGCTCCCCCTCAAATCCAGATCTGCCTCCCGATGTAGTAGAACCCCCTGCACTCATCCAAACTGACCTCTACCAGTTTCCCGATCAGGGACTCATCCCCCGGGAAGTGCACGAGCAGGTTATTGCTCAGCCGCCCTGTCATGAGCTTCGGATCATGCTCATTTACGGATTCCACGAGCACGGTCTGCACACTTCCCTGATGGACGGCGCACATTTCCCCGGCAATCCTCTGCACTTCCGCCAGAAGGCGGTCAAAACGATCCTTCACCACGTCCGCCGGGACCTGGTCTTCCATCGCCGCCGCAGGAGTCCCGGTGCGTTTGGAATAGATAAAGGTAAAGGCGCTGTCATACCGCACCTGCCGCACCACATCCAGAGTCTCCTGGAAATCTTCCTCTGTCTCTCCCGGAAATCCCACGATGATATCCGTGGTCAGGGAGATGTCCGGCACTGCCGCCCTGATCTTCTTCACCAACTCCAGATAATGCTCTTTTGTATATCTGCGGTTCATCTTCTCCAGGATCCGTGTGCTCCCTGACTGGACAGGGAGATGGAGATGACGGCAGATCTTCTTTGACTGTCCCATCACTTCGACCAGTTCGTCCGAGAGATCCTTGGGGTGCGACGTCATGAAACGGATCCTTTCCAGTCCGTCTATCTTCTCGATCTCCTTCAGCAGCTGGGCGAATGTCATCGGCTCTTCCAGTGTCTTTCCGTAAGAGTTGACATTCTGGCCCAGGAGCATGACCTCCACCACTCCGTCAGCGACGAGCCGTTCGATCTCACGGAGGATCGCTTTCGGGTCACGGCTCCTCTCACGCCCCCTTACATAAGGCACGATACAGTAGCTGCAGAAATTATTGCATCCAAACATAATGTTGACCCCGGATTTAAACGGATACTTTCTCTCGCTCGGAAGGTCCTCCACGATCTTGTCCGTATCCTTCCAGATGTCGATGACCATGCGTCCGGACTCCATGCGCGTGGCGAGAAGCTCTGCAAATTTATAAATATTGTGGGTCCCAAAGATAAGGTCAATAAACCGATAGCTCTTCCTCAGCTTTTCCACCACTTCCGGCTCCTGCATCATACAGCCGCAGAGGGCGATCATCATGTGCGGGTTTTTCTTCTTGATATGCCCGAGCTGTCCAAGCCTTCCGTACACGCGCTGATTTGCATTTTCACGCACTGTGCACGTATTGTAGATGACAAAATCCGCTTTCTCTTCATCCGGCTCTTCTATGTACCCGATCTGTTCCAGTATGCCGGCAAGTTTTTCAGAATCTCTTGCATTCATCTGGCACCCGAATGTGGTGACGCAGAAAGTAAGCTGCCGCCCGGCAGCCTCCTTCATTTTTTCCAGATCCTTTCTTGCCCTGTCGATAAAATAATATTGTCTTTCCGGCTCAGATACAGGGATCTCTAATTCCCTCTCAGCCAGACTCATTCTGCTGTTCTCCATATATCTCTCCATACCTGCATTTCTGTTATCCATCCGCTATACAAACTGGTTCCGCTTTGCATCATATGTATAATCGATCGCAGCCAGCTTCTCCGAAAGCTCCTCCCTGTCGATCTGCATGTCATCACAGAGTATCTCCAGAGACGGATAAAAATCTCTCAGCTTTGTATTGACCACTCCCAGAAGTATCACCGGGTCTCCGGGTAATCCTGACAGCATCTGATCAGCTCCTTTTCCGTAATAATATAATCGGCCCGCACATCATGCGCTTCCGCCGGGACTTTTTCCACGCACTGCGCGTCAAACGCCAGCGCTGCTTTTGTGCAGCGGCCGTTTCCGTCCAGATATGTATCGTAAAAGCCGCCTCCGTAACCGATCCTCGCGCCGGACCGGTCAAACGCGGCGCCGGGCAGGATGACCAGCGTCTCTTCATCCGGCAGAGGCGCCTTTGCGCACCACGGCCCGGGCTCCGGGATATTCCACGCTCCCGGCCTTAAGTCCGCCCGGCTCTTTATGAAAAAGAATTGCATCCCTCTCCTGCCGACCACTCTCGGGGCTGCCACACGCTTCCCCTGTCTGAGGGATCCTTCTATGATCTGCGCCGTACCGGCCTCATCGCGGAATGACGCATAGCAGTAGATGCAGCGCGCGTTTTTATAGAAATCCGTCTGCATCAGCCGCTCCGCGATCGCTGCTTCCGCAGCCCTGCGCTCCGCCTTGCTGATCCCTGCCCGTACCGCAAGGATCTGTTTTCTAATGTCCTCTTTTGTTCCCATATTTCTCACCAAGATTTATGACTGTCCCGTCTTTTTCTTCAATATCAATGTTGTTGAGCTGCCCCCTGAGATTCCGCTTCACTGACTCCAGGTATTCTGCCCGGAGCAGTTTCTGCTCCTGCCGTTCTGCCTCTGTGAGCCCTTCTGCTTTTGATTTCCTGTACAGCTCATTGATCCTTTGTATCTTCTGTGCGTCCATGGCTTTTCCTCTCCGTCTGATCTTACATCCCATACTTACATCCGGCACGCCGTATCCCCGGAGCGCCGTTCTTTTCACCGCTGTGTATTATACACTATTTATCCGTCCCCGTCCAGACGGACTCTCTTTAACCGGATCTCCAAACTCATCCAGAGCCGGATAGCCGCGCCCGTCCTTAGCTGCATATCCGGACTCTTCCCGAATGGGGGCACAGGCTTCAGCTGGAATAGTTTTCTAAAAAAGCATACAGTTCCTTTACTGTCCTCACATACTTCCCTTCCGCGACCTCCTGCTGGACTTCTTCCGGCAGGTCCGTCACCGGGATTTCCGTAAACTCGTAGATCGTACTCCGGTCAGACAGATAAACGCACACAAATCCCTGGAGTTCACACAGGTAGAATCCTTCCTTCTCCGCGTCAGGGTTCTCCACCTTTTCCCCCTCGGCTGCGATGCTCTCTGCGCCCGACACCTCGTCCCTGGCCCGGGCGTTCTGTCTGTCCATCACATGGTCATAGGTAAGCTGATATCCGGCTGCCAGGAGCATGCCAAGGATCAGAAAAGCTGCAAAAAAGCCGATAATGTATCTGGATTTCATAGTCTCCACTCCTTTTTCATACATTATTGGCTTTTTTGCATATTTTATACAATGTTCACTTATTTCACGCCGCTGATATCGGACCGCCTTGTTTTCGCAGCCTTACAGTCAGGAGTCTTTCATTCGCGGTCCTGCCATTCGTGTCTGCACCTTACTCTGCCGGCATAAGGCGGAGCTTCCTGCACAGACGCAGCAGCCTCGCCCCCATCGGCAGCGCTTCGATATCCGCATCCGACAGAGTCCCGATCTTAAGCACCACTGCCACATATACGAGCATTGCTATGATGATCGCGATAATGATCGGGATCCAGCGCCCCCCGATCAGATGATCCAGGCCAAAGTACACCCCGTAAGCAGCAGCGCCCATGACAGCCGAGGCAATGAGCGGTTTCACAAATGTATCCATGATATTGATCCTGAAACCGCATACCTTATGTACTTTCCTCTCGTTGAGCCAGCACATGCACGCCGCAAAAACGATATTCCCTGCCGCCAGGGCGTATACATTCATTTTGAACGCTGTCATCATGAGCACGAACGCGATCAGATGGACCGCCAGGGCGATGCAGGCATTCTTCGCCGGGCTGGAGATATGGTTCAGCCCGTGCAGGATCGAGTTTGAGATCGATGACCATGCGTACAGCACCACAACAACCGATCCCAGCATGAGCAGATATGCCGGTGTTTTGCTGGCGTCATTGTAAAGAAGCACCATGAGCGGAGATGCCAGCACGAGAAAACCGACGCCGCACGGGATCGTGATCACCATTGTAAGCCGAAGTGTCTGGTCGATCTTCTCATGCACCAGTTTCCTGGACCTTGTAGCCACCGCCGCGGTCAGGCTTGGCACTACGGACGAGCAGAGCGCCCACGGGATCGAGAGAGGCACATTGACCAGGGTGTCATACTTGCCGGAATAAATCCCCTGGAGAGCCATATACTCTTCTTCCACATATCCCTGCGCGTCCATGATATGGTTAAAGATCGTAAGGTCAAGGATCTGATTGATATTATAGATCGCCGTACTAAACAGGATCGGCACAGCCGTAAGCACCAGCACCTTCAGGATATGGCGGTAGCTGTCCTCCTTCCCGGAGCAGTCTGTCCGGTACTGCCTGCTCATCTTCCCCCGGTACGCCCAGACGACAAAGAACAGGAAGACCAGGGCGATCAGGGCACCCAGCACGGTGCCTAGTGTAGCACCCGCCGCGCCGTACGCGGGACCTAAGAGCTCTTCCCCTGCCTTTTCCCCGGCCCTTGTGCCCATATCAACGAAAATGCCTGCCCCGGCGATACTGATCACCGCCCGGATCAGCTGCTCGATGATCTGGGACACTGCCGTCGGCATCATAGATCCAAGCCCCTGGAAATATCCCCGGATCACCGCCATGACAGCGACCAGGAAAAGCCCCGGAGCCAGCATCTTAAGCGCGTACACGCTCAGGGGGGATTTCATCGCGTACACAGAGATCGCGTCAGCCCCGAAAAAGACTGCCGCAGTAATGACCGTGCCCACAACTACCGCAAACACCATGGAGCATCGGAATACACGCACAGAATTCCGTTTCTGCCCTGCCGCCAGCCTGGCAGACACCAGCTTGGACACTGCAGTCGGCAGGCTCAGAGAAGATACCATAAGCGCCATGGCATAGATCTGATACGCGTAACCGTAAAAACCATTTCCTGCGTCTCCGAGTATATTTGCAAGAGGGATCCTGTATATGACGCCTATGACTTTTGTAAGTACAGTCGCCACGGCAAGGATCGCACCCTGCGCGATAAAATCATCATTTTGGGCGGACCGCATTCTTGTCTTTCGTGAATCTGCCATATGTCTTTCCTCCAGCTCTCTTTCTTCTCCTCTTTATTCTCAGGGTCAGCGCAGTATCCCCGCTTTCTCCATGATCTTCCTCTGCCTGTCCTCCATAAGCCAGCGCTCCTCTTCCTCCATGTGGTCATACCCGAGAAGATGGAGCATGCTGTGCGCGATCAGGAAGGCGTACTCTCTTCTCACCGAATGTCCGTACTCTTCTGCCTGGGCGATGACCCTGTCTTTTGAGATCACGATATCCCCAAGCATAAGCTCGCCGGTTTCCGGGTCAAAAGCGTCCGCGCTCTCCTCGATCCCGCTCAGATCCCCGGGTGTCTCATACTCCAGCATCGGGAACGAAAGCACGTCCGTCGCCCGGTCGATATGGCGGTGTTCCCGGTTCATTTCGCGGATCGCTTCATCGTCCGTGAGCAGAAGGTTCACCTCCGCCTCATACGGGCACTCTTCACAGTCAAGTACTGTCTCCACGATAAGCTCTGCTGTCTCCTTCACATCAAACGGAAGGCTGCCCGTTCCTTCTTCTTCAATATACAGGGTCATACATTTCTCCTCCTGCCGCCCTTTCCTCTGCCGGCGCTCTTTCTGTCACTCTTTTTCTCATACTCTTCATATGCCTTGACGATCCTCTGTACGAGCGGATGGCGGACCACATCCTTGCTTGTCAGCGTACAGATGCTGATCCCTTCCAGATCCTTTACCACTTTCACGGCAACATCCAGACCGGAAACCGCCCCCGAAGGCAGGTCCTTCTGGGTAGAATCCCCGGTGATCACAACCTTTGAGCCAAACCCGATCCTGGTCAGGAACATCTTCATCTGGGCGGGCGTCGTGTTCTGCGCCTCATCCAGGATGATAAATGCATTGTCAAGGGTACGTCCTCTCATATAGGCGAGGGGCGCCACCTCGATCAGACCTTTTTCCGAATTTTTGATAAAGCTCTCCGCTCCCATGATCTGATAAAGCGCATCATAGAGAGGCCGCAGATAGGGGTCGATCTTGCTCTGCAGATCCCCCGGGAGAAATCCGAGCTTTTCCCCCGCCTCAATGGCGGGACGGGTCAGGATGATCCGGCTCACTTCGTTTCTCTTAAAGGCAGTGATCGCCATTGCCATCGCAAGATAGGTCTTGCCGGTCCCCGCCGGCCCCAGTCCGAATGTGATCATCTCACTGCGGATGGCGTCCACATATTTCTTCTGCCCAAGCGTCTTCGGCTTGATCGGCTTCCCCTGCAGGGTATGGCAGATCAGATCCCGGTCGATCTCTACGATCCCCTCTTCCCGGTCGTCAAAGACAAGAGAGATCGCGTAATCCACGTTCTGCTCCGTGACCGTATTTCCTCTTTTTGACAGTTCCACCAACTGAGTCAGCACCCGGAGCACCTTTTCCGCTGCCGTGCTCTCTCCCACGATCTTTGTGCTCCCGTCCCGCGCGATCAGAGTGACATGGAACGTTCTCTCAAGCTTTTTTGCATATGCGTCAAACTGTCCGAACACGTTTGCCTCATGTTCAGCCGGTATATCAATCATCAGTTCCGACAGACTCATCCGTTTCTTTCCTTTCGACTGTTAATATTTCTGTATCCGCCTCCTCAGTGATCCTCTCATTCAAAAAGAGCGTGCCCGAGGCAGCGGCAGAATTTTCATACAGATGTATTTTAACATCATTTTCCCTTATTTGAACACCTTTTTCCTGCAAATCTTCACAAAACCGCTTAAAGTCCAGGCTCAGCAGCTGCCTTGCCTCTTCTTCCGTGTATGTCCTTTCCACGAGAGAATAAGGCTTTACAGACTTCATCCCATAAGAAAAGGGCAGATAGAAATTCTCTCCAAGCCTGACCTGCGTCTCCTCTGACACTCTCTCACTGTGTTCATATTGATTCCTGACGCTCCCCACAGATACCGTCCAGCCACCCAGACGGAGAAAGGGCTGGTATTTCTTCTTCCCGTCATAGACCTTCTCCTGATATGTCAGGTCAAGGGTGTCCGTGTACTCTATCTGTGTGTCCGCAAACACATCTGCATCGGAACTGTGATACTGATAGCCGATGACTTCCTGGCTGTCATTGACTACTTCCACTCTCCCCAGGACTAGGATATCCCCTTTTTTCACTGCATCTCCCACATGCACCTGGGGGACTCCGGATCTTGTCACGATCTCTGTGATCACGCCGTCCGCAGAGGCGACCAGGTCCACCGGCCTCTCCTCTCCGGCAGATGTCTCTTCCTCCGGGAAGGTATCCTCGTTTTCCTTGACCTGGATCTTCAGCCTGCTGCCGTCGATGGACGCAGACACCCAAACGATATCATTATATTCCTTTCGTATGGCTTTTACAATACCCGGACAGTCTACCCGGCTGCGCAGCATCGCCGGCGCGACTCCCTCTGACTCCAGGAACTCTGCCAGCGTTGTATCCGGGTATCTCACATTTCCCTCAAAATGGATATCCCAGATGAAAAGAGAATATCCCCGCAGAAGCGCCGCGCACAAAAAAAGCCCGGCAAAAAAAAGCTTTCTCTTCCGGTAGCGGGCAAGAAAAAACGGGAAGCCATACCTGCCTTCAAGCGTGACCTTTGTGTGCGTTTTCCTGACAAGGGGCTTTAATTTCCGGAAATCCGAAATACTCATGTACATCCCGTAACCTTTCTCCGTAGGTTCCAGGCCCCAGATAAAAAGCTGGTGAAAACAGCACATATTCAGGAAACGCTCCGGGGAATACCCTGCCACGCAGAGCCTGACATAGCCTCTCAGCCAGCGGACAAACGAACGGATCACTCTCTGTTCCTCCCATCGATAAATTCAAGCGTCCGGATCTTCCCCGTGACCTTCATCTCATCGTTTGTGTAATATTCGATCTGAAGCCCCCTGCCTGTCAGGCGGATCTGTCCTCCCTTTGTCTGCACGCGGACAAGGCTGTCTGTATATTCCGTGATCCCCCGGTAATTTTCGATACACACCTCAAAATCACCAAGCAGGGTGACCACGGACGCTCCCATCACCACATCTTTCGGCATACTTGCAGCCGATGCGAGTCTTTCCCTGATCTGTTCTCTCTCCATAGAAAAATGCCACACATACGCCTTTTATAGCCAGTATATGTGCGGCATGTCATGTTCTATTCATTTATCAGGATCAATAATCCAGGCAGGCTCTCTCCGTCACAAAAGGACGCACATATGTATCAGCCACAGCCACATGCGCCGGATGGCTGCCATAAACCTCGATGTCCTCCGCCTTTTCCAGAGTGCTCACAAGAGCAATATCATGGGTGCTGGACGCGAGAGGCTCATCTACAAACTCCATTGTCAGAAGCCCCGGGACTTTCCCCACCAGCGCGGACAGATTTTCCTTCATCGCCGCCTTGATTTCCGGCTTCTTCTCTTCCTCTACTTCAGGTCTGAATTTCCACATAACGATATGATGTACCATTGATGATCCCTCCACTTCAATTTTATCTTCTATCTTACTTAGTCTATCCGCTTTTTACTTTGCTTTCCGTTCCTTTGCAGTGAATTTCCCCATCTCAATGCAAAAAACTTCTGTGCGCTCCAGCATAGCCGGACTGAACTCGATCTCCGCACCGGGAGCCATATGCTCCATGATCTTCGTGAGTCCATATATCTTTTCCTGCTCATCTGCCGCCCTGCGCACCTTGCCGTTCCCCATGATGCTCCGGTAAGAATAGGAATAGCTGCATGTATAATCTCCTGTAATGATCCCATGGCGGCAGTCCATCTCCACAGCCACGTCCGGGCACGAGTCAAACGCATCCGCTTTCCTGCCCTCCCCCGCGCCGTGTATAAAAAAAGTCAGCCCCTGCCCGTCCTCTTTTTCAGAGAATTCATATCCGAAATTCACCGGGACAATGAACATCCCTTCCTCATCCCGGGTCCCGAGCCTGACCACCCCGCATTCCTCCAGGATTTCTCTGATGATCTCCGGATCGCGGATCTCTCTTTTGTGAAGACGCATCTCTCTCACCGTGGTATCCTCCTTTCATTGACGAACATCCCCTGCATGCGCTCAGCGTGGAATTTTTTCATAAACCAGCTGCATTTGCACAGAAACAGGTAATAAATATTAAGACCACATCCATGCAGTGTCTCAAAATTCCCCTGCCCTTTTGCGATGATCAGATCAGCTGTTTCGATCTCCTTTCTTGCCATCTCGCTGATATCGGCAAGATCCGTTCCTGCGATCGCGCTTCCATTGCTCATAACCTGAGCCGCCCTGTCAAGCCCCACATACTCTGCCGCATCCATATCAGCATCATTGACGACCGGCGCCCCGCGTACGATCACCTTGACATTCAGCAAAGGATACTGTTCCCTCAGGATCCTGACCGCGATCTTATCCAGGACGATTTCCCCGCAATTATCCGTCAGATAGATCAGCTTTGCCGCACTGTGCAGCTCCCTGCGGAACTGACTATACTCTGTTTCATCCAGCTCATCTCCCGACTGCTTCTCAAACAACTCCATCAGTCCTTCTTCCGACAGATCGCGTACAGAAGCATAGTCGATATAATTTCCCGTACGCGCGAACCTGAGCGCTGCTCCCAGCGGATCCTTATATCCGCGTATCTGCGTCTCCAGATCCTCTTCCATGGAAAGCAGGAAATCATTAAACGTCTTTTTCGTATGTTCCATGCTTTCCGCCTTGCCCCAGTATCTTTCATAAATCTCTGACAAAGGTTTTACCAATGCAGGCGCGGAAAGCTCCCGGTCACAGGAGGATAAAAATGACAAGACCTCCCTCATAAACCTCATTTTCTTCTCTTCATCCTGAAAATCGTGTATCTGAGCCTCCTGCATCTGGATCAGGCAGGTCAGGCAGAATGAATTGATCCTCATTGTTTATCCCTCCATGCACCGTACAGTTCTAAAATTTCTTCCATGTATCCCTCACAAAGAGGAGCAGCAGCGGGAAGATCTCCAGGCGTCCCGCCAGCATATCAAAGATCAGGACCAGCTTCGCCCCGTTGGAAAACAGGCCGAAATTTCCCATTGGACCCACCAGTTCCAGACCGGGACCGATATTATTCAGCGCGGATGCCACTGCCGTAAAATTCGTGATCAGGTCATTCCCGTCAAAAGCCACCAGAAGGACAGAAAATGAGAAGATCAGCACATACGCGATCAAAAAAACATTTGTAGCGCGCACCGTTTCGTGCTCAAGGGCATGGCCGTCCATTTTCAGCTTCTTCAGGCTCCTGGGATGAAGAAGGGTATGCAGTTCCTTTTTTATCGTCTTCACAAGGATCACAAGGCGCGACACCTTGATCCCGCCCCCGGTGCTGCCGGCGCACGCGCCGACAAACATCAGGAGGACCAGTATCGTCCTCGGCACTTCCGGCCACAGGTTAAAGTCTGTACTCGCATACCCGGTAGTGGTTATGATCGACCCCACCTGGAATGCCGCATGGCGCGCCGCTTCACCGACAGAGCCGTACATATCCCTGACGGACAGGGTGATCAGGGCGATCGATGCCAGTATGATCAGGAGATACCAGCGCACCTCCTCCATGGAAAACGCCTGCTTCACCTTTCTCCTCAGGAGGAGGAAATAGGCGCTGAAATTCACGCCGAACAAAATCATAAATATAGTGACCACAACCTGCAGATACGGCGAATACCCTGCCAGGCTGTCATTTTTGATCCCAAATCCCCCGGTCCCGGCCGTGCCGAATGTGATCGTCAGCGCGTCAAACAGAGGCATCTTCCCGATCAGAAGGAACACGATCTCCAGCACAGTCATTGCCAGATAAATGATATAGAGTATTTTCGCCGTGGACCGGACCGTGGGCACAAGCTTGCTCACCGAAGGACCCGGGCTTTCCGCCTTCATCAGATTGATATGGGAGCCGCCGCCCGTCATATGGAGCAGGGACAGCAGGAATACGAGCACTCCCATACCGCCGATCCAGTGGGTAAAGCTCCGCCAGAACAGGACAGATTTTGACACAGCCTCCACATCCGACAGGACGCTGGATCCGGTCGTCGTAAACCCGGAGACCGTCTCAAACACCGCGTCGATCGGATTCGTGATCGTCCCCGTGATCAGGAAGGGCAGGCTTCCCATCACACTCATGATGATCCAGCTCAGAGCGACAGCCACAAACCCCTCTTTTACATAGAATACCCTGTTTTCCGGCTTTTTCCACATAAACAGGAATCCAAGCAGAAGGCAGAGCGCCGCTGTAATGACAAAGGACCATCCCTCCCTCTCCTGGTAGATCACTGCTACGATACACGGGAGCGCCATGAGCACAGCCACAAATACAAGGACATAACCAATAATACGTTTTACGATTGAAAAATTCATCTTATCCCCCTCACTTCTATCTTGCCTTCCGGATATCAGTGAGGTCTTTCAGCCCTCTCACAGTAGTGACGACAATAACCGAATCTCCCGGCTGTATGACATCCTGCCCTCTGGGGATATGGACGACTCCTCCCCGGTAGATACATGCGATCAGGAGATTCTCCTTCAGCTTCAGTTCGGACAGCGGGATCCCTGTCACAGAGGAGCGGTCCCTGACGGCAAATTCCAGAGCCTCGGCCTGTCCGTCCAGTATATGGTACAGTGTCTCCACATTGCTTCCGATCGAATTGCTCATCGCCCTGACATACTGAAGGATATAGTCCGCAGTCAGGTATTTGGGATGGACCACGCTTCCGAGATCCAGCCCGTCCACGATATCATCGAAGGCGAGACGGTTCACTTTTGTCACCAGTTTCGCGCGGGAAACTTTTTTCGCGAACAGGCTCAGAAGGATATTTTCCTCATCCAGATTCGTCAGAGTCACGAACGCCTCCGCATTCGGCAGCCCTTCTTCCATAAGCAGCTTTTTGTCCGTACCGTCCCCGTTTATCACAGTAACAGACGGGAGCAGTTCGCTCAGCTCCTCGCATCTGGCGCGGTCTGTCTCGATCAGGCTCACCCGTATCCTCATATCGGAAAGCGCCGCTGCAAGATAATAGCCCAGGGTGCCTCCTCCAACGATCAGCGCATTCCTGACCTGATGAGTCTGGACCCCGATCTTTTTAAAGAACAGGTTTGAATTCTTCGGTGAAGCGATAATTGAGACAAGATCCATATCCTCAAGCACAAAATCACCAGAAGGGATATAGACATGTTCCTCTCTCTCCACGCCGCAGATCAGGATATCACATTTCAGCTTATCCATGATATCCGCCACGGACAGGCCGCTCAGCTTAAATTCCGGCAGGAGCTTAAATTTCAGCAGCTCTACCCTTCCCTTGGAAAACGTATCCCTCTTAATGGCGGAAGGGAAACGCAGGAGCCTGGATATCTCCATGGCAGCCGCGAACTCCGGGTTAATGATCATCGATATCCCCAGCTTCTTCCTGAGAAAATGGACTTCCCGGTGGTAGACAGGATTCCTCACGCGCGCGATCGTATGGCACTGGCTTACTTTCTTCGCGATCTGACAGCACAGAAGGTTCAGCTCATCCGACCCGGTCACCGCGATCAGGATGTCCGCCTCCTCCACTCCCGCTTCGGAAAGTATCTGTATACTCGCTCCATTCCCGCAGCTTCCCATGATATCAATACTCTCGCATATCTGCTGGATCTTCTGGGGATTCTTATCGATCATGGTCAGCTCATGATCTTCTTCGCACAGTTCTTCTGCCAGGGTGCTGCCGACTTTTCCGCACCCGATAATAATAATCTTCATAGTTCCTCCACTCTGTCTCTCTGATCCTCTTCATCTCAAATGTAACTAAAATGAGATCTGTGCCCTGACAATCTCCTCAGGGCAATAGAACTATTATAGCACTAATCCCTATATTTACAAGCAGGAGTTTCTGCTGTGTTTCCGCTGTGCTATTCTGCTGTATTATCCGCTTGTTCTGCCGCCAGAGCCGCTGCGGCAGTCCGGTCACAGAAATGTCTTGTAGTCTTCATAATTTTTCGCCAGAAGCTCCGGTGTATTCAGCCCGTACGGGCATTTCTCCATACACTTCCCGCAGTGGAGACACCCTTCTATTTTCTTCATCTTCTCCTGCCACTCTTCTGAGAGCCATCCCGCCTGCGGCGCTCTCCGAAGCATCAGGCTCATCCTTGCGCAGTTGTTGATCTCAATCCCCGCCGG
>DWUV01000074.1 GCA_019120595.1 Candidatus Mediterraneibacter tabaqchaliae | reverse complement strand
AAATAGAACAAATGATGGTGATACTCAGACGGACTTTGTTGAATTGTTTATAGCAGCCAAAAAATTGAAGGGGGCTCTGAAAAATCTCTTAAATATTATAAAAAAACAATAATTACCATGCTTGAATCAGTAAATAAAAGTATAAAGCATATCAATGTGGACCGACAATGCGGATATATATCAGCCAGAAGAAAAAGTTGCGCGGTTTTCATCTTATGAAATTCAGAATGCAGATGGATTAGTAGCAGAAGAACAGATACCATATGGTAGTAAGAAGAAAAAATAGGGATGGAGAAATAAGGAAATATTTAATAATTAAAAGATTAATCAAAAAACCAAAAAATCAAAAACCGAGCACACTCGATTTTTTTATTGCTATCCCCTGTCCCCCTGTGATATAATCGAAGTAATGTCAACAATAAGATAAAGAAATGGAAGGAATGAGTATGAGCTTTATATCTTATTTAATCAATGGATTGAGCCTTGGAAGCGTCTATGCGATCATTGCCCTCGGATATACCATGGTATACGGTATCGCAAAGATGCTGAACTTTGCTCATGGTGATGTCATCATGATCGGCGCATATGTGGCGCTTATCTCTATGACCCAGGCAGGCATGTCGCCAATCGTTGCAATACTGATCGCGGTCGGTGTATGTACGCTGCTCGGCGTGGTGATCGAGAGGATCGCCTACAAGCCGCTGCGCAATGCGTCCTCATCACTGGCAGTGCTGATCACTGCCATCGGTGTGAGCTACCTGCTCCAGAATGTGGCGCTCCTTGTATTTGGCGCGAACGCACAGACATTCCCGTCTGTGATCAAATGGAAAGGACTGTCCCTGGCAGGCGGAAAGCTGAATATTTCCGGGGAGACGATCGTGACCATCGTTGTCTGCCTGATTATCATGGCAGTGCTGATCACATTCGTGCAGAAGTCAAAGCCCGGACAGGCGATGCGCGCTGTCTCCGAGGATAAAGGCGCAGCACAGCTTATGGGGATCAATGTGAACGGAACGATCGCCCTTACTTTCGCGATCGGCTCCGCGCTGGCGGCTGTGGCCGGAGTCCTGTTATGCTCCGCTTATCCGAGCCTGACGCCTTACACAGGCGCACTGCCCGGCATCAAAGCATTTGTTGCCGCGGTATTCGGCGGGATCGGATCGATCCCGGGAGCGTTTATCGGAGGGCTTCTCCTCGGTGTGATCGAGATTTTCGGAAGGGCATATATCTCCTCTCAGATGGCGGACGCGATCGTGTTCGCTGTTCTGATCATTGTGCTGCTTGTAAAGCCTACCGGACTTTTAGGTAAGAAGATTCAGGAGAAAGTGTAGGTGGATGATATGCAGAAGACGATGAAAAATAAAATCAGTACTATGAACAAAAATACGAGAAAGAATCTGATCACCTACGCGATCGTCATCGTGGCGTTTGCAGTCATGCAGTCACTCATCAGTATGGGCAGGGTATCCAGCCTGCTGGAAGGGCTGATGGTGCCGATCTGTATCTATGTGATCCTTGCTGTTTCGCTGAACCTGGTGGTCGGTATCCTGGGCGAGCTGAGTTTGGGGCATGCGGGCTTTATGTGCGTGGGCGCGTTCGCCAGCGCATTCTTTTCAAAATGCATGCGGGACGTGATCACAGTTGACATTGTCCGCTTCCTTCTGGCGCTCCTCATCGGTATCGTGGTGGCGGCGGTGTTTGGCATCCTGATCGGCATCCCGGTACTCCGCCTGAAAGGGGATTATCTGGCAATCGTTACGCTTGCTTTCGGTGAGATCATCAAGAACCTGGTCAATGTCCTGTATATCGGCAAAGATGCGAATGGCTTCCACTTCTCCACAAAGGATGTGATGGCGCTGGATATGGAGCCGGACGGCACGGTGATCGTAAACGGACCGCAGGGGATCACGGGAACGCCCAAAGACGCTACCTTCCTGATCGGATTTATTCTGATCCTGATCACTCTGTTTATCGTGCTCAATCTGATCAATTCCAGGGACGGCCGCGCGATCATGTCGATCCGTGACAACCGGATCGCAGCAGAGTCGATCGGCATCAATGTGACGAAATATAAACTGATGGCATTTACGGTTTCAGCAGCGTTGGCAGGCGCGGCGGGTGTGCTCTATGCGCATAACCTGTCTACCCTGACAGCGAATACGAACAACTTCGGATACAACCAGTCGATCATGATCCTTGTGTTCGTTGTGCTGGGCGGTATCGGAAATATCAGGGGATCCATCATCGCGGCGACGATCCTGACCATGCTTCCGGAACTTCTCAGAGGCCTGCCGGTATCAGATTACCGTATGCTCGTCTATGCGATCGTGCTGATCATTATGATGCTCTTTAACTGGGCGCCAAAGGCGATCGAGTGGAGAGAGCGTTATCTCAGATTCGGAAGAAAGAAAAAGGAGGCTGTGCAATAATGGCATTACTGGATGTAAAAAATCTCGGCATTTCATTTGGCGGTCTCCGCGCGGTGAATGCATTTGACATATCGATCGAAAAAGAAGAGCTGTACGGCCTGATCGGGCCGAACGGGGCGGGCAAGACAACGGTCTTTAACCTGTTGACCGGAGTGTATAAGCCGGACAGCGGGAAGGTCATCCTGGACGGACAGGATATTACCGGAAAGAAGACCATTGATATCAGTAAAGCGGGAATTGCCAGGACATTCCAGAATATCCGTCTCTTTAAGAAACTGAGCGTGCTGGATAATGTAAAGGCAGGACTCCACAACAAGCATCATTATTCCACGCTGGAAGGGATCCTGCGTCTGCCGGGATACCGCAGGGTAGAGCGGGAGATGGATGAAAAGGCGATGGAACTGCTCAAAGTGTTTGACCTGGAAAAGTACGCGCACGTAGACGCGGCGAACCTTCCGTACGGCCAGCAGAGAAGGCTGGAGATCGCGAGAGCCCTGGCCACAGAGCCGAAGCTCCTGCTGCTGGACGAGCCAGCGGCCGGCATGAACCCCAATGAGACGGGCGAGCTGATGGATATGATCCGTTTCGTCCGGGAGGAGTTCCATATGACGATCCTCCTGATCGAGCATGATATGAAACTGGTAAGCGGTATCTGTGAGAGACTGACCGTGCTGAATTTCGGAGAGGTGCTCTCCCAGGGCAGGACATCCGATGTCTTAAATGACCCGCAGGTCATCACTGCATATCTTGGAGAATAGGAGGAGACGTGAATTATGGCAATGCTTGAAGTAAAAGATCTTGAAGTATATTACGGTGTGATCCAGGCGATCAAAGGCATCTCCTTCCATGTTGATAAAGGGGAAGTCATCGCCCTGATCGGAGCCAACGGCGCGGGCAAGACAACGACCCTGCACACAGTGACAGGCCTGATCTCGCCGAAAAACGGACATGTGCTGTTTGAGGGAAAGGACATCACAAAAGTGCCGGCGCATAAGATCGTGTCCATGGGAATGGCGCATGTGCCGGAGGGGCGGCGTGTGTTCGCGGAACTGAGTGTGTATGAAAACCTGAAGATGGGCGCGTATACAAGGAAAGATAAAAATGAGATCGAGGAGAGCCTGAAAAATGTCTATAAGCGTTTCCCCCGCCTGGAAGAGAGGAAGAACCAGATGGCGGGAACATTAAGCGGCGGCGAGCAGCAGATGCTCGCGATGGGGCGGGCGCTCATGTCCAGACCGAAGATCATCCTCATGGACGAGCCTTCCATGGGACTTTCTCCGATCATGGTGAATGAGATCTTTGACATTATCCGTTCAGTGAGCGAGAGCGGCACCACAGTGCTCCTCGTTGAGCAGAATGCAAAGAAAGCGCTCTCCATTGCGGACCGCGCGTATGTCCTGGAGACCGGAAAGATCGTTCTCGAAGGAAAGGCGAAAGACCTTCTTGAAGATGATTCTATCAAGAAAGCTTATCTCGGAGAATAAAGGAGGTGTGCCCCTATGAAAAATATTGTGATCACTATCTCAAGGCAATACGGCAGCGGCGGAAAGACGATCGGCGCGATGCTTGCCCATGAACTGGGGATCAACTGCTACAGCCGTGAGATCCTGCGTATGGCGTCAGAAGACAGCGGGATCAATGAAAGGCTTTTCGGCATGTCTGACGAAAAGATCCGCCGCGCCAGCTGGTTCCGGCTCCTGAGCCGGCCTTATGAGGGAGAACTGCTCCCGCCGGAGGATAAAGGATTTACGTCTGATGACAACCTCTTCAATTATCAGGCTAAGATCATCAAAGACCTGGCGGCCAAAGAATCCTGTGTCATCATCGGAAGATGCGCGGACTATGTGCTGAAGGATTATCCGAATGTGATGAGCGTGTTTATCCATGCGGACAGGAAGTTCTGCCTGGACCGCTCTATGGAGCGCCACAGCATGACTGAGAAAGAGATGGAAAAGTATATCCAGAAGATCGATGAGTACAGGAGTGATTTCTACCGTTATCACACTGGTCATGAGTGGGCGGACGCAAGGAATTACGATCTCTGCCTGGACAGCGGAAAGCTCGGATTCGAGAAATGCGTGGAAGAGATCAAATCCTATATGAAAATACGTTTCGAGTAGAAAAATCTGTATTTGCGGGGGAGCCGACCTGTTGGCAAAACGTACGAAAACCGTTGATGTGATGCGGGACGTTTTCGCGGCGGACGGGGATATGGCTCAGGTTCCGGCTCCGTAATCTGGGAAAGACGTAAAAGG
>DWUV01000073.1 GCA_019120595.1 Candidatus Mediterraneibacter tabaqchaliae | reverse complement strand
AGATGGAGGATATGTTCGGGGTTCCGCTCCGGGGAGTCCGTGAACGGATATATCAAGAAAGCCATTGATGATATTTATGCCCTGCCGGATGGACAGCGGGCAGAGCTGATCGACGGCCAGATGTATATGATGGCGCCGCCCACGCGGAGACACCAGCAGATACTTGGTGCTCTTTATCGCAAGATTGCTGACTATATTGACAGAAAAGGCGGCTCCTGCGAGGTAGACATCGCTCCATTTGCCGTATTTCTGAATGCAGATGACAGGAATTATGTGGAGCCGGATATCAGTGTCATATGCAATGCCGCCAGACTCACAGACAAAGGCTGTGCAGGCGCGCCGGACTGGGTCATTGAGATCGTCTCACCGGGCAGCCGGCGGATGGACTACTACACGAAGCTGTTCAAATACCGCACTGCCGGGGTCCGGGAGTACTGGATCGTCGATCCGGAGAAAAGCCGGATCACGGTTTATTCGTTCGAATCCGATGACACTGCAGAATATGCGTTCTCAGAGGCTGTCAAAGCCGGGATCTATGATGATCTGCAGATCGACTTCAGCTCGATAAATATCTAAAAGAAAAAAGACTGTCTAAAGAAAAAGACTGCCGCCCCGGTGGTGTGACCATCACACTGCCGGGACGGCTTTTATATCGTATTGCACAGCCTTTAACCTGCTTTTTTTGTTTAATACTCTCCGACCACTGTGGTCTTGATCAGGTTCGTATTTCCCGGACGTCCGAGTGGGACGCCTGCCGTGAGCACGACCACGTCACCTTCCTCGACATAGCCTTCCCTCTCTGCCGCTTCTGTCGCGTGCAGGAAGAGGATCTCCATGCTGTACTCCTCGCGGATATGGACCGGGGACACTCCCCAGGACATGTTGAGCTGACGGCATGTACACTCATCCGGCGAGCAGCCCACGATCTGGCAGCCCGGCCTGTACTTTGAGATCATCCTCGCCGTGTGCCCGGACTTGCTGACCGTGATGATCGCCTTTGCGTCCAGATCGATCGCAGTCATGCAGGTTGCATGGGAGATCGCGGTAGTCATATCCGGCTTTTCTTCTTTCTGACGCACACTGAAAAGCTGATTGTACGGGATATCACTTTCTGTCCTTACTGCGATCTTTACCATCGTGCGGAGCGCTTCTACCGGATATTTTCCTGCCGCCGTCTCGCCGGACAGCATGATCGCGCTTGTCCCCTGATAGATCGCATTGGCCACATCCGTCGTCTCTGCGCGGGTCGGCCGCGGGTTCTTCATCATGGAGTCCAGCATCTGCGTGGCTGTGATCACCTGCTTGCCCGCATTGTACACCTTTGTGATGATCTTCTTCTGGATCACCGGCACCTCTTCCAGCGGGATCTCCACTCCCATATCGCCGCGGGCGACCATGATCCCGTCCGCCGCCTCGATAATGCTGTCAATATTGTTGACGCCCTGCTGGTTCTCTATCTTCGCGATGATATTGATCTGCTCACCGCCATTCTCGCGCAGGAGCTTCCTGATCTCTTCCACATCATCCGCTGTCCTTGTAAATGAAGCCGCGATAAAGTCAAAACCTTCCCTGATGCCGAACAGGATATCCTCCCTGTCCTTTTCACTGATAAACGGCATGCTCACATCATTTCCCGGAAGGTTGATCCCTTTTCGGTTCGAAACCGTACCGCCGTTCTTTACGATACAGTTCACATCCTTCCCTTCGATGCTCACGACCTCAAGTCCGATCAGTCCGTCATCTATAAGGACACTGTCGCCCGGTTTTACGTCCTTATAGAGGTCTTCATAAGTGACAGACACCCTTTCCTGCGTTCCTTCGATGTCGTCAGGAGTGAGGGTAAATACCTGCCCTTCCTCCAGCTCGATCTTCCCGTCTGCGAATGTTTTGATACGGATCTCCGGACCTTTTGTATCCAGGAGCGCCGCCACATATTTGCCCTGGCGCTCCCTGATCTCCTTTAATTTATCAAGACGCTCCTTCTGCTCCGGGTGTGTGCCGTGCGAAAAGTTAAAACGTGCCACATCCATGCCTTCCCTGACCAGGGTTTCCATTACATCTCCCTTGTCAGTAGACGGTCCCAGCGTACATATGATCTTTGTTTTCCGCATGATTCTTTCCTCCTGTAAGCGCTTTACTTCTTTCCTGCTTATTGTAGCACACGAAAGTATTTCCTGCATTGGGAATTCGGTTTCTTTTCACATTTTTTACATTTCACGGGTTATTTCCGTCTGATCTTCATAAACCGGAACGCTATCCTGCAGTTCCATTTTCAGATAAACCATATCGACAAGCTGTCTGCCGCACTCATAGATCGGATGATCGTAGTGATCTGTAAAAAAATTTCGGATCACATGAGACCTGCGGAACCCGCATTTCTCATAAAACGGTACTGTGGCAGGGCTGTCCCCTGTTCCCACGTACAGAACCTTAAAGCGGCCTCTGTATGAATCTGCCACAAACCGGACCATGCGTCTGCCGTATCCCTTCCTCTGAGATTCCGGGATGACTGCCAGATTTTTGATCTCCAGGGAACCGTTTCCCTCATCCGTCACAACGCACACTGCCTTCATGCCGCCATCCTCCAGGACGTACATAACCCCTCTCTCAAGATATTGTTCGATCATATCCTCCTGCTCGTCCGCCAGAAGAAGCAGGGGCAGGTATTCTTTTTTGTCTGTTTCTACTTTCCTGATTTCCATAATTCTTCCTGTACACATTATCCCTGCAGTATACTCACCTTATCTCCCTCGATCAGTATCGCCTGGTGATCATCGATGACCTTTAAGTCCAGCTTTGAAGAATATATTTCAATGATCGCCTTTGCAGCCGGGCCCATATCCGGGTGTCCCAGATGCGGGACCACATAGAAATCCACCAGCCCCATTCCCGTATAATCTGTCAGCTCCGGCGCCTTTCCGGGCTCATCCATCTCCGCAGAATATCCGATATCCGGGCAGGCAGCGATCGCCCCGGCAGACTCGCCGATATAGAGCTTCCCTTTTGCTGCTTCCCGGGCAATGATCTGATCCGCGCCTGAGCGCTTCAGCTCCTGTAGAAGGAAAAATGTGTTCCCGCCTCCCACAAAGATCATGTCATTCTTGGTCATCTTTTCCCTGACAGTTTCTTCGGAAGCAACTGAGACTTCCAGCTCGTCGACAGTCAGTCCCAGATCCTCCAACATCCTCGTCTCCGCTTCCGCCATGCCCTCAATCTCTTCCGCGATCGCCGCAGTTGGGATGTAGGTCACTGTTTTTCCATTCAGATCCGGCTCTGCCTTTTTCAGCAGATCAGTCACATTACACAACATAGATACCAGCAATATTTTTTTCATAAGCCCAAAGCCCCCTGTTCAAAATTTCCTGTACTTATTCTTTTCCGCTTTGATTGTTATTTATCATAATAGAACGCTGTCCACTTCCCCTTATAAGACCGGCACGGCAGGTACGGGTGCTTCTCTCCCCGCAGCTTCCCGCATTTCAGCGCGGCGGCATCTTCCAGGTTCCGCCTGATATACTCCGTCTGATAGGATACTCATGGTGACAGGGAATGATCATAATCTTGTCTCTCCATCCTTCTTATTGAAATTCTTTCCGAAGAACCTCTTTCGGAGGCTCGATTTCATTAGCAATAGAATGCTCTGTCAGCTCGGACAGGAGTTTAATCTTCTTGTTGAGAAGAGGTCTCATACAGTTGGGGACATGCTCCTGATGCGCGCGGTGGATCGCCACGCACTCCTTGCAGTTGCCGTGATAACGGCAGGCTTTCTGGCAGGGACAGTGATCTTTGTCCTTGTATTCCTCGCGGAACGCAGCGGCAAATTCCTCCTGAAGCCTCAATCCCTCCTGCCGGTTTCCTTTGTGGAATTCTTTCATTGCGTCAAGCTCTTTCTGGTTTCCTTCGATGATCATTTATTTATCTCCTTTTGACATTCTTACTCACCCGGCTGCTGCCCGTCATGCGCCTTCCACTGGCACTCTGTCAGTTTCATATCAGAAAACACTGCCTTAAATGAAGAATCCTCCGGCGAGCAGGCGTAGATGCCGAACCGGATCTTCCCGTCCCCCTTCTGCATGTGGCAGATCCGCATCTGCTGAAAACGGATCCCGTCCGAAGAACACTCAATACAGTAGTCATCCTCTCTCCGGCTGAAGCGGTACCACATGGATTTTACCGAGGCGTCTATCACCGTGGTCGCCCAGTCCGAATAGCCCTGATCCGTGACAACGCTTCCCAGATGCTGATATTCTTCATTTTCATACTCCACTGACCCCTTCAGCCAGTTCTCGCTGTCCAGGTACATCACGATGCCGCACTGGTCAAACCTGTGATGGCTTTCCCGGAAATCTGTCTTTACGATAAAGCTGAAATACTTTTCCTCTGTCTCCATCTGAAATACCGGAGCATTGTCATTGCGGAAGTGATAGTAAGTCCTCTGCCACAGGTCTGTGTGTGGCTTTGTCACGATCTCTATCGCTCTGTCATTGATAGTGCAGCTTGCCGGTTCCCTTGTCCATTTGAATTTGCTCAGATCTATTTCCATTCCTATCCTCCACTATTTTCAGCCTGCTCCCTGCAGTGCCTTTATTTCATTCATATTTTAACGCTTTTCGTATCTGAGTTCCACAATCCCATTGTAACTTCTTGTCTCCATAAGTCTTAATTCCAGCTCCTCCGGAAGCTCACCGAACAGTCTGACGCCTGCTCCCAGAAGAACGGGAATAACCGAAATATAGAACCTGTCGATCATGCCCTCCTGCATCAGCTGCCGGGCAATACTTGCGCCGCCGCAGATCCAGATATCTTTTCCCTTCGTCTCTTTCAGATTCTGAATCAAATCTGAAGGCGCTTCATGAACAAATCTGATTTTCTCAGAAGACGTTTCTTCGCGGTGCGTGATCACATAAGCCATCAGATCTCCATAAACCCATTCGTTCGGAGAAAGTTCTGTCATCACCTGGTGATAGGTCTTCCAGCCCATGACGACCGTATCGATCCCCCGGACAAACTCGGGATAAGAGCCCTCGCTTTCGCCTTCAGGATCCTGCCCGCTCAGCCAGCCAACTCCGCCGTTTTCATCTGCAATGTATCCGTCCAAACTCATGGCAATATATAGTATGACTTTTCTCATGCTGCCTTCAGCCTCCAGGTTATTTTCTTATATCAATCTATGTTTTTACCGCTTATTTTCTTTCATTTTCTCTGTGGACATACATCCTGCACAGACCGCCCTCCTCTTCTTCGACTAAGCAACGTTCCTCAGCATCTTTAAGGAATTCCGGTGTTTTGGACCAGTATCTCACTCCCCAGTTTTCAAAATTCCATTCCTCCATATACTCATTGCACTCATAATCCACATAATACAGCGTGCCGTCCTGCAGGATAAAATTTGTGGGGAAATAGTCGATATTTGTATTCGCGGCATAAAGCGGACCGCACATTGCTTTTACCTGCTCCAGGCAGGTTTCCGGAAGCCTGTCCTCCAGGACCATTTGGTAAACCGTATCTCCGTCTATATACTCTTTAATGATCCGTTCATTGTCTTTGTCAACGTCCAGCATCTTGGGAAGCGGAATACCAATCCTTTTCAGGCGGTCATAATCCCGGATCTCTGCCTCGATTTTATTTCCAAACTGATAATAGTCGCAGGGTTCATGGTGGATCTGTTTGAGCACCACTCTTCTGCCGTCTCTCTCAGCAAGATAGGAATAGCCGCCCTTTCCCCTGCCGAGAAGTTTCAGGATGCAGTACTCTTTTCCATTTGCCAATACAATATTAACAGCCATTTAACTTTCCTCCAGCCACGCATTTATAATATATTCTGCTTCAGTTTTCGCCCTGCAGAATCCTCATCGCCCTGTCATAATCCTTCCCCGCCACATAGACATGATACTCATATGCCGCTGATGCATTTATAGACGGAACGCCGTGATACCGCCCCGGATTTGTAACCGGGTTGGATCTGGTGGTATATTCGATCTGGTGATCCGCCAGCAGACTCTTTGTTCGTTGATACTCATTCAGATCCCAAGTGAGCAGAACCTCTCTTTTAAAAAACATACGAAGCCCCCTTCCCGCTTCAGGAAATCCCTCCCGATTCCTGAGATTATTGATCCGATCCTTATTGATCCGCTTTCATCCCAGCGCTTTAACCAAATCATCCAGCCGCCCCAGATCCACAAAATCCACTTTCTTCCCATAAGTCTCGATCATGGCTCTTGTCTCTGCATCCTGATCCTCCAGGGGCTTCTTTTTCACCTGATCGTAGAGCAGTTTCATCATGATCCGGTGCATGAAATTCAGCCGCGCGTAATCGATCCCGCCTCTTAAATGATAGAATTCCGTCTTTTCCCTCATTGCTTTCGGTATCTGCTTCCCTGCGGACGTCCTGATATTTCTTACATTTTTTTCATCCTCCGGATCAGCCAGCCCTACTGTGATCACGGCAAGCCGCCGGCAGACCGTGGGATCAACCTTCTTTACTGCCTTTGCCAGCCCCTTAACACCGCCCGCATAGAGTCCGCCCAGATAAATGATCTTCTGATATCCGCCCAGATTTCCTGCCCTGTCATAAGGCACTGCATGCAGTCCCATCCGCTCTGCCAGAGCTTCTGCGTAAATTTTCGTTGTCCCGTAACAGCTTCCGTAAATGATGATCGTATCCATGAGCATTTCTCCTCCTGCTCCCATTATGCCAGACCCGGCATCCGATGTCACTGATTTTCCTGCACTGAATTTCATCAGGATTCTTCTTGACATCTTCCCGCGCCGCTTCTATAATCTTATTGTTTGAATTCAAATTATTTGAATTCTAATTTTATCAAGATTTAATCCGCAGCCACGGACGCTGCCGCAAAGGAGATGACACGATGTCCCATTCATTTCACTATCTGATCATGGCAGAACATTCTATATTTCAGAAGGAACTTCTCACCCGGCTGAAAGACACCGGTCTGACGATCGGGCAGCCAAAGGTGCTTGACTACCTGAAGGATCACAACGGCGCCGGGCAGAAAGAAATTGCCCGGGGATGCCACATCGAACCGGGCACGCTCACCACGATCCTGAATCGCATGGAAGACGCCGGACTTGTGGAGCGGCGCATGCTGAACGGGAACCGCCGCAGCCTTTATGTTTTTCTGACTGAAAAAGGGAAAGAACAGCTTAAGCTGGTGACAGAAGCATTCTCCGGGATGGAGGAAGAAGCATTCCGCGGCATTTCCGAAACAGAGCGGGAATTATTCATGGATCTGATGCTGCGGATCTATGAGAATATCTCTTCAAGAAAGGATTGATCCAAATATGGAAAAACTAAAACGATACATTGTATTTCTGATCGGGCTTTTCATCAATTCACTGGGCGTCAGCCTGATCACTAAGGCGGATCTGGGCACATCCCCGATCTCCATCCTGTTCGGATATTTCATCGACCTGACTATGGTCATACTCTTTTTTGTGGATCCGCAGACCTATCTTTCTTCTGTCATCCATCTGCTGATCGGGTGCGTGATCCTGGGATTCGGCGTATACACAGAAGTCCTCGCCGATGTGGCGATGCTCCCCGGGGAATCGTTCGTCCGCGCTGTATCTTCTACATGGAAGACGGAATTCGGATCCACAAAGGTTGCTTTTGACGTGTCGCTGACCGTCATCGCTGCGGTCCTTTCCCTGATTTTTTCCCATCGCCTGGACGGGGTCAGAGAAGGAACTATTATCGCCGCTCTGCTCGTCGGTTTCATCGCCCGGCTGTTCGGACGCAGACTCGCCTTTCTCGGGTCTCTTCTCTTCCGCACAAATGAGAAAAGCAGTGATGGACAAACTGCCGCAGCTTCGGTTTCGGAGGGTACTTCAGTTTCAGATGGCTCTTCGGTTTCGGCAGATGATAAAGCTCCGGCTCCGTACAAGGTCATCGTGATCGGACGTCAGTACGGAAGCGGCGGACACGATATCGGGAAATCACTTGCCGGGAAACTGGGTTTTGCCTTCTATGACAATGAGATCATACAGATGACCGCCGGCTCCACGGGATACACTCCTAAATTCGTGCAGGAGCATGAAGAAAATATGACAAACAGTTTCCTCTACGACCTTGTAAACCAGATGTACATCTACTCGGATACGCAGGAAGCTCCCAGGGACGCCATTTTCGAATCCGAGGGGGAAGTCATCCGCAGGCTTGCGGATCAGGGAAACTGCGTCATCCTCGGCAGATGCGCGGATTATTTTCTACGTGACCGGCAAGACTGCTTAAAGGTCTATCTCCACGCGCCGGAAGATTTCCGTGTAAAGCGGATCATGGATACGGAAGATCTGTCGGAAGAGGACGCCCGCCGGAAAGTGCACCGGATGGACCGCAGGTGTTCGGATAATTACCATTACTATACAAGACGGATCTGGGGACATTCCGGGAACTACGACCTTACAATTGACACAGGCATCGGCGCTGAGGCTGTGGAAGAGATCATCCGCCGTACTCTGGAATTAAAGGCTCTGGAATTAAAGCAATAATAGGAAAATAACGTACTTTCGTGCTACGGAGATGTATGATATACTGAAGAAGTTGCCGCCCCTATACTGGTATCAGGAAGGGGGTGTTTCTGTTGGAAATTCTTATATCTTTTCTTATCGCTGTCATGGCTGGTGTAGCCTGCCACTACATCATCAAATGGTTAGACAGCGATGAATAGTCGGTAACTAACCTCGGGCTTAATCCACCCGCAAAAATGGAATAGAGAACCCCCGGAGATCGCACCTCCGGGGGTTCTCGCCGTTCCTGTTAGAACTCTTATATCTTTTTGCCTGTACTGAATATAGCATATGCTCCAGGCAAAGTCAAGTTTATGCATTTCCCAAAAATTCTATACCGACCCGCCAGCTGCTGTCCACCTGTAACTGTTCATTTCCCTTCCTTTACCGTGAGCACGATACCGACGGCCATCATGATAACAGCGAAAATGTGGACAGGATAACTTATCATCGGCGGCGCAAATCTCTCTGCCGCCGCCATACAGCAGTTGGTCAGAAGTCCTATGGATATGATGATCAGCGGCAAAGTACCCCCTCCCTTCTTCTCCGGCTCGATCCCGCTTTTTTGTTCCTCCAGTCTCGCGATGACCTTATTGGTCCGGAGCGTTGCATCCGCACAGGTGAAAACAAACAGGCTGATCAGAAGCGCAAACACCCAGCCAACACCATTCCCTGTCATTCCCGCATAGATCTCCGAAAAAAGCGCGAGCAGCTCTATGACCGTTACGACCTTGAACATCCGCCGTATCTTCCGGTAATGTTCGATCTTCGAATCTACATCCGTATACAGCTCAAACGGACCGTCTTCCGCCCGCTTGCGCAGTATGATCCAAAAGCCCCACAGCACTACGATCTCCACACCGAGCTCTCCCATCAGCTCCCGGTATTCGTCGCTGACTGAATACAGCTCATCCCCAAGATCGATCTGATAGATATATTCCCCTTTCTCACATGGCTCAAATTTATAAAATCCTGCGAAAAAACTTTTCAGCGCCCAGCCGTCAGCCGCCATCTCATTGAGCCACTCTGTCTCCCTGTCCTTGTCATAATACAGTCTGAATCGGATCATGCTTCTCCCTCCTCCATGAGCTTTGCATTGTCCAGCAGTTCTTTCAGCCGGTTCCTCTCCGCTTCGAACGCTTCTTTCCCCAGCTCTGTGATCATATACTCCTTTTTCTTCCGCGACTCTGTATCCTGGCTGTAGATCCTGATCCAGTCCCGCTTCTGCATAGTCTGCAGTGCTCCGTAAAGGGTACCCGGACCGAGGACTACGCGCCCGTTCGTCAGATGCTCCACCTCCTGGATGATGCCGTATCCGTGATTCGGCTTCCGCAGGGACAGCAGGATATAAAAAAACGCTTCTGTCAGCGGTGTTTCCTTCTCTGACATCCTCTCACTCCTCTCTAAGCTCGCTCCTCTCTCTGTTTCCATAGGAGGTATTTTCGCATCCCAATATATCGTTAAGTGATATATTGTAATTATAATATATCGTCATATGATATATTTGTCAAGTATAAAAATGTAAAACGTGCTCCAAAGCTCAAACCTCCAACTCAAAAGGGCAGAAATACCGCCCGCATGCAGATCACTGGCGGCATTTCTGCCCTTTCGCTCCTTTAGTCCTTCCGATTTCCTTATAAATCTTTCCTTATCTCAGCGCTTCTTTCATCCTCTTCACATACTCTCCCACATACTCCGGCGCGTCTTTCCCATACTTCCCGATCAGCCTGACGATCGCAGAACCGACGATCGCCCCGTCCGAGATCCCCGCCATTTTCGCCGCCTGCTCCGGCGTGGAGATGCCGAACCCGATGGCGCACGGGATATCCGTATTCTGCCGTACCGTCTCCACGATCGCTCCCAGGTCGGTCTTGATCTCGCTCCGCACCCCGGTAACCCCCAGGCTGGAGACGATATACAGGAATCCTTCCGCTTCCCGGGCGATCATAGCGATCCGGTCCTCCGACGTCGGCGCGATCAGGGAGATCAGATCCACGCCGTACCTGCGGCAGACGGGGAGGAATTCTTCTTTCTCTTCATACGGGATGTCCGGCAGGATCAGCCCGTCGATCCCAATCTCCCGGCAGGTAGAGACGAACCGTTCGGATCCGTAGGAGAAGACCACATTTGCATAGGTCATAAATACCATCGGCACTTCCACATCCCTGCGCAGTTCTCTCACAAGATCAAAGATTTTATCCGTGGTGACTCCGCCGTTCAGTGCCCGCAGGTTCGCCCCCTGGATCACCGGTCCCTCTGCCGTGGGGTCGGAGAAGGGGATGCCAAGCTCGATCAGGTCGGCGCCGTTTGCCGCAGCCGCGCGGACAACTGCTGCCGTTGTCTCCAGATCCGGATCCCCGCAGGTGATGAACGGGATAAATGCTTTTCCGTTTTCAAATGCTTTTCTTATATTACTCATAGATATCCTCCCCTCTGTAACGGGCAATGGCAGCGCAGTCTTTATCGCCCCTACCCGAGACCGTGATGACGATGATCTGATCCCGACTCATCTCCGGCGCGATCTTCATGGCATGCGCCACAGCGTGTGCGGACTCGATCGCCGGAATGATCCCTTCTGTCCTCGCCAGGTATTCAAATGCATTCACTGCCTCCTCGTCCGTGACCGGAACATATTCCGCCCGGCCGATGTCATGGAGGTATGCGTGCTCCGGACCCACGCCCGGATAATCCAGCCCCGCGGAAATGGAGTACACCGGGGCGATCTGTCCGTATCCATCCTGGCAGAAATAGGACTTCATGCCGTGGAAGATACCGACCCTTCCCGTATTGACCGTTGCCGCTGTCTCAAAGGAGTCGATGCCCTTTCCTGCTGCCTCACATCCGATCAGCCGTACTCCCTCATCCTCGATGAAATGATAGAAGCTCCCGATGGCATTGGAGCCGCCTCCCACACAGGCGACCACCGCGTCCGGAAGGCGTCCTTCCTTCTGCATGATCTGCTCTTTGATCTCTTTGGAGATGACCGCCTGGAAATCCCTTACGATCGTGGGGAACGGATGGGGACCCATGACAGATCCGAGGCAGTAGTGGGTGTCGCTGATCCTGGACGTCCACTCCCGCATCGCCTCTGAGACTGCGTCTTTCAGTGTTGCTGTTCCCGTCTTCACCGGGATGACCTCCGCCCCGAGCAGACGCATGCGGTATACATTGAGCGCCTGGCGAACCGTATCTTCCTCTCCCATGAAGACCACGCATTCCATGTCCATGAGAGCCGCCGCAGTAGCAGTGGCGACTCCGTGCTGCCCGGCGCCTGTCTCCGCGATCAGACGGGTCTTGCCCATCTTCTTCGCAAGGAGCGCCTGGCCCAGCACGTTGTTGATCTTGTGTGCTCCTGTATGGTTCAGGTCTTCCCTCTTCAGGTAGATCTTCGCCCCGCCCAGGTCCTCTGTCATCTTCTCCGCATAGTACAGGCGGGAAGGCCTTCCCGCGTATTCATTGAAAAGCTCCTCCAGCTCCCGGTTAAACTCCGGGTCGTTTTTATAATGGTTATACGCTTCTTCCAGCTCGATCACAGCGTTCATCAGTGTCTCCGGTATATACTGACCGCCGTGGATGCCGAAGCGTCCGTTCGGGTTTGTCATTGTATCTCTTCCTTTCCTATTATTTATCTTATTTGTCTGTCCGTCATACTCCCGCGCAGGGCATGAACCTGGCTTTCCGGCGCCGCGCGTCCGCAGACCGGCTTTTATTCTCCCTGCCGCCGCGCGTCCGCGCGTCTGACCGCCAGGACAAATTTCTCCATTTTCTTCCGGTCTTTCTCTCCGCCCGTCTCTATCCCTGAGCTGACGTCCACTCCGTATGGGGCCAGCGCATTTACCGCGTCTCCGGCATTATCCGGGGTCAGCCCACCCGCCAGGAAATACGGACGGCGGATCTTACTGAGCAGCGTCCAGTCAAACACCTCTCCGGTCCCGCCGCCGGGGGAATCCGCCAGGATCAGGTCTGCGCTGCTCTCCTCCGCTCTTTTGGCATCCTGCTCCGAGCAGATAGAAAACGCCTGGATGATCCGGGTGTTTCCCAGCTGTTTCCTGAGGTCTTGGATATAATCTTCATTCTCCCTGCCGTGAAGCTGCACTGCATCGATCACGCCCCGGCTGACAAGCGCCTCTATCACCTGAGGTTGCTCATCCACAAACACCCCGGCTGCCCGGATCCCCGGATCCAGCATCCGCTTCAGCTCCGCCGCCTTCTCCGGGGACACGTATCTCCGGCTCTTCGGAGCAAAGACAAATCCGATGTAATCCGGCAGAAGCTCATTCGCCGCCCGGATATCGCAGGGGCGGGACAGCCCGCACAGCTTGATCTTCGTCATTTACGCCTCTCCTTTCAGCTCCCGGGAGCCTGATCTTCATCATCTATCCTTCACCTTTCAGCTCCCGGAGCTTTGCTTTTTTATCCGCCGCGCGCATCAGCGTCTCTCCGATCAGCACCGCGTCAGCCCCGATCCCGCGCAGCCTGCTTACATCCTCCGCGCTTCCCACGCCGCTCTCAGAGACGAACAGGACTTCCGGTGGGATCATCTGCCGCAGTCTCCGGCTGTTCTCTGTATCTACGGAAAAGTCTTTTAAATTCCGGTTGTTCACTCCGATCATCCGGGCGCCCGCGCTCAGCGCCATTTCCACTTCTTCCCCGTCATGGGCTTCCACCAGGGCAGACAGCCCCAGCCCGTCACAGATCCCGATGTACTCTTTTATCTGCTCCTCAGACAGGATCGAGCAGATCAGGAGCACAGCGGACGCTCCAAGCAGCTTTGCCTCATAGATCATGTATTCGTCCACTGTGAAATCTTTTCTCAGGCAGGGGATGGACACTGCCCCGGCAATATCTTTCAAGTATTTATCACTTCCCAGGAACCACTTGGGCTCTGTCAGCACGGAGACGGCATCCGCTCCCGCCGCCTCATATTCCCGGGCGATCGAAAGATAGAGGAACTCCGGCGCGATCAGCCCTTTGGACGGAGACGCCTTTTTGCACTCGCAGATAAAGGCGATGTCCGATTTTTTTAACGCATTTTCAAAGGCGAAATTTCCTTTCGGCATATCCGATGCCCTCTGCCGGATCTCTGCCAGGGGCTGTCTGCGCTTCGCCTCTTCCACCCGTTCCCTGGCGTGGTCCGTCAATCGGTCCAGGATCGTCCCGCCGCCGGGTCTCTTTCCTTTTTCTGCCTGTGCTCCCATGCCGGCCGCCGTCATCCCTGCACCTCCGCTTCTGCCGTCCCGGGCTCATCCTCCAGCTCCGGTCGGTTGCTGATCTCGATCAGCTTTTCCAGTGTCTCCAGCGCTTTCCCGGAATCGATCAGCTCCGCCGCCAGCTTCACGCCATCAGCCATGGACTCCGCCTTCCCGCCGATATAGAGCGATGCCCCGGCGTTCATGAGCACTGCATTCCTCCGATGCCCCTTCTCCCCTTTCAGGATGGACCTTGTGATCGCCGCATTCTCTTCCGGCGTCCCGCCCAGAAGGTCTGCCTTTGTGCAGCGGTCAAATCCAAAGTCCTCCGGGGTGATCACATAATTTCGGATCCATCCGTCCCGGATCTCGCAGACAGTCGTCGGTGCGCTCAGTGAGATCTCGTCTAATTTATCCTGTCCGTAGACCACCATTCCCTTTTTCACGCCCAGGTCTGCCAGCACCTGTGCCAGAGGTCCCACCAGATAGTCATCATACACGCCCAAAAGCTGCATGGACGGTTTCCCGGGATTCGTCAAAGGCCCCAGGATATTGAATACAGTCCGGAATCCCAGTTCTTTCCGTATCGCCCCCACATATTTCATGGAGGTATGATACTCCTGCGCGAAGAAAAAGCACATCCCCGCTTCCTTTAACAGCTCCACGCAGCGCTCCGGGCTCTGCCGGATATTCACCCCCAGCGCTTCCAGACAGTCCGCCGTCCCGCACTGGGAGGACGCCGCCCGGTTGCCGTGCTTTGCCACCTTCATGCCGCCTGCCGCCGCGACCAATGCGGAAGTGGTCGAGATATTGAAGCTGCGGGCATTGTCCCCGCCGGTCCCTACGATCTCGAATACATCCATCCCGGTCTCCACTTTTACCGCATGGTCGCGCATCGCAGCCGCGCAGCCGGAGATCTCATCTTTGGTCTCCGCCCTGGCGCTCTTTGTGGAAAGGGCGGAAAGGAATGCCGCATTCTGTGTGGGCGTTGTTTCCCCGCTCATGATCTCATTCATCACAGTATACGCTTCATGATAGGTCAGGTCTTCTTTGTTTACGATTTTTACGATTGCTTCTTTGATCATGGCTTCTGTCTCCTTTTACTCGATAAAATTTTTCAGCATCTGTCTGCCGTCCGGCGTCATGATGGATTCCGGGTGGAACTGTACCCCGTAGATCGGGTAATCTCTGTGCTGCACTGCCATCACCTCGCCGTCGTCCGCGACGGCTGTGACCAGCAATTCCTCCGGGAGCGTGGATGCGTCCGCCGCAAGGGAATGATACCTCGCCGCCGGGGCAGTCGGCGGGATCTCCCGGAACAGCGGGCATTCCCTGTCGAACCGTACCTCGGACTGTCTCCCGTGCATCAGCTCTTTCGCATATGTGATCTTTGCCCCGAACGCCGCGCACACTGCCTGGTGCCCCAGGCAGACGCCCAGAATGGGGATCTCACGCCCCAGCTCTTTTGCCGCCTCAATGATGATCCCCGCATCCTCCGGTCTCCCCGGCCCCGGCGAGAGGATGATCCGGTCAGGTCCCATCTCCCTGATCTCATCCACTGTCATCTCATCGTTCCGAATGACTCTGATCTCAGGATCGATCTCTCCGACCATCTGATACAGATTGTAGGAAAAGCTGTCATAATTGTCGATCAACAGTATCACAGGTCCACCTCCTCTGCCGCTCTCAGCGCGTCCATCACTGCGCCCGCTTTATTGATACATTCCTGGTATTCCTTCTCCGGCACTGAGTCCGCTACGATCCCGGCGCCGCTGCGCACGAACACTCTGCCGTTTTTCTTATACGCGATACGGATGGCGATACAGGTATCCATATTTCCTGTAAAGTCAATATATCCGATGGCGCCGCCGTAGATGCCTCTCTTATTATTTTCCAGTTCGCCGATGAGCTGGCACGCCCGGATCTTCGGCGCTCCGGAGAGCGTCCCCGCCGGAAGGACCGCCTCGACAGCATCCAGCGCGTCGCAGCCGTCCCGGATCTCGCCGCGCACGGTAGAACCGATGTGCATCACATGGGAAAACCTTTCGATAGAATGGAATTTCTCCACCTGCACAGTGCCGAACCGGCTGATCTTGCCCAGGTCATTCCGCCCCAGGTCCACCAGCATGTTGTGCTCAGCGAGCTCTTTTTCGTCCTTCAGGAGCTCCTTCTCCAGCTCCATGTCTTCCTCATCCGTCTTTCCTCTCGGTCTTGTCCCCGCCAGCGGGAATGTATGGAGCACACCATTCTCCAGCCTGACCAGCGTCTCCGGGGAAGCGCCTGCCACCTCCACATCTGTCCCTGAGAAATAGAACATGTACGGCGACGGATTGATCGTCCGCAGCACCCGGTATGTGTTCAGAAGGCTTCCCTCAAAGGGGGCCGCGAGACGGTTGGAAAGCACGATCTGGAAGATATCTCCCTCACGGATGTGATGCTTCGCCTTTTCCACCATGGAGCAGAACTCCACTCTGTCAAACAACGGCGTGATCTCTCCTGTGAGATGTCCGCCCGGTTCTTCCTTTTTCTCTCCGGTACGCAGAAGATCGCGCATCTGTTTCAACTCCATGACCGCCCTGTTGCACTCGGTCTCCAAAGCCCCTTCCGCGTCTTCACCTAGACGCATATTTGCGATCAGGATGATCTTCTGCCGGAAATGGTCAAAGGCGATCACTTTGTCAAAGAGCATCAGATCCACATCTTTAAATGCTTCGGTATCCTCCGCCTCTGTCCGCACCGCAGGTTCGCTGTATCCGAGATAATCATAGGAGAAATATCCTACCAATCCTCCGGTAAAGGTGGGAAGATACTCAAATCGCGGGCTCTTGTGATCCGCGAGGATCTGGCGGAGATACCCGGACGGGTCGTCTGTCCTGAACCGGACGCCGCCCGCATTCATCTCCCCATCCATGCAGGTGATCTCCATCTTCGGGTCATATCCAAGGAAGGTATATCTGCCCCATTTTTCATCCGCCTGCGCTGACTCCAGCATATAGCAGTGAGTGGATACATTCTTTAAGATCTTCATCGCTTCGATGGGGGTGCAGATGTCCGAGAGGATCTCACAGCTCACCGGGACCACCTTGTACTCTCCTGTACGCGCGATCTTTCTGACGTCTTCCAAACCGGGTAAAATCTTCATCGCTTATGCCTCCTTTTCTTCGTCTGCCAGAGGATATTGGTGTTTCCAGCCATGCCATTCATAATCTGGCCGGGTTGTCTTTATCAGATGGTATGCCAAGTCATCTCGTCACAAATCTCAAGTTTGTGCCTTACTTATGCAATAAAAAAGTCCCTGACAGATTTTTATTTCTGTCAAGGACGAATCATACAAAATAATTATAATCCGCGGTGCCACCTCGAATTCACGGGAAATCTCCCGTGCGCTTAGCAGGATACTATCATATCCCCGGCAACTAACGTATGCCTCCACGTCGCAGAATACTCTGCGGGATGCCATATCCCTGCATTTGACTGCGCCCTCAGCGGTCCATTTGACGACTTGTTTCTCGCCCGGTTCTCAGCATCCCGGACTCTCTGTAAAGGCATGATCGCCGTTATCTCCGCTTCAACGGTTTAGTGTATTAACTTGAGTTCTACAATACCACCGCATTTTCGGATTGTCAATATTTTTTTGTCTGCGACTGCTTTCCTTCTCTCAGCGCCCGCAGATTACTCCTCCCATAGAGCACCAGCGATACCAGCATCATGGCCACGCATACTCCGATCAGCGCTCTGGATACCCCCATCGGGATATTGTACCAGAACACATGCAGAATCATCATCGCGTAAAGCAGCCATGTCGTTACCTTGCCGTGCCAGTCCGCCCCAAACACTTTTCCCGTCTTATGTATGACCAGCAGCCCGGTAATGCCCATAAAAGTCTCCTTCACCACCATCAGCGCCAGCGGCAGGATCATGAGCGGGAATCGGGTGAGCAGGCAGAAGAGCATCGCCGCCTGGGTCAGCTTGTCCGCCACCGGGTCCAGCATCTTCCCCAGATCGCTTGTCATGTGGAAATGCCTTGCCACAAAGCCGTCCACGGTATCCGTTATGCCTGAAAGTATGAGGGTGATCCCTGCCCACAGGTAGTTTTCCTCCACACAGTACAGCCACATGATGACCGGGATCAGGCAGAGCCTGAAAAAGGACAGGATATTCGGGATCGTCAGGATCTTGTTCTGTGAGCTCTGTGTATCTTTTGATCTTTCATTCGAACTGGATTTCATCTGTCTCCTCCTGATCTTATCTTATGCAGGACAGAATCCGGCATACGCCTGTCCGTACCGCGGCACGGCATACGCCTGCCGGATCTGTCACGTAAAAAATCGTCCATACCCTAAAGAGTATAGACGATTTTTCACGTTTCCACAACCGTGCGGAAAAATTATTTTATAAGCAGAAAGGGTATTTAAACATTCCTTTCATTATGCAGCAGCTTATGCTCTTTCCCTTTCAATATCCCCGCGTACACTTCTGTGATGATCGGGTTCTCATTGGACAGCTTGATCTGCGCCATGCTGTCGATCTTATAGATCCCTTCCAGTCTTGCCTTCTTCGTCCTCGGTCCGATCGGCACCGGCTGTCCGCCTCCTGCGATACAGCCTCTCTTGCACGCCATGACTTCCACGAAATCATAGTGCGCTTCCCCTGCCTTCATCTTCTCCAGCAAGTCTTCCGCGCAGTGGAGCCCGTTGACGACCGCAATCTTCACCTCGCGCCCGTTCAGGTTCACTTTTGCCTCCTTGATGCCGTCCACGCCGCGGACGCCGGAGAAACTGATCTCCTCCAGGTCTTCCGCCCGGCTGCTGTTTACAAGCCGTCTCAGGACTGCCTCTGTCACGCCTCCGGTCACTCCGAAGATCGCGCCCGCGCCGGATGCCAGACCAAACGGCATATCCAGAGCCTCCGGCTGTACCTGCGCCAGGTCGATGCCCGCCTCCTGGATCATGCGGGTGATCTCAGTCGTCGTGAGCACATAGTCTACATTCTGCTCGCCATCCGTATAATGCTCGGGTCTTGTGATCTCCGCCTTCTTCGCTGTACAGGGCATGATGGAGACTACCATCGTCTTCTTCGGCTCTTTCCCTTCTGCCCTGTCCTTCTCCGCGTTCATCCGCGCCTCTTCTTTCAGCAGCGCGCCGAACATCTCCTGGGGTGAACGGCAGGTGGAGATATTTTTGCGGAACTCGGGGTAACGGTTCTCACAGAATTTCACCCACGCCGGACAGCAGGACGTAAAGAGCGGGAGATTCTCCCCTGATCCCAGGCGTTCTACCAGCTCCTTTGACTCTTCCATTACCGTCAGGTCCGCGCCGAAATTCGTATCGTAAACTTCATCGAATCCGATCCTTCTCAGCGCCGCCACAAGACGTCCCAGCGTATTCTCGCCTTTCTTGATCCCGAACTTGTCTCCCACCGCGACACGCACCGCCGGGGCGATCTGCGCCACGACGCGGATATTTTTGTCAGCAAGGGCTGCCCATACGGGCTCCACATTCTGCTTAATGCTGATCGCGCCTGTGGGACATACGGCGCGGCACTGCCCGCATCCCACACAGTCCGTCTGCGCCAGGTCTTTATTGAACGCGGGCGTCACCTGCATCTTGGAACCGCGGAACGCAAAGTCCAGGATACCCAGTCCCTGGATCTCCTCGCAGGTCCTCACACAGTCGCCGCAGAGGATACATTTATTCGGATCCCGGATGACACATTCTGATGAAGTGTCCAGGGGGAGCTGTTTTTTATTATTCTCAAAACGCACCTTTGTGATGCCGAGCTGGCGGGACAGCTTCTGGAGTGTACAGACGCCGTTCTTCGCGCAGGTCGTACAGTCGCGGCAGTGGGCCGCCAGCAGCAGCTCGATGATCATCTTCCTGTGATGCTGGAGCCTCGGTGTATTCGTATAGATCACCATCCCGTCCCTCGGGACTTCCGAGCAGGATGCGAAGACTCTGCCCCTGTCATCCTCCACTACGCACATGCGGCATGCGCCGTAGGTTGACAATTCTGAATGATAGCAGAATGTAGGCAGGTCGATGCCGGATTTTCGGATCACGGAAAGCACGTTTCTCTCGTTCGTAAATGTCACTCTTCTGTTGTTTATCGTCATATAACTCATGCTCGTCTCCTCCTACCATTCCACATGTATCGCGCCAAACGCGCAGGCGCTCTCGCAGGCTCCGCACTTGATGCATCTCTTCGGGTCGATCTCGAACGGCTCTTTGATCTTGCCGCTGATGGCGTCCGCCGGACAGTTTCTCGCACACTTGGAGCATCCCTTGCACCGCTCCGGGCTGATGACATACCGCTTCAGCGCCGAACATGTATGGGACTCGCATCTCTTATCCACCACATGCGCCACATACTCGTCGCGGAAGAGCCTTAAGGTACTCATGACCGGCAGGGCCGCGCTCTTGCCGAGCCCGCAGAGTGCAGTCTCTGTGATCGTCCGTGCCAGATCTTCCAGGAGATCCAGGTCTTCCAGTTCCCCGTTGCCTGCGACGATGCGCTCCAGGATCTCAAGCATCCGCTTCGTTCCTTCGCGGCAGGGCACGCATTTTCCGCAGCTCTCATTCTGGGTAAAGTTCATAAAGAACCTGGCCACTTCCACCATACAGGTATTATTGTCCATGACCACAAGGCCGCCGGACCCGATCATTGCGCCCATCTTTTTCAGGGAATCAAAATCCAGGCTCACATTCAGGTGCTCGTCCGTCAGGCAGCCGCCGGAAGGTCCGCCAATCTGCACAGCCTTGAACGCGGCGTCTCCCTTGATGCCGCCTCCGATATCAAAGATAACCTCTTTCAGCGTGGTTCCCATAGGCACTTCGATCAGCCCGGTATGCTTCACGCTTCCCGTCAGGGCGAATGCCTTTGTACCCGGGCTGTTCTCGGGTCCGATGCTCTTGAACCAGTCCGCTCCTTCCAGGATGATCATCGGCACATTTGCAAATGTCTCTACGTTATTTAATACGGTCGGTTTCCCAAACAGCCCCTGTTCCACTGTCCTCGGCGGCTTCACGCGCGGCATGCCGCGGTTTCCTTCGATGGACGCGGTCAGCGCGCTTCCCTCGCCGCAGACGAACGCTCCGGCGCCCCGGTTGATGTGCAGGCGGAACGAAAAGTCCGTCCCCAGGATATTGTCCCCGAGGAGACCGCATTCCTCGGCCTGGGCGATCGCCAGCTTCAGACGGCTGACCGCCAGCGGGTACTCCGCGCGCACGTAGATATAGCCTTCCTTCGCGCCTACCGCGTAAGCCGCGATCATCATGCCCTCGATCATCTTGTGGGGGTCGCCCTCCATGATGCTCCGGTCCATAAATGCTCCCGGGTCGCCCTCGTCGCCGTTGCAGACTACGTAGCGCTCCTTCTCCTGCTGCCGCGCCACCTGGGACCACTTGTACCCGGTCGGGAAACCGCCGCCCCCGCGCCCGCGCAGGTTGGAGTCTGACACCTCTTTGATCACGTCCTCAGGCTTCATCTCAAAGAGCGCTTTCTCCAGCGCTTTGTACCCGCCTGTGGATATGTATTCCTGGATGTGCTCTGCATCAATATGCCCGCAGTTCCTCAGCACATTTCTCGTCTGTTTTTTATAGAAGGGGATCTCCTCCTGCCTCTGGTACTCAATGCCGTCCTGTTTAAAAAGAAGATGCCGGATAATATCTCCCTTTTCGATCGTCCTGTGGAAGATCTCATCGCAGTCTTCTGGTTTTACCTTTGTATAAAGAATGCCCTGGGGCTCGATCCGCATCAGCGGTCCCATTTCGCAGAAACCGTGGCATCCGCTCTTCTTCACTCCGATCTCACCGTCTCCATGCGCGATCTCCGGCCCAAAATGTACTTCCACATCCGGGTGTTCTTTCACCAGTTCGCACATACGCTCATAAATCTGCCCGGAGCCTCCCGCCAGGCAGCCTGTCCCGGCGCAGATGAGGATCCTGCACCTGCTGTTCTCGATCTGTGCTCTTGAAGCCCCGCGCACCTGTTCGAGAGCTTCTCTGTTCTCTATTCTGTCCATACGCTCTAAACTCCTCTCAACTCTCGGATCAAATCAGCCGCTGCATCCGGGGTCATCGCCGGATATACTTTGTCATTTACCGTCATGACCGGGGCAAGCCCGCACGCGCCCAGGCAGGACACCGTCTCCAGCGTAAACAGCATGTCGTCTGTGGTCGCCTTCTCCGGGGAGAGTCCGAGCTCGCTGCGCAGTCTCTCAAGGATGGGGATGGATTTGCGCACATGACAGGCCGTACCGTCACACACCTTGATCACAAATCTGCCCTTCGGTTCAAAAGAAAAATTCTCATAAAATGTCGCCACGCTGTATGCCTTCGCTTCAGTGATGCCGAGCTTCCCTGCCACATAGTTGAGAAGCTCCGGCGGAAGGTAGCGGTATTCCGTCTGGATGTCCTGGATGATCGGGATCAGGGAAGCCTGGTCCGAGCCGTGCTCCGCGATGATCTCATCCGTCTTGTCATAGTAGCTCTGATCTAACATGGGATACCTCCTTTGGTCTCTTTGTGTAATATCGATAAAAAATTATCAATCAGTGTTTATTATATGGCAGTTTTGACGGATAGGCAATAGAAAAAGGATGATGTTCTGACTTTAATACACAAATGCGAAAGTCAGGACATCATCCTTTTTTAATAAATTTTATACTAAATATTAGTAGTTTTGTTCCATCGGAAATCCCATCCGCTTCTGCGAACTCCTCTTAAACTATCTGCATATATTAAACCAAACCCGGCGGCTCTTTTCTGGTGCCTTCCGGGGATACAATTATATATAGAAAGGTCTGATCCATATGAGTATAAAAGGACTTGATGTCAGTGAATTTCAGGGGACTGTCGACTGGGAGCGGGTCAAAGCCGCGGGATACCGGTTCGCCATGCTCCGCGCGGGGTACGGCTTCAACACCGTGGATAAACAGTTTCACAGAAATGCATCCGAATGCAACCGTATCGGGCTCCCCATCGGTGTGTACTGGTTCTGCTACGCAGTCAGCCCGCAGACCGCCGTACAGGAGGCTGACGGCTGCCTGGGCACCATCTCCGGCTACCGGCTGGACTACCCGGTCTGCTATGATATCGAGCAGGCGTCCGTAGCCTACGCGGCAGGCGAAGGCGTGACCATAAATGCACCGCTCGCGAAACAGATCGTGACAAGTTTCTGCAACCGGGTGGAAGAAAAAGGCTATTATGCCATGTTCTATACAAACCGCAATTTCCTCGACACCTACCTTGGCAGCTCCCTCCCGGAACGCTACGCCTTCTGGTACGCCCGCTACGCGGACAGTTTCGACGGCACGGACTGCGGCATCTGGCAGTACACAAGCCAGGGCAGCATCCCCGGCATATCAGGGGATGTAGACCTGGATATCGGATATGTCGATTATCCTGCCGCGATCAAAGCCGCAGGGCTGAACCACCTGGACGGAAACTCGCCTGCGCCGTCTCCTTCTCCCTCTCCGGCACCTTCGCCGGATTATATCACCTATGTGATCCAGCCCGGGGATACCTTAAGCGGCATTGCCCAGCGTTACGGTACAACGGTAAGCGCCCTCTCCTCCCTGAACGGGATCTCCGACCCTGATCTCATCTATGCAGGGAACACGATCCGCGTCCCGGAAAACGGTGGATCCGGCAGCTCCGGCGCACAGTATTACACGATCCAGCCGGGAGATACCTTAAGCGGCATCGCCGTAAAATTCGGCACCACGGTCAGCGCTCTGTCCGCGTTAAACGGGATTTCCAACCCTGACCTCATCTATGCGGGAAATACGATCCGTGTAAGGTAATGCCATGTAAAAGAAAGCACTTTAATATGGAAACAAACGATCTGCTTTCAGAGTCAGCTGTTTTACAGGGGCGCCGCAGTTTATTCTTTTATAAACCTCTTTTTAAACTGCTGCGCCCATGTCCTTCCGCTCTCCACTGCCTCGGCTGAACTGTTACAATGTGAAGTCACAGCCGTTGTATGAATCTTGTATTTTCCACTGCGCAGTGATAAAATTTTAGACAGTTTAGGACAGTCCAGTTTCATGCCGGGAGGTACATCATGTCAAAAGTCCGTTTCGCTGTCGTCGGCTCCGGCTGGCGCTCATTCTTTTACATACGCATCGCGAAGGCGCTGCCTGAAATATTCGAACTCACCGCTCTGCTCTGCCGCAGCCGGGAAAAAGCGGACCGGTTCCGCAGAGAGTACGGCGTCCGGGCTGTCACCAGCGACCGGGAAGTCATGGACTCTGGTCCGGATTTTATCGTATCCGCTGTCAGCGAAAACTCCATCGCAGAGACAGCCGCAAAGTGGGCATCCCTCGGATTCCCGGTCCTCTCCGAGACTCCTGCCGGTCTGTCTGTCGAACAGTTGGAAATGCTCTGGAACCTGTATGAAAATTCCGGATGCCGCATCCAGATCGCCGAGCAGTATCAGTTTTATCCCCGGTATGACGCCATGATCCGTCTTGTGCAGTCCGGTATCCTGGGTGAACCCGTATCTCTGGATATTTCCGCCATGCACGGCTGCCACGCAGCCAGTATAATCCGATGTCTCCTGGGTACAGGACTGGAAGAGACCGGGATCACAGGCAGGACATTTTTTCTCCCCGTGACAGAGACGCGCACGCGGTATGAAGTCCTGACCACCGGGACCATATCAAAAAAAGGACAGGCCCACGCAATCCTTGAATTCGAAAACGGCAGAGCGGCTTTCTATGATTTCCTTCCCGAGCAGTATCGGAGTCCCATACGCAGCCGCGCGATCCGTCTGCGCGGGACACGGGGCGAGATCTTCAACGACACGGTTTCTTACCTGGACGGAGATAACCTTCCGCGGCAGGCGCCCATTTTAACCAGGAGCGATCCGGTATCCGGAGAAGTATTGTCCGTCTCTTTTGAGGGAAAGCCGCTCTATTCCCCGGTGTTCGGCGTATGCGGACTCCCTGAGGATGAAACAGCGATCGCGCGTATGCTGGCTGGAATGAAGGAATACATAACCGGCGGCCCTGAGATCTATCCCTTCAGGTACGCTCTGGAGGACGCTTATCTCGCACTGCTGATGCCGGGCTTCTCAGCCGTTTCAGACTGGCATCAGTCCAAAACCGGGCCCCGCCCCTGGAAACAGGGCTATGCAGGGTCCCGCAAAAATCTTACTCAGGAGGCAGAATAATATGACAGCACTCAGAACAGGGATCATAGGTATGGGAAACATGGGCAGCCAGTACGCTGCCCTTCTCCTCGGAGGACAGATCCCGGGAATGGAACTCGCGGCAGTCACCCGCGTGCGCCCGGAGCAGCTCCAAAAGCTGGGGCTGACACTGCCGGAAGACATTCCGGTCTTCCCTTCCGCAGACGCATTATTCCAGGCAGTGGATGACAAAAGCCTCAGCCTGGACGCGGTCATCATCGCCACTCCCCACAGGCTCCACGAGGAACAGAGCATCTCCGCCATGAAGCGGGGACTCCATGTCCTCTGCGATAAGCCTGCCGGGATATACAGCCGCCAGGCACGGCTCATGGAGGAGGCGCGGCCGCAGGATCTGATCTGCGCCTACATCTTCCACCAGCGCACTTACCCCTCCTACCAGAAGATCCGCAGGATCGTGCAGAGCGGGGAACTCGGCGGATTAAAGCGGCTCAGCTGGACCGTGACGGACTGGTACCGCCCCAATGCCTATTACCGGGCTTCTTCCTGGAGAGGCACATGGAAGCTGGACGGAGGCGGGATCCTCCTCAACCAGTGCCCGCACAACCTGGACCTGCTCCAGTGGATCTGCGGCATGCCTGCGCGCACCCGGGCATTCTGCCACATCGGCAAATACCATCCCATCGAAGTGGAGGATGAGGTGACCGCTTATCTGGAATGGGAAAACGGCGCCACAGGCATCTTCACCGCGTCCACAGGAGAAGCTCCCGGCGTGAACCGCCTGGAGATCGCCATGGATGACGGACTCATCATCTGTCAGCCGGACGGCGTGCGCATCTGCCGTCTCGACTGCCCGGAAACGGAGGCACGCACAACGCTTACAGATCCATTCGCGGCGCCTTCCGGGACATGGGAAAGCTTCCCGATGGAAACAGAGCCGGACGCCTACGCAAAGCTTTTGGCAAACTTCGCCCTGGCAGTCAATTCCGGCCGGTCAGACAATCTCTTCGCTCCCTGGGGCGAAGCCCGCAAAAGCCTGCTCATATCGAATGCGGTCTATCTCTCATCCTGGGAGGGCGGGACCGTAACCATCCCGCTCCCCGGCTCTGAGGAAGAACTGCTTTTTGAAACGCGCTTTGAGGAGCAGCTTAGGAAATTGCAATAAGCGCTGTTATTCCGCCTGACATTATGCCCTGTTGTTTACTTCCGTATCATTGTTTGCTTTCATTCACTGCGGATTTCTTTTCCGCGGCCTGCTATTTCTTCTTTCTTCTGTATACCAGGATCCCGGTCGCTGCGATCACAAGAACTGCAGCCGCAAGGCCCACGGCCGGGAGCACGACATTCTGGCTGTCTCCCGTCTTTGCCGCGGAATCTTTCGCTCCCGCATCCGCGCGGTCCGCGCCCTCACCGCTGTTTCCATTCTGTCCGCTGTTTCCGTTCTGGTCTCCGTTCCCGCCAGTGCTCTGTCCGTCATTTCCGCTCTGGCTTCCATCCGGATTTTCCGGATCGCCTGTATTGCCGTCCGGATTCTCCGGATCTGCGTCCTGAGTTTTCTCCAGCCCGTCATACGCTTTCCGGAGCGCTGCCGCTGCCTTATCTACCTCTGCCTGGTCATCCACAGACAGGGTATCGTCCGCAAGGATGGCATTTGCTGCTGACAGAACCGCGCGGAATACACTCACGCTCTCCTCTGTATATCCGGTAAGATCCAGCTCCGCAGTCTTGCTGATCAGATCCTGGAGCACGGATTTGTCTGCCTTCAGCCTGAGCGCGTTCATTGCCTCAACGAGACGGCTCCACGCTGCGTCGGTCTCATCCTGCATTGCGTCTCCATCTGCAAGGACTGTCTCCGCCGCTTCCTTTGCCGCAAGGTAATCTGCCTGTCCGGCTTCCACATACTTCGTCAGGTCGATCATCCCTGCCAGTTCCAGCGCCATCTCAAGATCCGTCTTGTCTGCCGCCTTCATCTCCAGCGCGTGGATCGCAAACATCAGGTCTTCTGCTGCGCTGAGCACTTCTTCTCTCGTGGCGTCTTCATCCGCCATCACTGCCTCTCCTTTTGCGATGGCGTCTTCAAACATCTTCCGGACAGATTCTACAAGGCCGCTGACGGTTCCGTCTTCCACATAGCCTTTTGCCCGGTTCAGGAAATACTCCAGGGTCTTTTTGCCCGTGTTCTGGGAAGTCTCTCCCGCTCCGACTGTCACTTCAACGGATGCTGCAAGCCCGTCCTCATTGCTCAGCCCTTTCTCAGCCAGCCCTGTAAGCTCGCCTTTCAGCGTGATCTTTCCGTCATTCTCTCCGTCAAAATCCGCCAGATCCCACGCTATGCTGACACGGACTTTTCGGTCGCCCGCCGTAACTACCACGCTGTTCTGGAGCATTCCGGCGAGCGCATCCGCCGTCGTCCCAACCGGCACTGCCACCGGCATAAGCTCCGTCACACCGTCAATGACAGCGCTGCCTGTCTCCAGGCCTGCCTTTGCCTGTTCAAGCTCTGCTTTCGCCTCTGATACAGCGCTCTCTGTCACTGCCGGGTCTTTCACCGCCGCCTCTGCCGCTGCCAGCGCATCCTGGAGGTCAGCCCAGCTCGCCGCGGTATACGCATCCGACGGCATAGCAGATACTTCCGCGATCAGCTCAGCCAGGCCTGCCACCGGAGTAATGGAAGCTGTATCAGGATATTCCTCAAACGCGTCTGCCCTGAAGATCGGGAACTTATAGTTCTGGCTGCCGGTCGTTCCCACGATCGTCAGCACATGGCTTCCTTCCCCGAGATCCAGGTCATAATCCTCACTGTCAAATACAACCGTCTGCCGGTTATTGACAGAAGAAGTGCCTGTCCAGCTGTCGATCGTATCCACAAGAGTATCATCAATATAGATCTCGATCCGCGCGCCCTGCATTGCTTCTTCTGATATAAATACTACACGCGCTCCGGTAAATGCATACTTGATCCAGGAACCGCTTGTCTTACAGAGCATCTGCGCTCCGCCTGACAGGGTCGTTGTGTAGGTACCTCCGGTCTGCTCGGTCCATTTTCCGTTGGCCCCTGTTCCCGATGCGGCGACCGGGCCTCCGTCCGGATATCCCATAAGGACTTTGTTTTCGCCGATCGGCTGGTCGCCGTTCGTGCCGTCCGCCACTTTCGCTCCGTCCTCAGCTTCCGTCCTCACAGGACTTCCCCATGTGAACAGGGCATCCGCAGCATTTAACAGTGCCTCCGCTTTTGTCCGCATATCCGTCTCATCTGTACGGTCCGCCGCCCGGGCCGCTGCCAGCGCTTCGGTCACCGCTGTCCAGCCGGCCTTGCCGTATGAGCTGCCGTCCCCAAGGCTCTGTGCCCTTTCGATCGCTGTATCGAGCAGCGCCTCCGCCTCGGACTTCACTTCCGCTTTGTCTGCAAATACCGCGTCAATGGTTCTGTCTTTATCTGTGTCCGTAAACTGATAACTTTCCACTGCACCCACAGACTTCCCGTCCACAAGCACGTCCAGGATTTCCGCGTCTGCATCCGGCGTTACTCTGAACTCCTGGCTTCCGCCGCCGAGCACAGTCACCTCGCCGGAAGGATCGATCCGCCCGCTGCCTTCGGCTGCTGCTGTGATCGTAAAGATATCGCCCATCTCCGCCACAGCCTCTTTCAGATCCTTGTGGGCTGCTTTCAGGTCTTCCTCCTCTGCGCCCGGATCCGCAAAGATACGGACTGCCGTCTCGATGGCGTCATTATATGCCGCCCACTCTTCATCCGTGCGGTCTCCCTGCCCGATCTGTTTTGCCTTGCCGATCAGATCATAGAGTGTCATCCGGTACTCCGGATATCCGGCGATCTCATTGCCTTTCTGCACCAGCTCTGTCACAGATGCAGCCAGCTCCGCTGCGTCCCCATCCTCTTCTTCCAGGGACTCCATCAGGTCCGCCCTGTCATATTCGATCTGCTGGCGCCAGGTGTCCTCGGTATCTGTGCCGGTGTAATTGACTTCTGCCGCATTTTCCAGGAAACGGAGTCCCGCTGCTGCTTTGTAAGCATCGCCTTCGCGCAGTTCAAGTGCCTCCTCTGCCCTGACCAGACGGTCCACCGCTTTATCTACGCCTGATACCATGTAATTGCCCTGCTCGATCATCCTCTCGCAGGCAAGGAGCGCTTCTGAGAATTCTTCTCCTGTCTCTGTTGTATACTCACAGGATACGATGTCCTTTTCCCGAATCTCCTCAACTGCCCTCTCCGCCTTTTCCATGGACTGCTCTTCACCCGGAATAACCTGATATGTATGCCCTGCTTCCGTAGCAAATGTGACCGCTCCGTTGGAATCCTGCGTCACATCTGTCACTTCCGCGCCGGATGCTGTATCAATGATCTTTTCCACAGCTCCGGCTTTCAGGGAAAGCTCGTTCCCGCTCCTGGAAGTGATCTCAAGATGCGTGATCTCTTTCCCGCTCCAGCTGATGTCCACCACAAAGTTGCCTTCCGCTACAAGACCGCTCACAGAGCCGTCCGCCAGCTCATCCGGGAGCGCGGGCAGGATCGATACGTAGCCTGCATGGCTCTGGAGCAGCAGCTCCGCGATGCCCGCTGTAGCGCCGAAGTTTCCGTCGATCTGGAACGGCGGGTGCAGGTCAAAGAGATTCGTAGCCGTGCCGTTCTTCATCAGATTCTTAAACAGCTTGTCATACGCATGGTTGCCGTCCTGGAGTCTTGCCCACATGTTAAATTTCTGTCCCATGGACCAGCCCGTCGCTCCGTCGCCGCGCAGTTCCAGCGTTGTCTTGGCAGCTTCCAACAGTTCCGGCGTCTCTGTTGTGATCAGATTTCCCGGATGGAGCGCCATGAGCTGGGAATTATGGCGGTGGGCGTCGTCGCCGATCTTTGTGTTTGTCCCTTCATACCGGTTGTACGCGCCTTCCTGCTGCCATTCCTTGATCTGTCCGCTCTCGCCGATATTGACCGGATAGAGTCTCTCCATCGTATCCTCAAGCTGCTGTGTGAACTCATTGCTGATCCCCAGCTCTTCGGAAGCATCCAGTGTATCCGCGAACAGCAGATAGATCAGCTGCTGGTCAAACATCGCGCCCACTGTCCACGGACCCTGCTCGGAAGAATAAGACGGGACCATATACAGCTTGTCCTGATCCGCCTCTGTGCGTCCGCCCTGAAGCACCTGGAGGAAGAAATCGCACGCTCCCTTCATCACCGGGTACAGTTCATTTTCCAGGGTCTCTTTATCCTGTGTATACTGATAATAGTCATACACATTCTGAAGGATAAATGCATTTGCCGTCGGCGCAAGCGATGCGTTGGAATTGATATTTCCGGTAAACCCAAGCGCATTGGCGCTGCAGTTTACCATCCAGGCATCCCCGGTCGTGCCGAACAGCTTCTGCGCGGTCAGCTGTCCCGGCTCTGTCAGGGACTCAACATAGCTGTTCAGGGATTCCCCGATCTCCGCCAGATTTGTAGAATACGCCGGCCAGTAGTTCATCTGCAGATTAATATTCGTATGGTAATCTGACTGCCAGTCCGCAAACGCGCGGTCATTCCAGATCCCCTGGAGATTGCTCGGCAGTGTATCGCCTCTGGAAGAAGCGATCAGCATATATCTGCCGTACTGGAAATACAGTTCTTCCAGGTAATGGTTCTGGGTTCCTTTTGAGGAATTGCTGTTCCATGCAGAAAGCAGCTGATCCGTCTCTTCGTCCGCGTTATAAGTGCCGCCCAGGTCCAGCTCCACTCTGGCAAACAGTTCCTGATAATCCTCCAGATGCGACTCAAGCAGAGCGTCATATTTTTTCTCGGAAGCATTGTCGATCCGCTCTGTGACGTCTTTCGCCGCGTAGTCCGCGTCCGCCTGGCGGTAATCCGGGAATTCGTTCTTATAATTCGTAGCCAGCGCCACATAGATGACTACACTGTCCGCATCCGTCACGGTCAGGGACCCTTTCGCCGGGTCTGAATTATCGGCGGTCACTGTGCCGCCTTCATTTTCGATCCGGAATTTCCCCGCGAATTTCATATTATTATTCGTGATCGTGCCCTCCATTGTGATGGTCTTGCTCTCTTCATCCGCCACAACGGTCCCTTCTTTTGTCACCTTCTTGGAATGCCCGCCGCTCGTTGTGCCCAGATCCGCGATCTCCGGGTGCAGCGTCAGGTCAATGCTGCCCTCCTCGTCCGCAGTCACGCGGTATACGAGTACATTGTCCGGATAATCAGCAAACATTTCCCTTGTATAATGTACATCATTATAATCATAGGATACTGTCGAAAGAGCGGTCCTCAGGTCAAGCTCCCTCACGTAATTTTCCGTTTCCTCCGTCGGCTGGTCAAAGTCAATGTACATCTCCGCGAAATTCTGGTAATCTCCCAGGGCGGACCTGTTATTCGGAAGGATCTTCATATCCCCGCTCTGTGCCGGTCCGTTTCCCGCGGTCGACCCGCTGTAGAACTCATCGAACAGAAAGTCAATATAGGATCCCATTGCTCCGCTCCCGTAAGCGCCTACATTTCCATAGGCATCGCTCTGCGGATCCCGGGTATCATACTCTCCGCCCTCTGCGTTGTCTGTTCCGCCCGTGCCGCCGGACCAGAGCGTCTTCTCATTGAGCTGGATCCGCTCTGTCTCCGTACGCCCGAATACCATGGCCCCCATATGCCCGTTTCCCAGAGGAAGCGCCCAGCGCTCCCAGTTGTTCCTCTCACTGGATCCCTTGTCAGCGGGTGAAAAATACTGCAGCTTCAGGGGCTTCTCTTCCCCTGCCCTATCGTTTTCAGCCGCTCTGGCCGGCGTTCCGTACACCGGCGCTGCCGTCAGCACCATTGTCAGCGCCGCAGCCATACTGATGATGCGTTTTTTTCTTTTTTTCATAGTTTCCTCCATTCATTCACTTTATGAAACTTTACCGCCTGTCCGTCTTTATCCGCCCCGTCTATATGGGAAAGCCGGCGTCCTGCGGCACATGCAGATACTCGACTGCCTTCTCGCCTCCTTCCTGATAAAGCTGCACATAGCGCTTTGGCGTTATCTGAAAATATTTTTTAAATGCATTGACAAAATAATCAATCGATCTGTACCCTGTCTTTTCCGCGATATCATACAAGTCAGGTTCCTCATTCTTCAGAAAAATACATGCTGCCGACATCCTTGCATCTGTCCTTTTCTGAGCAAATGTCTTGCCGTAATATTCCTTCAGGAATCTCTCTGTCTGCCGTTCGCTCAGCCCCAGATATTCGGAGAGCCTGGCAAGAGTCACCTCACGGTATTCATAGAGAAACGCCTTATCTGTAAGAAACGCTCTCTTTTCATAGAGATTTCCCGTCCGCATTCCGGCGATATTGCCCGGACGCGGGATCTGGTAGTTGCGGATCAGATAAATGACCATCTGCTGGAGCAGGGCTGATACCTGGGTAAGGTAACCTGCCTGTTTGTCCTGCAGTTCCTCAAACACGATCTGAAGAAGGTCGTGGATAGCGGACGCATTCTCCCCCATCCAGAACGGGGTCTCCAGGAACTGATCCACACAGGAGAGATCCATGGTTTCTTTCTGGATCACAAAAAACACGGCATATTCTGTCATCGGATTATCAAGATACGGGATCTGCTCATGCTCAACCTGCGGTCCGGTCACATAAAGAGTCCCCGGGACCAGCTTATAGATGCTGCCGTTGATCCGCGCTGTCCCATAGCCGGAAGCGATATAGTGGAACTCATAACTGCCATTGCCGTGGACATGCCGCGGCACAGGAGTCATAAACTGTTCGCGCGCGATATTCGATACAGAAAAAGAAACATTTTCGATCATAAAGTGAATGTCAGGACTGTAAAACAAATTCATTTTTCCCTTTCCCCCTTCCTTGAAAACCTGCCGGTATCCTGATCCATTCTTACTTACAGAACTCCATTCGTATCATATAATTTAGATAACTTTTTGAAAATTGATTATTTTCGAATCCTTGTCTTTTTTTCAGATATTTTGTTTATTATACACGAAAACGAACCGTTTTGTTCTGTTTTATTCCGACATATTATTATGCTTTTTGTCGTATTTTCTAGATAAATGGTAACAGTTCAGCCCGATGACTGAACTGTTCTGTTACGATAAATGCAATGATTTCTGTCATTGTATTGCGCTTTATGGCATCCTGTGATATCCTGCATGTACACAAAAAGACAGTCTTTTATTCCAAATCTCATTTTCGGATCTGTATTCCAGATGATACCCCGATAATGAAGCAGCATGAGCTCAACCCCATACAGAAAAGCCCCCGGAAAACAGATTCTCCTTTACACCTCAGGGAGATATGATAAAATAAACTCAGGCCGGATCCGTTTCTGTATGGAGCTGCATTTGCAGGAGGTGGCGCAGCAAAAGCGCGTCTCCGTGAAACACAGTTACAGCACAGAAAGGAGAAACGTCTATGGCACAGACAACCAACAATTTCATAATGCTTCCCACAGTGGATTTCTGTTTCAAGGAATTGATGCAGAATGAAAAAGTAAGAAAAGGATTCATCGCAGCGCTCCTCGGCAGAAAGCCGGAAGAGATCCAGGAAACCACACTGCTGCCCACGATCCTGCCCGCTGAATACAGCGACGATAAGCTGGGCGTCCTGGATGTGGCAGTACTTCTCAGGGACGGCACTCAGATCGATATGGAAATGCAGGTCGTGTATTTCCCGTACTGGACGAACCGCGTGCTGTTCTATCTCTGCCGGATGTATGCCGGGCAGCTGAAAAAGGGCGATTCCTACAATAAGCTGAAAAAATGTATCCATGTGAGCCTCCTGGACTTTGTCCATTTTCCTGAAGATAAAAAATGCTACCACAAGATTTCTCTCTGCGATACCAAAACCGGGAAACTCTATACGGATCTGATGGAACTCCATATCCTGGAGCTTCGGAAACTGCCTAAAAAAGTCCGTAACGAGGACAGCATCACCCGCTGGATGAGGTTCTTTAATGGGAAGACCAGGGAGGATTTTAGAGAAATGGCAGAGTCAGATAAATATATCCATGAAGCATTCAGTGAACTGGAAAAACTCAGCGCGGACGAGCGGAAACGCCTGGAGTACGAGGCCCGTGAAAAGGCGGTCCGCGACTACAACTGCCTGATGGACAGTGCACAGGAGCTGGGGTTAGAGCAGGGATTGGCACAGGGCTTAGAGCAGGGACTTCAGCAGGGCATTAAACAGGGGTTGGCACAGGGTTTAGAACAGGGGTTGGCACAAGGTTTAGAACAAGGTTTGGAGCAGGGATTTCGGCAAAAAGCGAAAGAATATACTCAAAAAATGTTACGCCGCGGGATGTCTCCTGCTGAGATTGCAGACCTGCTGGGTGAGGACCCGCAGCTGATCGCTTCGATTGCGGATGAGCTGCAGCAGGAGCCGCAAGATTCTTAAAAGGATCCATAAAAACATGTACCTGAAAAACAGAGGGACGGCGCAATAGCGCCGCCTCTCTGTTTTTTCATCTTGTCTTTCTTCAGATCTGTCAGCCGGGGAGTTTGTCAAGTAAAGTGTGTAAGTTTTTTTATTTTTATATGAGTTTATTTCCCCGCTCTTTTTCTCATTACAAGCAGGACCGCGCCTGCGGATAATGTAAGCATAAGGGCTGCCGCCGCGACCGGAGCTGCATCCCCGGTCTTCGCCGCTTTCGCTGCGCCGCTGTCTCCGTCCGGCGTCTGCGTACCATCCGCATCGCCGCTTCCCGGATTGCTTCCCGGATCCTGCGAATCGTCCGCGTCACCGCTGCCAGTTCCCGGATCCTCCGGCTCGCCGCTCTGCGTCTTCTCCAGCCCGTCATACGCCTCCCGGAGCGCATTCACTGCTTCATCCACTTCCGCCTGGTCATCCGCGCTCAGCGCCTCATCGATAAGGACTGCATTTGCCGCCGCGAACGCCGCGCGGAACACGCTTACGCTCTCCTCGGTATATCCGCTCAGATCCAGTTCTTCCATCTGGCTGACCAGATCCTCCAGCACGGATTTGTCCGCTTTCAGCCGGAGCGCGTCCATCGCCTCGACAAGGGTGTTCCATGCTTCGTCTGTCTCTGCCTGCAATGCATCGCCGTCCGCCATCACTGCCTCAGCCGCATCTTTCGCCGCAAGGAACTCTGCCTGTCCGGCTTCTACATATTGGCTCAGGTCGATCATTCCAGCCAGCTCCAGCGCCATCTCAAGGTCTGTCTTGTCCGCTGCCTTCATATCCAGCGCATGGACCGCGAACATCAGGTCCGCCGCCGCATCCAGCACTTCTTCTCTTGTGGCGTTCTCATCCGCCATCACTGCCTCGCCCTTTGCGATCGCGTCTGCGAACATCTTCTGGATGGACTCCACCAGTCCGCTGACTGTGCCGTCCTCCACATACCCTTTCGCTTTGTTCAGGAAGTATTCCAGGGTTGCCTTGCTCACCGGTTCGGAAGGCTCTTCCTCCGCGCTTCCGGTCAGGCGGATCTCCGCTCCTGACGCGTAGTTATTGCCGGAACTGTCCGTAACGGATGCGGATGCCTTCAGGCGCACATCCGTAACAGTCTCTTCATCAAAGGACACCGTCTTCCAGCTGTTTGAATTTGCCCATGTCCCGGATGCCACTTCACGGTATGTCTGCCCGTTGTCGCTGCTGACTTCGATCACATACCCTGTGATGATTCCATTGGAACCGCTCGTGCGCGGCAGATACCGCAGGCCGTCCGCCTTTGCCGGTTCCGGAAGATGGATGTTGACCCACAGGTTTTCCCTCTCTGTGCCGTTCCAGTCAGAATGCCAGATGGTCGTTGTATTGTTGTCGATGAGGTTGGACGCAGGTCCCTCGGAGCCGCTGGTGCTCTGCTCGCTGCCTGCCGTCACCTGCCAGCCGTCCATCGCAAGGTCTCTGGAATCATCTTCCGCCGGGTCCTTCGGGACTCCTGTCACAGAGTAATCCGCCAGCACCTCTTCTCCCAGTTCCCTGAGATCCAGCCCGTTCGGCTCTGTGGGGTATTCATTGTTGCTGTTTGCCCACTCCCACTCCATCTCAAACCACTGGGCGCTCGTGAAGTCCTGTCCGTCTCCGCCGCTTAAGTCTTTCTTGCGCTCCTCGATCCATTTCTCCCAGCGCGGCTTATAATAATCCTCTGTCAGGCCCGACCACTGTCTGTTGGAGTAATCATGCAGTCCGCCGGAATTCGCCTGGTTGATGCTTCCCCAGGTCGTGATCAGGGATCTCGCGTTGAATTCATACAGTTCTTTTGTAAATTCATCGGCATTGTCCGCAAGGCCTTTTGCCTGCTCGATCCAGGTACCTACCATGAATTTCTCCTGGGTCCCTGTTACCTTCTCCACCATATCGATCAGAGATAAGAAGGTATCCGATATCTGCGTGAACTGCTCCAGATCTCCTGCCTGATAAGCCCTTACCATTGCCTTTTGATATTCCTGGGCAGAGTTGGAGAGTACCTGTTCCAGCACATTCGCCAGGTCATACTGGTATCCCTCGCTGTCTTTCAGGATATCATAATCCTCCAGCAGGAGGGCCGCCGCTTTCTCCAGGTCTTCCTTATCGTAGTCGATCACCGCGTTGCCCCATGTTGACGCAGCGCTGATATTTTCTGCCGGCCGCGCGTTCACCACGGACTCCGGCGCACCCTGCCCCTTCATATTCAGGGCCGGATTGTAAACCGTATCATGGAGGATCTGCATCGCTTCGTATGCGCTCTCACTCTCTGCCCCGTATCTGCGGGTCGTGTAATCCCTGAACCACTGATCCAGGTCGATCGCCTGTACATTGTCCGCATCCTCAGCCCAGACCGTCTCAAAGAAGAGATCATAGAGCACTGGATTATTCACTGACGCTTCCGGCGTGATGCCGATTCCTGTCATATAGTCCGCCGTATTGAGCGCTCTCGGGATCTCATTGACGAAATTGTCAATATGCCCGTGAAGCCCCAGGCGTCCTCCGAAGTTATTGAGCATACAGTATACCCATGGCGTATCGCTGAACTCCGGGCTGTTGTTGAATGTCTCCCAGCGTGGCTGCTTCTCCGCGTACAGGTCCAGGATCAGCGCGTGCTCTTTATTCGGGGCGATTCCCTGGAGCAGGCCGGTGGTCGGATTGGATCCCCACGCCTGGATCACCCATACAGCGTCCGGGTCCGCCTTCATCATTTCGCCCAGGACATTCTTTCCTACAGTGTCCGCTGCCACTCCGCCCGGATTACCGCCTTCATGGTACGGGTCTGTGGCATAATAGTCTGTCACATCCCCGAACACATCCTTCTGGATCCGGTAGAAGCGCTCCGCATATGTGCTGTACGCTTCTGACGTCACATTCAGCATGCTCGGTCTTGTAAAGGAGCACCAGGTCCCCTGCGCGATCACGCTTCCCTTTGTGGAAGGATCCTTTGATTCAATATCCGTGGGCACCATGCCGCAGTATCCCTGGAGGATCGGCTGCATGCCCAGCTTGCGCATGGACAGCTGGTTTTCCCTCGCCAGCTCTGTCCGGTCCACGAACCAGCTGTCATGGACCGGTCCGCCATACCCGGACATATTCGCCATGTAAGCCCATGCATAATACGCAGGACCTGCGATATAGTCCTTCGCCTCCTGCTCTGTATAGCCGCATTCCATCAGGAAACGGCGCCATACTTCCTCCTGCGCGGTCGCGTCAAGCACCGTGTTCACGCCGTTGAGCGCCAGCCAGTCCAGCTCGTTGCGCCATTCTTCCTCTCCCCAGAATGCCATTGCGTAGGATAAAGTACAGTAGTTATATGCATAGCGCACAGGCAGCTTTGTCTCGCGGGTAACAGTCTCCCCGTTAAGAGAAACAGCCTTCTCCGGCATAGACACCTGGTTTCCTACCTGTGAGATATGTACGTTGAGATAATATTTCAGGTAATAGTTCAGACCCGTAGCAAGTGACACGCCGTCATTTCCGGTAATGTGGATCTTCCCGTCTTCTTCGGTCAGCGTATAATAATCATAGCCAGTCCCGTCCGGGTTCTCCGCCAGTTCAAAGGTAAACCAGTCTACATACTCGTCGCCCAGCTGGCGTGAGATGATCCCCTGGACTTCCTGGATCGTCATCTCATCCGTGATCTCTACATCATATTTGCTTCCCTCGAAATCTTCGATCTCAATGGCAGGCTTCTCCTGAATCGGAGTGCCGCTCGCCTCACCCAGGATACGGACCTCATTGATCACCGCATTGCTTCCTGCCGACTGGTAGTTCAGATAAACACGGACAATACGCGCTTCCACATCCACCTCATACCGGTCTCCGTCCTCAGGCGTACTCTCTTTGTCAGTCTTGCTCAGAAGCTTTGTAAAATCCCTGCCGTCCATACTGGTATAGATATCGTACTGAGAATATCCTGAAGAAGGAAGATAGACTTCGATATCAGAGATATCGTAGTTCTCCTCCAGGTCGATATCCACATACCCCGGATAGTAAGAGCCGCTCCAGCCTGCCGCTGTATTGCCGTCTGTGATCCGGTCTGCTGACGCCTGGTTTGTATTTGTGTGGGCAGGCTTGTTCCATGCAAGGTTATCCGGGTCTTCGATGGGCTGCTCCTTACCGAAAATCTTAAACTCTGCGATCGCCGGCCAGGGATCCCCGCCCGTACTTGTGATCTCATCAATCACGATCTTAATCTTGCTCAGCTTCACGGAAGCGCCGTCAACTCCAAGCAGATGCTCTCTTACACTGTTTGCAGTGCGGTCCGCCTTTGCCCCTGTCACAAGAGGCGTCCATTCCTCGTCCGATGTGCTCATTCCATAAATACTGTATGTAAACTGGAAGTTATTGGTATCAGACGCCAGATGTTCGAACGCGATCTCCAGGGAGCTTACATCCGCATCTCTCCCCATATCCACCTGGACCCACGCCTCTCCGTCAATGGAAGACATGCCTCCGTTATAGAAGACATACAGGCTGCCATAGTTATTATCCGTCAGGTTCGCCGCCGTCCCGGCGCTTCCCCCGCAGGATGTGACCGCTGCGCCGGCAGCCAGGTTGTCAAGATCTTCCTGCTGGCTGTCCTCTGCCACATAGATCCCCATCTCTGCGATCTGCGGCCAGAATGTAGCTGTTTTATCCCCGTCCGTCGGATTGGACATCGTCACGAGCACATGAGAGACATTGATCGGCTCCTCGAATTCAAACACGAACTCATCTTTTAACTTATGCCCCGTGACCTCTTTTGCCACAAGCTCATCCGTTGTCACGGAATTGACATAATAGCCGAGTTTCACGTCCATCGCCCAGTTCTCCTGGGCTGCATTCTCGACCTTAAAGCCGATCGTGATCTTTTCTACCGGCTTTGTATTCTCAGCCGGAAGTTTAAAGGTTACTGTTGCCGGCCAGCCCGCCTGATAGACAGGGGACCAGATTGTCTACAGATTGCCGTCAAACATATTGGCAACACCATTCTCGTTCTCCGGCACAGTGACATCGCAGTTCTCTGCGATATTCACCAATCCGGCTTCCGCTCCGTCCGCTGCGGACACAGACGCCGGGGCGCCGGACAGAAGTGATGTGATCACAAGCGCGCATGTCAGAAGCCACGCTGCGATACATTTTCCTCTTTTCATCATTTCTCCTCCTTATCATTTTCGGTAGTGATCTTTATTAATATTTCCCCGGTATATCTTCCCCCTTCCTTTAGTTCAGCTTTCTGCTGTAGTTTTTACCGTATAATATGATTATATCAAATCTCTGCATGTAATATTTTGTCTTTTATTGTAAATTTTATTTTTCATCAGGCAGATCCAAAAGCAGTGCGGACTGAAACTTCCGCCCGCACTGCTCCAAGATCCCTTTTATCTTCGAAATTTCCTTATCTTCTGCTCCTCTTTTTCATTACCAGCACTGCTGCTCCCGCAGAAAGGACAAGAGCCATGCCCGCTGCCGCGACAGGCGTGCTGTCGCCGGTCTTTGCCGCTTTCATTGCACCGGTTCCTGCGCTTCCGTTCTGGCTGCCAGTCCCCGGATCCTCCGGCTCACTGCTCTGTGTCTTCTCCAGCCCGTCATACGCCGCCTGGAGCGCATTCACTGCTTCATCCACCTTCGCCTGGTCGTCCACGCTCAGCGCCTCATCTGTAAGCACTGCATTTGCCGCTGCGAACGCCGCGCGGAACACTGTCACGCTCTCTTCTGTATATCCGCTCAGATCCATGCCTTCCATCTGGCTGATCAGATCCTCCAGCACGGATTTATCCGCTTTCAGCCGGAGCGCGTTCATCGCCTCGACAAGGGTGTTCCATGCTTCATCCGTTTCTGGCTGCATCGCGTCGCCGTCCGCCATCACTGCCTCAGCCGCTTCCTTCGCCGCGAGGTACTCTGCCTGTCCGGCTTCCGCATATTTGCTCAGGTCGATCATCTCCGCAAGATCCAGCGCCATCTCCAGGTCTGTCTTATCCGCTGCCTTCATATCCAGCGCATGGACCGCAAACATCAGGTCAGCCGCCGCATCCAGCACTTCCTCTCTGGCGGCGTTTTCATCCGCCATTACAGCCTCACCCTTTGCGATAGCGTCCGTGAACATCTTCTGGATAGATTCCACCAGCCCGCCGACTGTGCCGTCCTCCACATAGCCTTTCGCTTTGTTCAGGAAGTATTCCAGAGTCTTTTTGCCTGTCTCCCCGGAAGGTTCTTCCGGCTCTTCGGCTTTCACAAGCACGGAAACCGCATCCTCTACTGCGCTGATCACCGCATCCACAGCTTCCGGCGTATCCAGGCCTTCCAGCGAGATCTGCGTCAGTTTCTCCTGGAATTCGCGGTAGCTTTCCTCTGTGTAATCCTCTGCCTTCAGCGCCGCCGCTTCATTATAGGCATCGATGGCATCCTGCGGCACTGTGAGCACATACGCCGGGATCTCCGCCTGCCGGTCAAGGACTTCCTGCTTATACTGCAGCATATCAGATACGCTGACCTGTTCCTTCCCGTCTTCTGTCATCGCCAGATAATTTTCCAGTGTATCTTTTAAGCTGTTGTAGAACCCTTCTTCTACGTTTCCATTGTGGGTGCCGCCCTCATACTTCATCAGCTCATCCAATGCAGCCTGCGCATATTCCCTGAGCTCTGCGTTCGGAGCCGCGTATACCTCAAACTCATAGAGGCTTCCGCTGTATGACTGCCCGTTGCCTGTATTTTTCCAGCGCTGCAGCTGTACATATTTCACGTATCTCGCCTTCACCGGATCCACTGACACTTCCTGCACGCCCGGAGCCGCCTTGGAAAGTGAAGCATATGACTGGTCTTCAAAACTGTATACATCGGTGTAAATCTCTCCGTCCTCTGACACCTGGATCTTATACTTCGGCACCTGGGACTCATAGTTCAGGACAAAGGCAGAGATCGTCTTTACTTCTCCAAGGTCCACCAGCAGCCACTGCTCGTCCGCTGTCTTGCCGAAAGACACGCGGGAATCGCTGGATACGATCCCGTCCACTGCCAGGTCTTCGGTGAACCGTCCGTCAGATACCTCGAGGCTTGAGACTTCCACTTCCTTATTTAACGCCAGGTTATCCCTGGACGCGATATTGAGAAGCCCGCTGACCTCCTCCTCTGACATTGCATAATTATAGATCTGCAGATCGTCAATGCTTCCCGCGGCACTGCCCAGGATCTTCTCAAACGTCATGATCATGGTGCCGCTCTGCTGGGTCTTGCCTCCGATCGTGGCGTCCATCAGTTTCGCCGTACCCTTGCTGACGCCGTTTACATACAGCGTCGTATCTTTCTGGTCGCATACAAAGGTCAGTGTCACCCACTCATCCTCAGGCATCTCATAATCAAAACTGAACCGATAAGCGCCTCTCTTGAACCCGAGCTTTCCGGTTCCATCGATATCCGCATAAACAGTTCCGTCCTCACCCGTGAAAAGGACTGTATTTTCTCCGATCGCATCCAGCTTCATATCCACGCTCACTGTGTACGGATATCCGATGCTGTCGAAGGGGAGCGTGATATATCCGCCTTCCGAAATCTGAGCAGCCCTGTTTTCTACTGTGACTTCCGTAAGCTGAGCGTCATATCCGTTCGCCGTGCTGTCGCTTCCGTCGGAAGAGAAATCATAGGAAGCCACATTCCCGCTGTCACTGTCCACATTTCTTCCCGGATTCGCGTTCGGCACTTTGTCCTCCAGCGCTGACACTCTCTGCGCGAATTCCTCGTACGTCTGATCCTCCTGCTTCTCCCCGAACCAGGTCTTTTCAGCCACCAGGGCTACTCCGTCCTTGAAACGGTCATACATATCGAACCAGGAGAATCCGGTCTTAAAGGAAGTCATATCATTCCAGAGGCAGAATTCCGCTCCCTTTGTCTGGGGATGCGCCACCGGCATGATCGCCTCGCCGGAAGGATTCCTGCCGGACTTGAAGTTATTTACCTCAAAATTATTGTACAGGTTTTCCACATTCAGGCGGTCCGGATACCCGGCATTCCCGGACGGTACGATGTACAGCCATCCGCCGTATGTGTTGATGATGTCATATCCCGCGTCATACATCTCATGGACATCCGCCCAGTACGGCGCCCACAGGTTCATGACCGCCTCGTTCGACACCGGCGTTGTCCCGTTAAATCCGTTTTTGCCGAGAGATCCCCACAGCCTTGTCTGGTATCCCTTGTCATTGACATAGTTGATAAAGTGATCCGTCCATGCCCGCATCTGTTCGCCGTACGCCTTGTCATACTCATCCGTCCCGATGTGGAAATACTCGCTCTGGATCACCGGATCCGGTCCGTCCAGGTACTCGTCGATCAGGTTCTCGATGATCTTCTGGTTCGCCTCTCTCGCCTCGTCTGTCGTGATATCCAGATAGCCGGTCTTCAGCATCTGTACGCCCGGCACATCCCGGAAGCACTCTGCATGATACGGGGTATCGATCTCCGTGATCACGTCGATGCCGTACTTCTTCATATCCTTCTGGTACTGGCGGTAATCATCCTTTGTATAATATCCGTCCTCAGCCACGATCTCCGGGTACACTTCGCTCTCCAGGCGGAATGCGCTGTATCCTGAGCCGGACCAGTAGTCATTGATATGTACATGGGTTTCATTCATTTTAAACCAGGACATGTACACAGTCATCTCTTCCAGATATTCAAGCGGGATATACATGCGCCCCACATCGATCATGCCCGCGCGCACCGCATATTTCGGATAATCTCTCGCGGTTCCCTTCGGAGCGTTGTCCCTTCCCTCGTCCTGATACAGGATCTGGGTGATGGACGCGCCGCCGTAGGTCATACCGGTCACGGTCGGCGATGTTACCGTCACATAATCCCCGATCGTCAGAAGATAACCTTCCTCTCCCAGCTCATCCGCAGAACCGCCTGCCTGGAGATAGACATCCCCGGTCTGAGGCTCTGTCCCGCTCACGATCCGGATATCCATATCGAGCATCTGGTCAAAATACGTCTTGATCACCTCAGCTGCCCCATCCATGGAAGGATCGGACACTACAATGCGGGAATCTTCTGTCCTTGTATAGACTCCGCTTCCGCCCTTCCACTCTCTCAGGCCGGGGAGCACATTCGGCTTCGCGTTGTCATCCTCTGCTGTCTGGTACTGTCCCGGGACGGTGATCCTGATATCCGCTTCTGATTCCGCGGCATCACTCTCATCCTCCGTATTTACCACCTGATACAGCAGGTTCACATCCATATCCACCAGAGGCTGTATGACCGTGCCGTCCAGCCTCACGACCTGCTGGTTATCGCTCCCGAAGAGAGAGATCTCATACCCCTCCGGCACTTCCGGAAGGATCAGCCTGCTCCCGTCCTCTGCGATCTGCGGCGCCTGTCCGTCAAGAGACGCCAGCACATCCTCCGCACTTCCCATCTCATTCTGCGCATAGACTTCCAGCTCGTAGATCGAATATCCGTAGTTTGCCGTCTGGGGCTCCAGGCAGTAGATGCGGATATAACGGGCCTCCTCTATGCCGAGATCCCGCCAGGTCTGCTTCCCTGCCGATGAGGCGGTGCATTCCTTTGCAGTCTCAAATTCCTGCCCGTCCATGGAGCTCTGGATCTCATACTTTGTGGCAAATGCTGCCTCCCAGTAAATGTCGACCTGCTCTACGGGCGTCGTCTGCCCCAGGTCCACCATCAGCCACTGCTCCTTTGTCCCTTTGTCCGTGTTGTCATCATTGGTGGTCCCGGTCGCCCTTTTCGAGCTCCACCTGGAATCGCTTCCTGATGTGTCTCCGTCCACAGCTTTATCCGGGGTCCACACCCGGTCCGGATAAGAACTGGACGCTGACGCGTCCTGCCCCAGCGCCAGATTGCCGTCTGCCGCGGCGCGCGCGGTGGCCGGAAAACCTGCCGCTGTGCCGATGACCATGGCAAATGTCAGGACCATCGCACCGAAACGCTTCCTCACTTTACTCTGTTTCAATGTTTTCTCCTCCTTCTCTGATGCCGGTCCCAAAAGCGGTTCCGGTGTCAGTTTTGCTATTATTTATTCTATCTGCACCGTTTTTATTTTTCCATGTGTTTTCCCGACATTTTTTCAGAATATGTCGGCTTTTCACCGGATCTGCGGTATGAGTCTCACTGACCCGGCCGCAGGGCAGAAAAAGCCCCGGAGGCGGATCCGCCCCCGGGGCTTTTTTGTTCTGTTATCAGGAGAGCAGCCTGATCTCAGGCCGGCTGCTGTCTCCTTCCCTCTACCGGGATCTCTTTCTGCCAAGCAGGACCACCGCACCAGCGGAAAGCACGAGCATCATACCTGCCGCCGCGATCGGTGCCGCGTCTCCGGTCTTCGCAGCTTTCTCTGCCGCTGCGCCTTTGCCGCTGTCCGCGCTGTTCTGGGTGTCTGCGGCATGATTCTTATCTGCGCTGCCGTTTCCTCCCTGTCCGGCGTCACTCGGATCCTGCGCTTCTCCCTGGCCGTCCGGGTTCTGCGTGTTATCCGCATTGTCACCATCCGGATTTTCTGTATCCGGGTTCTCCGTATCCGGGTTTTCCGTATCCGGATTCTCCGCGTCCGGATTTTCTGCGTCCGGATCCTCCGGCTCAGCCTGTACCTTCTCAAGTCCGTCATAAGCGGCCTGGAGCGCTGTCACAGCCTCATCCACTTCCGCCTGGTTGTCCACGGACAGGCTCTCGTCCAAAAGGACGGTTTTCGCCGCCGCGAATGCCGCGCGGAATGTAACCACTGACTCCTCTGTATAGCTGCTCAGGTCAAGGTGCGCGGTCTGGCTGATCAGGTCTTCAAGCACAGATTTGTCCGCTTTCAGCCTGAGGTTGAGGATTGCTTCCGTAAGCGCGTTCCATGCGGTGTCCACATCCTCCTGGAAAGCGTCTCCGTCTTCCATCACCTCGTTCGCTTTTGCCAGGGCCGCTGTAAATTCTGCCTGTCCGGCCTCAACATACTGTGTCAGGTCGATCATACCGGCGAGTTCTATTGCCATCTCAAGGTCCGTCTTATCGCCGGCAAGCATGCCCTGCGCCTGCACAGCGTACATCAGCTTCGCCGCTGCCTGGAGCACTTCATCTCTGGTCGCATATTCTTTCGCCATCACTGCTTCGCCTTCTGCGATCGCTTCGTCAAACAGCTTCTGCACAGACTCTACAAGCCCGCTCACAGTGCCGTCTTCCACCAGGGCTTTCGCCTCGTTCAGATAAAATTCCAGGATTGTCTTGCTGACCGGTTTCACTGCCTCGTCAAGTTTCCTGATCTCCTCTGTCAGAGCATTGTATGTCCGGTCAATGGTATCCTGGGATGACGCCGCATTCTCATTGACCGCCAGCGCGTAATCATAAACCGCCGTAAAGCTTTCCCGCAGGTCTGCGTCCGCAGCGTCCACCTGTCCGCTTTCGATCGCCTCTTCCGCTTCTGCGATCGCTCCCTGGAGCAGAGTCTTGTCTGTCTCCACAGTCTGTGTTTCTTCCGGCTTGTACAGCTCGAACTCATAGACTGTCGGGTTCACGCCTTCCACGATGTTGAGGCGGAATCTGTCAGATGTCACTGCCTCAAAGTTTCCGGTCCATTCGCGGTCCATTCCGCCGTCTCCCATAGACTGTCCTTCCAGAGCCGGGATCCACTGTTCGCCGTCCCAGTATTCGATGTTAAAGTTCGTGATAATATTTCTATCAGATGTTCTCTGATTGTACTGATATACACCCGCGCCATCTACTGTAACAGGTTCTGCGAATGTAAGCTCCAGCCATGCTTCATAAGTACCGTCCGGAGTCGCCCATCTGCTCGGCTCATTCTTGTTTCCGTCCACAGCCTTCCATCCGTCGTGCGCGCTGTCATAATCAGACGATGTAGCGACATCCGTCGCTGTTACCGCCAGGTTCTGGCGTTCTCCGCCTGCGTCATATACGCTGGTAAAGACTTCGCTCATCCGGCGTGTCCCGCTGTACAGCGCCGCCTTGACTGTCATCTTGTCCCCGGTCATTGTGATCGTGCCTTCATATAATGCCGAGAAATAGATCGGGTCATTTCCGTCTGTTGTGTAGCGGATCTGAAGATCGTCAAACTCACTGGACAGCGTGATCTCCTGTCCTGCTGAAACGGCACCTGTCCCCGGCGTAAAGTTCACCACCAGACGCTCCGCGAGTCCTGTCAGCGCTGCCGAAGCCGCTTCGAGGGCTGTCTGTGCGCTTGAATACTCTGCCTGTCCTGCCCCTTCCTGAGCAAGCACTGCCGCTGTTTCAGCCAGCTGGTCCTGAAGCGCTGCAGCTGCCGCTTTGTATGTCTCCCATGTTTCATTCGGATCCACGGTCTGGCTGACCTCTTCCGCCGCCCTGTAAGCGTCCTTCAGCGCTGCCGCCGCCTGTGCTGTCACGCATGCGTCTGCAAGGACCTTTGTCTGCTCAGAATACCGGCTGCTGTCCTCATCCGCGATGACCTGCTCAGACTCTGCGATGCAAGCATCCAGAACAGCTTTTGCCGGAGCGAGAAGCTCGTCTGTCATCTGCGCGGAAAGTTCTTTTGCAGCATCTACCTGCGCCTGGAGCTTCACCGGCGTGCTGTTGAAGTCGATCACATACGTCTCGCCCTGCTCTGTCGGGAAGGAGATCCTGTCGTCAGAGATCTTCGTTGTTTCTACTGTCTCCCCGTCAGCTGTCTTAACTGTGTATGCGCCGAGGTTGTCATACTCGCCCGTAAATGTGCCGCCGCTTCTGGATGTCACTGTAAACCTGTCTGCGGAGTTATCGGACCATTCCATGCCGATCACAAAGTTGCCTCTCGCCACAAGTCCCTGTACGTTTCCTTCATCCCACGCCTCTGAGATCGCCGGGAGGAACTGAGTGTATCCCAGCTGGCTCTGGATCAGCGCCTCGCTGATGCCTGCCGTCAGGCCGTAGTTTCCGTCGATCTGATACGGCGGGTGGGAATCCAGGAAGGTATCCAGGATGCCGTTCCGGTTGCCCGCGATCATGCCGCTGATCAGCTTGTATGTATTCTCGCCGTTCCCGGTGCGCGCCCACATATTCAGCTTGTGCGCCTTGGACCATCCTGTGCCGGCCGGTCCGACTTCACCTGCGGATCCTCTCTCATCACGGATCTCCAGCGTCCGGATCGCAGCTTCCATCCACTCTTCTGTATCCTGGTTGATCAGTGTACCCGGATACAGGCCGATCAGCTGGGAAGTATGCCTGTGGAGCGATCCCTGGTTCGCGCTTCCGCCCGCCCCGAAATTCGGGATACTCACTTCCGGCAGATCCCCTGCCTGCGCTTTTCCGGTCGTAGTCTCTTCATACCACTCTTTGACCTGCCCTTCCTCTCCGATGATGATCGGGTTGAGCTGGCTCTGGGTCTCTTTCCACTCTTCTCTCTCATCCGCATCCACGCCGAGTTCCTCGGACGCGTCGATTGCCATATCATACAGTTCCCATACAAGGGACTGGTCATAGGTTGTACCGTTGACAGTCGGACCCTGCTCCGCGGAGAAGGACGGCCCTACGACAAGACGGTCCTGATAATCGCTCCACCACAGGAAACCATCCCAGAAGTTGGTCATTTCCTTCAGCATCGGATAGATCGTATCTTCCAGCAGCTGTTTATCCTGCGTATAGAGATACTGGTCATACACGTTCTGCATTGCCCACGATGAGCCTGTAACGTTCCAGCCGTATTCCTGTGATCCAAACGGTGCCGTGCACCCGAACGGGTTATTCTGGGTATTGACAAGGAAGCCATTCCCTTCACCGATCGGAGTATTGATCACGTCTTCTGTCTTCTGCGCGGCAGATTTCTCCGCTGTCACACGTCCCGGCTGTACCAGGGATTCCATATAGTCCGTAAATACAGAGCCGCACTCTGCCAGGTTGGTCTGGTATGCGGGCCAGTAGTTCATCTCCACGTTGACATTGAAGTGGAAGTCAGCGCCCCAGTAAGAACCCGCGCTTCCGATCATCCAGATGCCGCAGAGGTTGCTGGGAAGCTCGTCACCTTCCCTGGACGCCGCGATGGTCAGGTAGCGCCCGAACTGGAAGACCATCTCCTCCAGCACATGGTCATGGTTCCCTGCCCGGTAGTCCGCCATCATCTCGTTGATCGGCTTCTGCGCGCACTCGCCGCCCAGGTCGATCTCCACACGCCCGAACAGCTCAGAGTAATCTTCCACATGCGCGGAGCGCAGGTCGTCATAGGACTTCTCTGCAGCCGCGTCCACAGTCTCCGCAAGAGAAGCGTTCAGCTCCTCCGCCGTCTCACCGGTGCGGTATACGGGATACTCATTTTTGTAATCCGTATCCGTAGAGTAGATGATGGTCACTGCGTCCGCATTCTCCACGGTTACCGTGCCGTCTGCGTTGTCCGTAACGGTTCCGCCTTCATTCACGATCTGCGCCTGCATCTCGCACTTCATCTGGTTATCATTGACTTCTCCTGCAAGGGTGATCTTCCCGCCCTCTGCCGATGCCGCTGCTGTCAGCCCGGAAGCCGCCTGTACGGATGCCGTGAAAGAGATCTTCCCTTTCTCAGACGCGGTCAGCCTGGTGACTACCGCATTGTCCGGATGGCTGGCAAAGTATTCTCTCTCATAATGGGTTCCCTCATAGTCATAATTCACGGATGAGATCCCCGTCCTCATATCCAGGTCGCGGACATAATTCTCCACATTGTCGTTCGTCATACCTGTCGCAGAAAAGTCCAGATACAGGTCGCCAAAATCCTGGTACTGCCCCATTCCCGCGCCATCGCCCCAGACCTCTGTGGTCGTGGATGTCCCCTGGGGGAAAACCGCCTCTGAATGGTCGTCCATCTTCTGGCGCAGCGCTTCCAGCTGCTCCTCTGTCACTGCCTCGTCCCGGTTGCCGCCGTCATAGTTCGGACGGCTCTCGCTGGGTCCGCCCCGCCAGAGCGTCTTCTCATTGAAATGGATCTGGTCGTTCGCTACCTGCCCGAACAGGATCCCGCCGGTCTTGCCGTTGCCGATCACCAGGGAGGTATTCTCCCAGTCGGACCTCTCGCCGGGCGAAGTGTACCACATCCTCAGCTTGTTGCCGTCCGGCATAGGCTTGTTGGACGCGTCCGGATCGATCTCCCCGCCCCCGGCTTCCGCCATGTCACGGATCCCTTCGTCTGATCCTGCCGCATACGCCGGGATCGCTGAGAAGGCCATCTGCCCTGCCAGCACCAGTGACAGGAACGCCGCAAACACCCTCTTTCTTTTCATGCTTCCTTTCCTCCTTTTATGCACACAGGCCACTCGTCTGTGCCTGCCGATGTGTTTTTCGGACACTCCCTGGAATACAGCCTCTTCCAGTTCCGGTCCGTTCCCTGTTCCGGATCTCCACCACAGTTTCTCTTCCATACTCTGCCGGAGATCTGTGATCCTGTATCAGCCGGGCGGCTGCAGTCCGGCTGCAAAAACCGGCTGCACGCACCGGTCAATGCCATTTTGGTGAAATCATCTGATTTTTTTGCCGTTTCACAGATTTTATTGGTACTATTATACATCTTCCACCCAAAAATTTCTAGTACTTTTAGGGAATTCAATATGACTATATTCACTTTTTTCTGTAAATCAAAGTATTTTCTTTTAATTTATTGCATTTTCCGAGACACAGGATACAGTTCTTAATATAAAGAGAAGGGGCGGTGCATTTCAGCTGCATCCGCCTCTTCCCTGTGCTGTCACCGGATCTGGGGGCTCCGGTCTATCTCTCTGTTTTTATCTTCCGCATTTTCTTTTTCCAAGCACGATCCCTGCTCCCGCGGAAAGTATGAGCAGCATGCCTGCCGCTGCAACCGGAGCGCTGTCCCCGGTCTTCGCCGCTTTCTCCGTGCCTGATCCTGTATTTCCGTCCTGACCGCTCGGGCTGTTCTGGCCGTTCTGACCTGAAGCCGCGCCGCCGTTCTGGCTGCCGGTTCCGCCATTGCCGTCATCTCCGGCCGTTCCGCCCTGGTTTCCGCTGTCCGTGCCCGGGTCTTCCGGCTCTCCTGCCTGCACCTTCTCCAGCCCGTCATATGCTGCCTGAAGCGCCTGCGCCGCCTGATCGACCTCAGCCTGGTCATCCACGCTCAGCGCTTCATCTGTCAAAACTGCATTCGCCGCCGCGAACGCCGCGCGGAACACGCTTACGCTCTCCTCGGTATATCCGCTCAGATCCAGCTCTGCTGTCTGGCTGATCAGGTCTTCCAGCACAGATTTATCCGCTTTCAGCCTGAGATTTTCCATCGCAGCCACAAGCGCATCCCATGCGCTGTCGATCTCATCCTGGAAAGCGTCTCCGTCCGCCAGCACTTCTTTTGCCTTTGCAAGGGCTTCTGTAAACTCTGCCTGTCCGGCCTCCACATACTGCGTCAGGTCGATCATATCCCCGAGCTCCGCTGCCATCTCCAGGTCTGTCTTGTCTCCAGCCTTCATCTCAAGGGCATGGATCGCAAACATCAGCTTTGCGGCCGCATTGAGCACCTCTTCCCTTGACGCGCTCTCATCCGCCATCACTGCAGCACCTTCCGCGATCGCTTCCTCAAACAGCTTCTGTACAGACTCCACGCATCCGGCGACCGTTCCGTTTTCCACATAGCCTTTCGCCTCGTTCAGGAAATATTCCAGTGTCTTTTTGCTGACTTGCTCTTCGGAGTCCTCCCGTATAGTTATTGACACTGTCTCTGTCACAGCATTTCCTCCGGGACTGCTTATGATACATCTGTACTGTGCGCCATCACTCTCTTCTGATGCCGTAAATCTGTATACAGATTCCACTGCCCCTTCTATCGTACGCCAGAACCGCCCGTCGTACTGCTGCCACTGATACCCCAGACTATTTCCATAGGCTGTCACAGACAATTCCGCCTCACTCCCTGCTTTCACAGACAGATTTTCCGGTTCTGCAGTGATCACAGGTTTTGCCTTCTCAAGACTGTCCAGTATCAGACGCAGCGCCCCGGCTGCTGTTCTGATATCTTCCGAAGACTGAGAGTCCAGCATTTCTTCCGCCGTTCTCACTGCCTCTGCCAGTTTTTCAGCTGAATCGGCCGTATACGATGAGGGATTTTCTGTCTCCGCCTCCCTCAGCGCTTCATTGAGGTCGTTAAGTGCATTCGCCAGATTTTCTCCATACACCTCTGTCTCATAAAATGTGATCGGAGCTGCAGAGGTCTCGTCATCATCCGGACCAGTAATGCGAAGCGCCGACACAGTCACCGGTTCAAACCCAATGGCTACATAAGAACGCGACGATTCTGAAACTGCCATCACCTTTCCTTCCGTATCGTAGACGCTGCCTGATGAAATTTCGGTCCATTCCCCGCCTGCTTCCTCCTGATATTCCAAAGTATACGAGTATAGGCGGTTATCCTGGGTATTGCTGGAATTCTTAAACTCGTCTATATATACAGAATCCACTGTCACCGGATTGTCAAACGTCAGCGTAAGGCTTACGTCTTTTCCTCTGGAAGCCCATCTGGTGGACGGATCACCGTCAACCGCATAGGATGCCGGATATTGTGGATAGCCCTCGCCGGAACCTTCTGCCGTCTGATGGAGCGCGAGATTTTTCTCACTCCTGCACATATATTTTACTGTCACGGTTTCAGTCCTGGCTCCCGTCTCAGTATATCCCGCTGCTTTTAATACAGACAAGCCATATGGCAGCACAAGTGATCCTTCCGCAGCTTTACGGGAATTTCTGTCCGGCTCTGACCCATCCAATGTATACCTGTACTCTGTAACCTCTCTGCTGTCTGATGTAAGATTGACCTTCTGCTGCCCCTCATAAATGCCGGCATCAAGATCCACAGATACAGCTCCCGGAACATTCTCACCTTTAAATGTCCGCACCGCCATATCAAGCCGCTGCACCGCATTCCCAAGCGCGTCTTTATCCTGCGTATCTTTCAGCGCCTCATCCACTGCATCCAAAGCAGCGATGAGCTGATCGTAGTACTCCTGTACATATCTGTCATTCTCAGGCGTGATCGTCCCGGCCGCTTCTTCTGCATCCTCCACTAGCTCCGCCAGCAGTTCGTCCATATCGCCGGTAATTGAAGCAAGCGCATTCCTCAGAGTTTCTGCCGCGCCATCCACATCTCCCTGGGCGGTCCCCTTTCTCCCTTCAAGGATATCAACAGCGTCAGCTTTTGCCTGTGTGTAAGCTGCCATCAGTTCTTCATCCACTCCAATGCCGTAAACCGGATCATTTTCATACTCATCTGCTTCCATGAGGATTTGGAACAGTTCCTGCTTGTCAAAGATATCCTTTTTTGCCGAACACTGGATCTCATAGATAGACACAGCTTTATCTGATTCCAGATTGTCAAAAGTTAATCGGATCATGGATGCAGATCTTCCGCCCATATCAAACCGCACGTTCTCCCCGCCGACAAGAGGTTCATTTTCAAATACCGTCTCCCAGGTCTCTCCATCTGTACTGACCTCACACTTCGTGTTTCCTGATCTTGTTCCGCCTGTCAGTGACTTATCTTTCCACTCCCGTATCATCAAGGTGTCGAGATCCCAGATATTCTCCAGATCGATCACCATAGTGACCGGATCCCCGTTCCCATTGAATCCCAGCCGGGTTGAAAGATCGCCGTCCAGCGCATATTCAAGAGGATAGTTCCCCGATGTACTCCGATCTGCCTCTGCCGGTTTCCCAAGGCATACATTCTCCTCGATCTGCTCCTGGTATTCCACATCGATCTTCTTGCTCTCCCCGGTATATTCTGACCTGCTGAGCGCCAGCTGGTCTCCTTCGTTTATTCCGTCAAGCTGCATCACCGTATACGGCGTCCTGAGGAGTTCTGTATAGCCGTCTTTTTCCGCTCTATACAGGATATATTCTGTGTCGTCTGCACGCTGTGCATCCTCAACCTGTATCTGCAGTGATCCATCCTCGAGGAAATATCCTTTTGCGCTGTCCGCTTTTTTTGTTGGCACAAAAGTCATATAAATCCCCTTGCTCTCTGTACCATCGGCAGATACAGCCGTCAGTTTATATGTAGCCTGCACTCCTTCTTTAAAGTCTCCTGTATAAGAAACGCCTGCAACTCCTTCTGCATATCTCTCATATACAGCCGAGCTCTCTTCCGCGCGGTATATATTATAAGACACTGCATCAGGAGAGGCTTTCCAGCTTACTTCAAGCTGCTTATCCGGGTTGACATTTAATGTAAGGTTTGAGGCATCCTGTACTGCTGCCCGGAAGGGGAGCCCGGAAATCGTATAACTCTGGCCTTTTGCCGTATCAAATATGATCATGTCATCTCCGTCTGCCGTAAAGCTGACTGAACTGCCGTCTTCATCTGTAACGACCGCGCCGGCAACATTGTCATATTTTACTTTACATTCTCCGCCTGACTTTGACAGGATCGTAAAACTGTCCGCCTGACCGTCTGTCCACCGGGCGCTCACTTCAAAATTTCCCCTTGCGGAAAGTCCGTCATAACTTCCATTTTCCCATCTGGACGGGAGACCTGCCAGCGGAGCGATAAATCCTTCATGACTCTGAAGAAGCATCTCACTGACTGCCGCTGTGATCCCATAATTGGCATCAGCCTGAAACAGCCTGCTCGAACTGCTGGAAGAGCCATTATGATCATTAAACAGGTTGCTCATCAGATTCACTTTGATCAGTTTCTGATAATTCTGATACGCCTTATCTCCCTCGTACAGGCGTGCCCAGATTGCGGCCCTGTGTGCTTTAGACCATCCCTTTGTCAGATCCGGTGACTCCTCCCTTTTACTCAGGGACACTCTTGCTGCATCCTGCCAGGCCGGAGTGGTAGAATTCACCATGGATCCGGGATAAACTCCTACGAGCTGGGATGTATGCCTGTGTGTCGGTTCTGTACCGATCTCCCCGTAATAATCTTCCTCCCTGTACTCCTTGAGCTGTCCTGATGACCCTACAAGGATCGGATCAAGCAGAGAAAGCTGCTCCTTAAAGACACTGACCGCTGCCTCGTCTTCTTCCGTCAGGACGATTCCGTTCTCCTGCAATACCTCTGCCGCTTTCACCGTGTCCAGATGGTTCTCATAGATCATAGACTGATCAAAAGTACACCCCACTGTTCCATAGCTTTCTGTCCCGCTCTCTGTCGCTACCTGTACCTCCGGAGAGAAGGAATGCTGCGCCAGCAGTTTTCCGTCTTCATCCTCTTTCACGATTTTTGAGAGGAACTTCGACATCCCTGAAATCGCCGGATAAGTCTTTTCCTCCAGTATATTCAAATCCCGCGTATAGTCATAATAATCCCAGAAAATAATCGACATAAACGGTCCTGTCCCAAATCCCGAATGACTCGCAGAGCCGCTGATATTATACGGCCAGGTAGAATTCCCCAGCGCCCATCCGTCGTCATAATCCGCCGTCCCCTCCATCTGTCCGTCCGGATTATATTTGCTGATATTACTGGTGGCATAGGACTCCGCTTTTTTCACATACGCCTGCCAATAGTCAATATACGGTTCAAACGTCTCTGCCAGATTAGAGGTAAATGCTCCCCAGTAATTCATCTGCTCATTAATATTATGCCACATTCCCGCACGCCAGGATGGATCCTGGTATACATTCCAGATGCCCTGAAGATTTGTAGGAAGCCCGCCTTCTCTGGAAGAACAGATCAGAAGATATCGTCCGTACTGATATGCAAGCGTCTCCAGATAGAGCCCTTCCGCACTGTTATCATAATCGCCGTTTTTATAATTCGCGACCAGCTCATCCGTCATCAGCCCCTCCGGCACGCTTCCGCCCAGATCCACGTCAACTCTGCCGTACATAGACTGATAATCGCTCAGATGATTCTCCTTCAGTTCACTGTATTCTTTGCCGTCAACTGCTTCCATGACCGCATTGACTCTGTCATGGGCAGGTTCATTTCCTTCCAGTTTTTCCTTTGGGTCACTCTGGGTAAAAAGCTTGCTTTCCATATCAAAATTCGTGTCAAGCCCCATTATGATCGTTGCCGAATCTGCATTCTTGACCTCGATCACCCCGTTTTCACCATTCCCGTCATTGACAGCCTCATAATCCCCGTCAGTCAGCACCTTATACTGACCTTCAAACTCCAGGCCATAATATTCCATCTCCCCGGCCAAAGTGATCCTATCATCTTCTGCCACAACTTTTCCTGATTTTCCTCTGGATTCCTCATCTTCGCCCGAAATTACGCCGTCTTCATCCACATCCCTTCCATCACAGATATAAGGGATCGTTGGTCTGAGCGTAAAATCCAGTTTCCCGCTGCCATCACTTTCCAGATGGACCACCAGCACCTTATCCGGATAACTGGCAAAGTACTCTCTCGTATAGTGCGTCCCATTGTAATCATATTCTACTGTCGTAATGCCTTCTTCCAGGGACAGCTCACGCTGATAGCCTGTCACATCCGCATAATCATGATCAAAATCCAGGTACGTTTCCGAAAAATTATTCAGTCCTCCTATTGATGAATTCGAATCCTGAAGGCTGTTCTCTGTGATCTGGATCCGGTCATGGCCTACTCCGCCAAACAGGTTGACTCCCATATAAGCATTTCCCATAGGAATGGAATACTCTCTCCATCCCGCAAAATTATTCGGATCACTGGATGTCTCAAGTACCTGCGGAACAGGTTCATCATACACGAGCCGCAAAGCTTTCAGTTTCCCCTCTGCCCCCTCTTCAGCCGCTTTGGGCTGGGCTATCGGCAGTACTCCGGATGACACCAGCAAAGCTGTCGCGGCAATCCCTGACATAATTCTGGCAGAATGCCGCTTTCTTAAGCACTTTTTTTTCATACCCTTCCTCCTTTTCTATTTCCGAAATTTCAAGTTATCTTAATTATACATGAACTATTTCATATCACCTCTCTATTTTCCGACATCTTTTTCTATGCATGTCGTTTTTTCTATCTTTTCCACAAAACGTGTCATTTTAACGGATTTTCTCAGCCTTATCAGCTGCCGTTCCGCCGCTCCCGGATCTTTCTGCTTCGGATATCTTAATTTTTTCATAAGGTATTTTCTTTTTCTTTAAGACTTTAAACATACTTTGGACACATTTCCCGGTTATACTAAGACACAGATAGTTGATAAAACAACTATCTCCCCCCTCATAAAGTATTGACATCCCGGGGAACCGGGATGTCGCACTTTACTCTCATTCCTTTAGATAACTTATAAAAACGACGAGAACCCGTTAGCCGGATGGTTAACGGGTTCTTGTTGTTTTCTGGCTGCGGACTGGCCGGAATCCTGATTTCATATTTTCCATTATACTTTTTTTACTGTCTGTTTAGAAATTTCCTGCTTCTTTTATAATCCCCTCACATTTCTGTCATATTTTCTCTCTATA
>DWUV01000072.1 GCA_019120595.1 Candidatus Mediterraneibacter tabaqchaliae | reverse complement strand
TTCTTTTACCTTAGCAGCCTTTCCGACACGCTTTCTCAGGTAGGTGAGTTTCGCTCTTCTTACTTTACCTCTGCGGACAACCTCAACCTTTTCAACATGCGGAGAGTGAAGCGGCCATGTCTTCTCAACACCGATTCCGTTTGATGTCTTTCTGACTGTGAAAGTCTCTCTGGCTCCGCCGCCCTGCCTCTTCAGGACTGTCCCCTCGAATACCTGGATTCTCTCACGGTTTCCCTCTTTGATCTTAGCGTGCACTCTTACAGTATCACCAACGCTGAACTCCGGTGCGCTCTCTTTCAACTGCTCTGCTTCGATCTTCTTAATGATTTCGTTCATTTTGTGTGACCTCCTTAATATTTGACGTTCTTAACACTTCAGCGTGCCAGAGGACCATCGCTCTTCTTTTCACAACTGTTGTAGTTTACCATATTTCTGCTGGATTTTCAAGTACTATTTCCATCATTTTTCTGTCTTCCCGTTTGGTTCCATTCCCGGATCCACTTCTCCTCTTCTTCGGTAAGTTCGCATTTTTCCAGCAGATCCGGACGGCGCTCATACGTCCGGATAACCGACTGCTCTCTGCGCCATTTCTCGATATTGGCGTGATGGCCTGACAGGAGCACACGCGGAACCTTTTTGCCGTGCCACTCTTCCGGTCTTGAATACTGGGGATATTCCAGAAGGTTGTCCTGGAACGACTCAAATTCTGCGGAGACATCATTGTGGAGCACTCCGGGCACAAGTCTGGAGATGGCGTCCACCATTACCATTGCCGGCAGTTCTCCGCCTGTGAGCACATAATCTCCGATAGAGATATAGTCGGTCACTATCTCCTCAAGGACGCGCTCGTCGATTCCTTCATAATGACCACACAGCAGGATCAGATCTTCTTCCCCGGCCAGCTCTTCTGCCATCTTCTGATCGAAAACTTTTCCCTGAGGGGACAGATAGACTGTCCGGAACTGTTTTGCCGGCTGGCTGTTCTGTTCCGTATGATCTGACCCTCTCTTTTCTCCGGCGTTACCCGACATACTCTCACCTGCTCTGCGCGAACGGATCTTCTCCGACACAGCCTTGTGGGACAGATAGACCGGCTCCGCCTGCATGAGCATCCCGGCTCCGCCGCCGTAGGGATAATCGTCCACGCTCTGATGCTTGTTAAATGCATAATCCCGGATATTCACCGCTTCGATGGACAATAAGCCAGCGTTGACAGCCCGCCCTATGATGCTTGTATTCAGCCCGTTCATCACCATCTCGGGAAATAAAGTAAGTATATGAAAGTTCATCGTCTGCCTCTCCCTGTTTCCACATTTATATCAGTCCGTCGAGGAGACGGATCGTCATTACCTGCCCCGCCACATCAACATCGAGGATACAGTCATGTATCGCGGGGATGAGCACTTCCCCATGCTTATCCGAGTCAATGATATAGACCTCGTTTGCCCCGGTTTCCATAACGTCTCTCAGGACGCCGAATCTGCCGTCTTCAGTAAACACTTCCATGCCGATCAGGTCAGCGATGTAATATTCATCTTTCCCGAGCCTGACTGCCTCTTCTCTGGGCACAAGAAGACTGCTCCCCTTATATCTCTCTATATCATTTATATTGTCAATGCCTTTAAACTTGAGGATCACGAACTGTTTGAAAAACTTTACGGACTGGATTTCCAGTTCAAGACGCTCTTTCCCCGTGTCCATGAGCACTTTTTTGAGTTTTTTAAAACGTGTGGGATCGTCTGTGGTAGGGAATACCTTGACTTCGCCCCGTATCCCGTGCGTAGAAGAGATTACTCCCACCTGGAGAAACTGTTCCATTCCTTCTCCTTCCTTTCTTATTTTTATTCTTTTCCCACATCTTTTGAATAATAGGAAAAAGAAAGGGGCAGACTCTCCAGACCGGAAGACTGTCCCTCTTTCTGTTCCGATATCTTCTATACGATATCGACGACAACTCTCTTGTCTTCTTTTGCCGCTGCCGCTTTTACTACGGAACGGATCGCTTTTGCAATACGGCCCTGTTTGCCGATCACTTTTCCCATGTCGCCGTCTGAGACATGAAGCTCAAGCACTGTGGTGCGGCCTTCTTCTTTCTCATTTACCGAAACTTCTTCCGGATGATCCACCAGCGCTTTCGCGATAACTTCAACCAATTCTTTCATCGTACTCGCACCTCCGCGAAAAGACCTTATTTCTCAATACCTGCTGCCTTGAAGATCTTTCCTACAACCTCAGTCGGCTGCGCGCCGTTATTCAGCCACTTCTTAGCTGCCTCTTCATCAACTTTGATCGCACTCGGATCGCAGTTCGGATCGTAAGTTCCGATTTCCTCGATGAATCTTCCGTCTCTCGGGGACCTTGAATCAGCTACTACGATTCTATAAAAAGGAGCTTTCTTCTGTCCCATTCTTCTTAATCTGATCTTTACTGCCATTTTTGTCACCTCTTGTTTTTCTTTCTTTTATTTTATATTGTTGCTTCTGCCGTCAGCCCCGCCGCATGTGCAGCCGAACGCTTCCGGCAAGATCTATGTGTCAAAAGGGAAGCCTGAACCTGCCCTTCTTGCCACCTCTGCCGCCCATCATCCCCGGAAGCTTCTTCATCATCTTCCTGGACTCATTGAACTGCTTGACCATCCGGTTCACCTCAGAGATATCCACCCCTGCGCCCCTGGCGATGCGGTGTTTCCTGGATGGGTTCAGAAGATCCGGGTTCCGTCTCTCCTCAGGAGTCATGGAAAGGATCATCGCTTCCATCCTTGCCATTTTCTTCTCATTTTCTTCTGAGTCGAGGTCCGGCATCTTTCCTTTGCCGCCGAATGCTCCCATTCCCGGCATCATGCTCATGATGCTGGAGAGCCCGCCCATCTTGCGCATCTGTTCCATGCTCATCAGATAGTCATCGAAATCGAACTGGGCTTTCTTCATCTTGTCAGCCATCTGCATGGCTTTTTCCTGGTCGATCTCAGCCCCTGCCTTCTCGATCAGGGACAGGACGTCTCCCATCCCGAGGATACGGGACGCCATCCTGTCAGGATAGAACTGTTCCAGGTCAGAGAGCTTCTCACCCATGCCGACGTAGAGGATCGGCCTGCCTGTCACTGCCTTGATGGACAGTGCCGCACCGCCTCTCGTATCTCCGTCCAGCTTCGTGACGATGACGCCGTCAATGCCGATCTTGTCATTGAAAGTTCCCGCCACGTTGACTGCGTCCTGACCGGTCATGGCATCGACCACAAGGATCGTCTGGTGGACTTCCACAGCCTCCTTGATCTCCTGCAGCTCCGCCATCATATCCTCATCGATATGCAGGCGTCCTGCGGTATCCAGGATCACGATATTGTTTCCGTTCTTAGCCGCATGCTGGACCGCAGCCTTCGCGATGTCCGCCGGGCGGTTCTTATCTCCCATGGAGAATACTTCCACGCCCTGCTTCTCTCCGTTGATCTGGAGCTGTCTGATCGCAGCCGGGCGGTACACGTCGCATGCCACGAGCAGCGGTTTCTTCCCTTTCAGCTTGAATTTCCCCGCCAGCTTCGCCGTGGTGGTCGTCTTACCTGCTCCCTGGAGGCCGGCCATCATGATGACGGTCATCGCGCTTCCCGGCTGGAGTTTGATCTCTGTCGTCTCAGAACCCATCAGTTTGACAAGTTCCTCATTTACGATCTTGATCACCATCTGCCCGGGATTCAGCCCGCTCATCACATCCTGCCCGACAGCCCGCTCCTGGACGTCTTTTATAAAGCCTTTTACGACTTTAAAGTTTACATCCGCCTCAAGAAGCGCCATCTTCACCTCTCTGAGGGCCGCTTTTACGTCATCCTCCGTAAGGCGCCCCTTGCTCCGCAGGGACCGGAAAACATTCTGAAGTTTTTCTGTTAAACTGTCAAATGCCATTCTGTAACCTCTCTATGCCGCAGCATGCCTGCCGCCTATAATTCTTCGATGATCGCGGAAGAAATACTGCGGATCCGTCCTATGACCTCTTCCGGATCTTCCTTTTCGCGCTCCCATTCTTCCAGCACTCTGTCGATCTGGGCGACCTTCTCCTTTACCGTGAGGAACCTTTCGACCAGATGCAGTTTCGCCTCATAGCCTTCCAGTGCCTTCTGACAGCGCCTGACAAGGTCATGCACGCCCTGCCTGCTGATCCCTTCGCTTTCCGCAATCTCGCTCAGAGAAAGGTCATCCAGCACAAACTGTTCATATACCTCTTTCTGGTGCTCAGTCAGGAGCTCTCCGTAAAAATCATATAATAATGCCTGCTCTAAAATCTTATCCATTGCTGTCACCTTTGCTATCATACATGAACGGAACAGCACTGTCAAGTATTTTTTCTTTACACTTTAACTTGCACTTTAACAGGTCTGAAACGGAAAAATCGTCCGTGTTCAATGCTCCGCGCCAAAGAACAGTTTCATATCCTCCTCCACAGTGCCAATTCCCGCGATACCGAAGTTCTCCGTCAGGACCGCTGCCACATTGGGACTTAAAAATGCCGGAAGAGTGGGACCGAGATGGATATTTTTTACGCCAAGATGCAAAAGCGCCAGCAGGACGATGACCGCTTTCTGCTCGTACCATGCGATATTGTAGACAATGGGCAGGTCGTTGATATCATCCAGACCGAATACTTCCTTCAGCTTCAAAGCAATGACAGCCAGGGAATAGGAGTCATTGCACTGTCCGGCATCCAGGACCCGCGGGATGCCGTTGATATCGCCCAGATCCAGCTTGTTGTATTTGTATTTCGCGCATCCGGCTGTCAGGATCACAGCGTCCTTCGGCAGCGCCCTTGCAAATCCGGTATAGTATTCCCGGCTCTTAGCCCGGCCGTCACAGCCCGCCATGACAACGAACTTTTTGATGGCACCGCTTTTTACCGCTTCAACGACCTGATCCGCCAGAGACAGGACCTGCGCGTGGGCAAATCCGCCGATCAGCTCTCCCGTTTCGATCTCAGTGGGTGCGGGACATCTTTTTGCATGCTCAATGACGGCGGAAAAGTCCTTCTGCTCCCCGATCTCTCCTGGAATATGCGTGCATCCCGGATACCCGGCCGCGCCGGTAGTATAGAGCCTGTCCCTGTAGCTGTCCGAAGGCGGCACGATGCAGTTTGTGGTCATCAGGATGGGACCGTTGAAGGATCCGAATTCCTCCTTCTGCTTCCACCACGCATTCCCATAGTTTCCGATAAAGTTGGGATACTTTTTGAACGCCGGGTAATAGTGGGCGGGGAGCATCTCGGAATGAGTATACACATCCACTCCGGTTCCCTGCGTCTGCTCCAGCAGCATTTCCAGATCCCGCAGGTCGTGGCCGGAAACCAGGATACCGGGATTTTTCCCGACGCCGATATTCACCCTTGTGATCTCAGGATTTCCATAGGCTTCCGTGTTGGCCCGGTCCAGCAGAGCCATGCCGGAGACGCCGTACTTTCCGGTTTCCATCGCCAGGGCGATCAGCTCCTCCACACTGAGGCTGTCATCCAGCGCAGCCGCCAGCGCCCGCTGGAGGAAGGCATCGATCTCACCGTCATCCTTCATCAATGCATTCGCGTGCTTTGAGTAGGCGGACAGACCCTTCAGGCCATAGGTGATCAGTTCCCGCAGAGAGCGGATATCCTCGTTTTCGGCAGAAAGGACACCGACCGTTCCGGCTTTTTCTTCCCAGTTTCCGGATCCGTCCCATTTGGCGGCTTCGGGCAGGATGGACGGATCTGCCACCTGCGCCAGCAGCGCTTCCTTTTCTGTGAGCGTGGCGCGGATCCTCGCTTCAATACTCTCCCTGTCGAAATTCGCATTGGTAATGGTGGTGAACAGGTTCAGGGTGATCAGGTGGTTGACCTCCGCAGATACCTGTTTGCCCTCCTGACGCAAGGCAGTTGTAACCGCCGAAATCCCTTTTGTGACATAGACAAGCAGATCCTGCATGGCCGCCACATCGGGCTTCTTCCCGCATACGCCGGACACGGTGCATCCCCTGCACCCGGCCGTTTCCTGACACTGATAGCAAAACATTTTTTCTTTCATATCTGACCTCCATGATAAATAATCAAAACTATATAGACTTTTTTGTTAATATAAGGGCTTGTTCCTTTCATTTTATCCAAGGATCTTCCCATCGACCGAGATCGTGGCCACCTCACAGGGGATGGATTTTCCGCTTGCCTGCAGCGCTCTCTTAGCGGCTGATTCCAAGCCGCCGCAGCAGGGTACTTCCATCCGCACGATGGTCACGCTTTGGATATTGTTATCTTGAATGATCTGGGTCAGCTTTTCACTGTAATCAATCCCGTCCAGCTTTGGACAGCCGATCAGCGTGATCTTCCCGCGCATAAAATCCCCGTGCATTCCGGCGTAGGCGTAGGCGCAGCAATCCGCTGCGATCAGCAATCTGGCTCCGTCAAAGCAGGGGGAGTTGATCGGGATCAGCTTGATCTGGCAGGGCCACTGCCCCAGCTGCGACCCTGCTCCCAGCGGAGCATAGGACAGATCCTGTCCGTTCTTTCTCCTCATATTTTCCTGGACAGCCATTTCATCATAAGCAGCTGCCTCCCGTTCCACAAAGGAAATCGCGCCGGTTGGGCAGGTTGGCAGGCAGTCGCCCAGACCATCGCAATAATCGTCCCGCAGGAGCTTTGCCTTCCCGTTTACCATGCCGATAGCACCTTCATGACAGGCTTCGGCGCAGGCCCCGCATCCATTGCATTTTTCTTCGTCAATCTGAATGATCTTACGGATCATGTTCAATCTCTCCTTTTTCTTGTGTTTTCGGGCACAGTATAATATAATTTTAAATGAATATCTGTTGTTATAACAACAAAGGAGAAAAAATATGGATCTGACCAACACAAAACTGTTTCGGGGACTGGAAAAGTCGGAGATCACAACGCTTTTGGACTGCCTGAATGCTGCGGAGCGCAATTTTCGAAAAGGAGAAACCATCCTTTCCGAAGGGAGTATTACCGAAAATATGGGGATCGTGCTGTCCGGTATGGCTGTGATCTCCAGCAGCGATATCTGGGGCAATACCAGTATTTTAGGGAATGCTGCGCCCGGTTCCGTATTCGCCGAAGTATATGCCTGCATTCCGGGGCAGCCGCTGCTCGTTACGGTGTCTGCTGCGGAGGATACTTCCGTCCTGTTTCTGAATGCGGGCAGCATCCTGGCCACCTGTACCAATGCCTGTCCATTTCACACAAGGCTTGTCCGAAATCTGCTGACTGTCTGTGCCCACAAGAGCCTCCAGCTTTCCCAGAGGATCCTGCATACCAGTTCCAAATCCATCCGCGGGCGGCTGATGTCCTATTTTTCGGAATGCGCCAAACGGACCGGGAGCAGTTCCTTCCTGATCCCGTACAACCGCCAGCAACTGGCGGACTATCTGAATGTGGACCGCAGCGCCATGTGCAATGAGCTTTCCAAAATGCAGAAGGACGGCGTGATCGAATATGCGCGGAACCGCATTTTGCTCAAAGAGCAGAAAGGACTTGATCCTTTGATAAAACCGCCTGTTCCATAGTCTGATAACTTCGACAGTAAGGACAGGCGGTTTGGATTTTCTGATCACTCACGCACAGATGATTTTGTGTCATTTTTATCCAAGGTTGTCATTTAAAAGCCGCGCCACGTTCAGCATCCCCCATCCGCAACCGGTTCCCGGCAGCCTTACGCATGCTTCCCTTAACCGCAGCTTCACTTCTACATTTGTCATATCCGGGTATTTGGACAGCAGGCACGCCACCGCTCCGGAAACTACCGGGGTTGCCATTGATGTGCCCGTTTTCATCGTGTACGGATGTTCGCCGGGGCGGCCGTATCTGCCGTTGCAGCTTATGACTCCGGTCCCCGGGGCAAACACGTCCGGCTTTACCACACATTCCCCTGTCGGTCCCCTTCCGGAATAATTTACATTTTTCCTGCGTCTCTGCACGGGCGGAAGCTCCGTATCCGGGACCCCCACTGTAATTACCTTGCGGCTTGTGCCGGGCACAGCCACACTCCCCGCCCCCGGTCCGTAATTTCCCGCGGACACTGCCACCACAAGCCCACTGTCCCATAACTCCTCCACTGCCGCCAAAAACCGGCGCTTCTGATACTCCCCGAGATCCGGCTGCGTGCCCACTGAGATATTCACGATCCGCACTCCATACCTGTCTTTTTGTTCCAGGATCCACCGGATCCCTGCTATGACATTTTCCACATTGCCATTCCCCTCGCGGTCCAGCACCTTGCCCACAAGAAGCGATGCTTCCGGAGCCATTCCCGCATACAGGCCATCCGACACTCTGCCGCTTCCCACAAGGATCCCCGCCACATGAGTCCCGTGTCCGCTGTCGTCACTGCATTTCATCGAATTCCCGACAAAATCCCTGAAACCGGCTGTACGCCCTTCCAGATCCGGATGGGCAGATATCCCTGTGTCAAGTACCGCGACCGTGACCCCCTTTCCCAAACATTTCCCCGATTTTATATCATCGCACCAATAGCTGACTGCCTGTTTTACCCATCTCATAATAAATCCCTTTTTAATCAGAATATTCTCCTGCATCGATTATTGTCCGTCACAGCCGTTTTTCTCTGATCTTTTCTGATGCGGTAACCACTTTTCACGCTCTGCATACTATAAAACTGTAAACAATAACCTAATTGGAGGATTTAACATGAGTGATTTAACTGCTACAAACTGTGGATGCGGATGCGACAATGGAAACGGAATGTCTTCCTGCCTGTGGATCATTCTCCTGCTCTGCTGCTGCGGCGGATGCGGCGGCAGCACATTTGGCGGCAACGGATGCGGCAACGACAGCTGCCTGTGGATCATCCTTCTGCTCTGCTGCTGCGGCGGATTCGGCAGCAATGGATGCGGATGCTGATCAATTTCAGAAGATTCTGACAGCTTGACCAATCGGGGTCAGACCCCTCTGAAGAGGGGTCTGACCCCTTGTACATTTTATCTAACCGTACCACTTTGTGCAAAAGCGGGATGTACCCTTCCGCACACCCCGCTTTTTTGATCATCTGACATTTTTGTTTTCAGACTGATTTTTTATTCTGTCGTCTCTTTGGTCTTTTTCCCCTGTTTTCCCGGTCTCTGGTCCTTCCAGGCGCTTTTTCAGCATGCACTCTTCATCGATCTCATACACGGCGTTCCCGTCAATGATCAATTTTCTTGACACTGTCTTTTCATCCCTTTCTCTTTGCTTCTTAATTATTTTATGAACCTGTTTCCGAACCGTGCCCTGACTGAAACCTGCCTCCGTTTTTCACTGTATGCACGGCTTTTATCTTACATTTTTACCGCAATGCATAATTATATACACAGCAGCGTATATATTTACAACGCTATGTGCAGGAGCCTGTATGGACAAAAATCTTCCCGGACCAATGACCCCTTTTGACGACCTTGTTACTTCTCCGAAACTTCAGATCATGAAGCTGTTGATCCCCTATGCTCCTGCATCCGGACGAAAAATGCTCGCAGCCTGCGTTAAGATCATGGAACTCAGGGAAACGCTCCATATATTCAGCGGCAAAAAAGGCGCTGTCAGGGCGCAAATGCTCACGGAAGAAGAAAATCCCTCTCCTATCGATCTGCTCAACAGTTTCCGGCCCTACCTGAAGCCCCGCGAAGCCGCTGCCCTGGATATGGTGATCAACTTAAAGGAAATGATGGCTGTCATGGAAATGATGCAGAGTACATCCTCCTCAGAGCCCGGAGCGCCGGCTCTGGATCCGATGGATCTCCTGTCGGGAATGCTTTCCCCTGAACAGCAGGAGATGTTCCGCATGTATACTGATATGTTTTCGCAGGCTGAAAGCAGTCCGCAGAAAGGAGATGATATAGATGGAAACAGAAGAATGGATGAACAATCCTGCAATGAAGAATATAGATCCCGCCAAACTGGAGCTGATCCGGATGGCAGCATCGAAAACCTCGGGTAAAACAGGGAACGAACTGGCCCCGGTCATGCTGGCCCTTATCACCAGCGCAAACAAGCAGGGCATCCAGTTTACCCCTGATGAGGTCACCCTGATCCTGGAAATCTTAAAACAGGGAAAAAGCAAAGAAGAGCAGGAACAGATCGACAGAACAGTGCAGATGACCAGCTCGATATTCAAACGCCATAGACAGTGAAATCTGTATTTGTGGAGGAGCCGACCGATTGGTTAAACGTCCGAAAACCGTCGGTATGATTCAAGACGTTTTCGCGGCGGGCGGGGATATGGCTCAGGTTCCGGTTCCGTAATCTGGGAAAGACATAAAAAGAATGGGATACGGCTAAGGACAATTTCAAAGCGGAAGATTCGCCTGCGGCTCAGGCATCCGCTTTGAAATTAACGCCGCACCCCATTCTTTTAAGTCTTTCCAACAGATTACTCCAAGTCACCGTCGCCATATCCCCGTCCGCCGCGAAAGGTGCATCAAAGGGGAACGGTTTTCTGCGCGCATCCGATCGGAAGGTCCCCGCAGGCAAATGCAGGATTTGGAAACGGGGCGAGAGGGGAGCTTCAGCGGCGAAACGGTATTTCCCCAAAACAGGAAATACCGTGGACTTCCGGGAGTGGGTTAGCCGTTCGATTTGGCCCAGCAAGCTGGGCCTCTCTTGTGATAGAATTCTGCCAGAAAGGGGGATTTTATTTTTTGGCGGAGAAGTTTCCATCCGTGGTATGTTTCTGCCGGCTGGGGATGGATTATCTTTTGCCGGAGAAGTTTCCTTCTCTCTGCGTTTTTAAACGCTGTATTTGTCGGGGGCCTTTCAGCTTGAGTAAACCAGAAAACAGCGAAGCGCCTTTTCGGAATTCCTTTCAGCGCGGGGATATGGGTGGTTGAGGCGACTTCGGAATGAGGCCTGGAAAAAGTAGAAATCAGGGGATACGCGTTGGGATCAGAAGAGAGGTTGTCTGAGGCGAAGCCGAGTTCCTCTCTTCTGATCCCTGGTTTTAGCGTGTTCCCTGATTTCGTAGTTTTTCCTGCCTCATGGAGCGGAGCCGATGCCATCCATATCCCCGCGCTGAATACGTCTCCGATATCTGCGCTTCACTGTTTTCGGACGTTTTACTCTACCA
>DWUV01000005.1 GCA_019120595.1 Candidatus Mediterraneibacter tabaqchaliae | reverse complement strand
CTGGATGGTGAAGACGCAGGAGTTGTATAACGAAGTCCTTGGCTTTTACTATAACCTGTATCTGGATCCTTATGCAGAGGAAGCGAAGGCAGATGGCAGCGACGGGAGCAGGCAGCCGGGTCCGCAGAATGCACTGCGGGAACTGGAGAAGCTGACGATCGTCGGCAGGGATAAGCAGCCGGTACCATATCCAATCCCATGGGAAAAGGTTCCTCTTTATTTCCGGAGAGCGGCAATTAACGGTGCAGTTGCAGCGGCCAGAAGCTATCTTTCCAGATCAGCTTCTATTTATATGAAAGAAAATCCGGGTAAGAGAACAGAGTTTTTTACGGAATCGGTCACATTCTATAAGGGAATGTACCGTGATCTGGATGAAAACAGTATTACGTTGAAACTCTGGAACGGAACGAAATGGCAGTGGGTCAGATGCAGACTCAGAGGGAATACTCTTCCTGAAGACGGGGAAATATTGTCTCCGGCCCTGATCCTGCGCAAAGATCGTGGAGAACTTCATATTCCATGTAAGCAGCCTGTATGCGACGGACGCAGTGCGAAAGAACGCATGGAGACAGGCGAGAGGATATGTTCCGTAGTCTTTACGAATAAAGACGCCTCTCTTGTGTGCTGCATCACAGATTCCGGTGATGAGATGGAAAGCTGCCTTTTTTTGAAGGGCGGAGCGGAATACGCGCACAGGTGCAGACGGATCCTGGATAAGATCAACAGATCCCGGGAAGCGGCAGGAGGAGGGAACAATCCTTATGCCAATGCAGCATACTGGGAGAAGATCAAGAATCTGAACGATCATTACGCTCACCAGTTCAGCCGTCAGGTGATCGATTATTGTGTGAAACACGGGGCCAAGATACTTGTTCTGCCTGAGTTCGATGAAAACCGTAAAAAGATCATCATGAAGCAGACCGGGAAGTTTTCTCCCATACAGCTGAGTAACTCTGTGAGGCGAAAACTGAAATACAAGGCATGGCAGGCAGGAATCGTGGTTCTGGAAATACAGCAGCATAATATCAGTTCCGTATGCAGCATCTGCGGCGGGAAGGCGAAATGCAGCGGGAATTCTTTCCACTGTGAGAACGGACATCAGGGAAACCGTTATCTGAATTCTGCACGCAATCTGGGAAGAAAATGCCGCGCCGGTTTTACAGCCCGCAGAGATATGCAGGGAATCAGTCATTAAGGGAGTTCGAAGCAGTTTATCTGCTTTGTTCCATATATTGCGGGAAACCGCGAAGAGGGCGTTGTCTACAGGAGAATGCCTTCGGGTATGAGCGCCGCCCGCCGGAGCCGGGTAAGGCCCCGGGAAGACAGAAGCGTATGCTTCGGGAGCGCTTGAAGTTATAAAGAGAAAAGAAAGAGATACCAATATCATTAAAAATACAGAAGAGGATGAAAGAAATGATTGTTTTTCTGGTAGTGATTATTGTGATTGCTGCTATAGCGGCTGCGTGGATGCTTATCGCAGGAGCTGTTCCGGGCGAGGCTGAGCGCAGGGCCAGCGACGAGGAACAGATGAAAGCATGCAGCAGGATGCATGAGAAACAAATGAAAAAGAGAAAGTGATTAGAGCAGAATGAGTAACAAAAAAGGGAAATTCCGACAATGGGTCAAACTGAAACACTGGGAGATCATCGCATTATATCTTTTTATCTATGATGTGATCGTCATAAACGCGTCCTATTTTGCCGGTCTTTTGCTGCGTTTTGATATGAGATACTCCAGTATACCCGAGGAGTACCTGAATGCGTTTTTGAAATTCACGCCGTTTTATACCATCTTTACTGTGGCGGTGTTTTTTGTGCTGAGACTGTATAACAGTCTGTGGCGTTTCGCAAGTTTCAGCGAACTGAACCGGATCCTGATGGCTTCGGGGATTACCACGCTGTTTCATGTGATTGGCATCACAGCATTCGTACACCGTATGCCGGTATCTTACTATGTATTCGGCGCGGTGATCCAGTTCTGTCTGGTAACAGCGATCAGGTTCGCGTACAGATTTATTCTTCTGGAAAGGGCCCGGAGAGAAAAAAATACGGGAGCCGTCCACAACGCCATGATCATAGGCGCAGGTGCGGCCGGACTTGTGATCCTGAAAGAACTTAAGGTATCCAATGACGCGAATGCAAGGCCTGTCTGTGTGATCGACGATAATCCCAATAAGTGGGGACGCCTGATCGAGGGTATTCCTATCGTCGGCGGAAGAGAAAACATCATGGAGGCGGCCGAGAAATATAAGATCGACCAGATCATGTTCGCAATACCTTCCGTGTCCGCGGAACAGAAAAGGGATATTCTGAATATCTGCAAGGAGACAGGATGCGAACTTCTGAGCCTGCCCGGAATCTACCAGATGACAAACGGCGAGGTCTCTTTAAGCAAAATGAAGTCGGTTGCAGTGGAAGATCTGCTGGGAAGAGAAGCAATCAAGGTAAATATGGAAGAGATTTTCCAGCATCTTAAGGGGCAGACGATCCTGGTTACCGGCGGCGGAGGTTCCATCGGCAGCGAGCTGTGCAGGCAGATCGCCGGACATGAACCGAGACAGCTGATCATCTTTGATATCTATGAAAACAATGCATATGACATCGAACAGGAACTGAGGCGGAAATATCCGGAACTGAACCTTGTCGTACTGATCGGTTCGGTGAGGGACAGCAGACGCATCGACTGGGTGTTCGAACACTATAAACCGGATATCGTCTATCATGCGGCGGCCCACAAGCATGTGCCGCTGATGGAGACCAGTCCCAACGAGGCGATCAAGAACAATGTGGTAGGTACATATAAAACCGCTTATGCCGCACTGAAACACGGAACAAAAAGATTCGTGCTGATCAGTACAGATAAGGCTGTCAATCCTACCAATATCATGGGCGCAAGCAAGCGCCTCTGCGAAATGGTGATCCAGAGCATGGATGCTGTTAGCAAAGAAGGCAGGATCGATCTGCTGCCGTTCATTCACGCTCATATGGACAAGCCTGCGGAGGGTCACAACATCAATGCCTCCATAAAACATACGGTGGTGGAAGAAACAGTGCAGCCGGATCACAGCATCCGCATTGAAAGTGTGAAAAACAAAGACAGAAAAGGAACACAGTTCGTTGCAGTCCGTTTCGGAAATGTTCTGGGAAGCAACGGTTCCGTGATCCCGCTGTTTAAGAAACAGATTGAGGCTGGCGGTCCGGTGACAGTCACCCATCCGGATATCATCCGGTACTTCATGACTATTCCGGAGGCAGTGAGCCTTGTTCTTCAGGCTGGAGTATACGCCTGGGGAGGAGAGATTTTCGTTCTGGATATGGGGGCGCCGGTAAAGATCGACACCCTTGCCAGAAATCTGATCCGTCTCTCCGGCTACAAACCTGATGTGGACATCAAGATTGAATATGTGGGACTCCGCCCCGGCGAGAAGTTATTCGAAGAAAAACTGATGGCGGAAGAGGGAATGAAGAAGACGGACAATGAACTGATTCATATCGGAAAACCCATCCCATTCGATACGGAAGTGTTCCTGAAACAACTGGAGGAACTGGCAAAAGCCAGCTACGAGAATTCCGATCATATCGTAGAGATGGTGGAGAAAATTGTGCCCACATTCCATCCGGCAGGGAAGATGCCGGATGCTGACAAATAAAATTTAATTATTGCGCTGTAAAGGATTAAAAGTCAAAGGAGAAATCTTAAAATGAAAATACCTTTTTCACCGCCAGATATAACTGATAAGGAA
>DWUV01000071.1 GCA_019120595.1 Candidatus Mediterraneibacter tabaqchaliae | reverse complement strand
AGCTGGGAAGAACTGGCATCCCTTATGCTGGAGGAAAATAGAGACCTGATCCTGATCTGTGATGAGATCGGATGCGGGCTTGTGCCGGTGGACGCTTTTGAGAGGGAATACCGGGAGAGCACGGGCAGGGTCATGAACGCGCTGGCAGTGCAGGCGGAGCGGGTGGATCGGGTCGTGTGCGGCATCGGAAGGAGGATAAAATGAAGACAGAACTTGAACAGGTGCTCCCCGCCCAGATCGAGAAGAGGAGCTTTGAGATCATAACAGAAGAACTCGGGGAAAGGGTATTCGTCCCGGGCACAGAGCCTATCGTAAAGCGCTGTATCCACACAAGCGCGGATTTCGACTATGCCGAGAACCTGGTCTTTTCCGAGAAGGTAGTAGAAAAGGCTTTGGGAGCGCTCAGAAGAGGGGCGTCCATTGTCACGGACACCCAGATGGCAAAGGCTGGCATCAATAAAAAGAAACTGGCGCAGTACGGCGGTCAGGTGTACTGTTTTATGTCGGATGAGGATGTGGCGGAGGCAGCGCGGGAGAATGGGACTACGCGGGCAGCCGCCAGCATGGAGAAGGCTGCGAGGATGTTCCAGAGGAATCACGGACAGGCAGATACTGCGGATAGACCGCTCAACTGTCAGGAAGTCCCGGGAGATGAAACTCCGGGCCTGATCTTCGCCATCGGCAATGCACCGACGGCCCTCATCCGCCTTTATGAGTTGGTCAGGGAAGGGAGGCTCGCCCCGGAGCTGATCATCGGCGTGCCTGTGGGGTTTGTCAATGTTGTGCAGTCCAAGGAGATAATCCTGGAGCTTAAGGATACGCCTTATATCGTGGCAAGAGGAAGAAAAGGCGGGAGCAATATCGCGGCGTGCATCTGCAATGCCCTCTTGTATATGATGTAACAGATGAAGCAAAGGGGCAGGAGAAGAGAGGAGGAGGCAGAGGTGGAGAGACCGTATTTTCCCATGTTTATCGATATGACAGACAAGTCCGTCCTGGTGGCAGGGGGCGGCAGGATCGCGCTGCGCAGGGTGAGGACTATGCTCCGGTTCGGGGCGCAGGTCCGCGTGGCTGCGCCTGAACTCTGCCCTGAACTTGCAGAGATGGAGAGGAACGGGCAGATCTGCGCTGTGCACAGAGCATATGAGACGGGAGATCTTGAGGGGGTATCGTTTGTGCTGGCTGCCACGGACAGCCGGGAGGTGAACCGGCAGATCTGGGGCGACTGCCGGGAAAAAGGGATCCCGGTCAACGTATCGGATAACCGGGAACTCTGCGATTTTTATTTCCCGTCTGTGGTGATGACAGAGGATGCGGTCATCGGGATCAGCTCCGGGGGAGAAGATCCGGGGAGGACAAAAGAGATGAGGCGTAAGATCGAGGAGACGCTGGGAGAGCGTGGGTGGTACGAGTAGTGGCACAGGACATACGGCCGGAAAGTTTAGAGCATATTGCCCTCAGAGGACAGCCGTGCTATACTTCTGCATATACGACAACGACAGCCAAGGGGTAATAGAAAATGGCAGAGACAAAAGAGAAAGAATTCCCCAGAAAGCGGATCTTATCCGCAGGGAAATTTACGGAAATCTATAAAGAGGGATGTATCAACGGTCAGAGATACTGCTTCATCCTGGGGTCAGGCGCTTCTGTGGAATCAGGGATCCCCATGGGCGGCACACTGGAGTACAGATGGATGAACTGCCTGATGGGAGAGGAGAGTGACCGGGAGACACCGGCAAAAGACCGTGGAGAGACATTGGAATGTGCGGAAAATCTTTCGGATGAGCTGCAGTATGATTTTAATGAAGTCGTCGAAGAGTGGAAGAAGGCGCGGAAAGCGGGGCGCAATACACTCCCCAGTGAGTATTATTTTGATATTTATAAGCTTCGGTTCTACGGGGATGAACTGAACGGGGACAGATATCTGGAAAATATAATGGAATCAGCGGAACCAAGCTTCGGCTATCACACGCTGGCACAGCTTTTGACAGATGAATACAATAATAACATGGTGATCACTACAAACTTTGACAGTCTGGCAGAGGATGCGCTGTTTTTATACACCGGGAAAAAACCGCTGATCATTAATCATGAATTTGAGGCGGGGTTCATCCGGGATCAGAGTATCCGCAGACCGATCATAGCGAAGCTGCACAGAGGGCTTTTTTTCAAACCCTTTAATAACCCGGCGGACACGACAGGATTAAGCGGGGACTGGGAAGATATTTTAAGACAGATTTTCTACAGGTATATCCCTGTTGTGATCGGATACGGCGGCGGGGATCGGAGCTTTATGGAGTTCCTGCTCCGGGAACAGAATCTGATCCCAAAGATATACTGGTGTTATGTAAACAGATACGGTCTTCCGGATGAAAGGATAAGGGACCTGATCAGAAAGAAAAATGAAGGCTTTTTTGTCAGGACAGACGGATTTGACCATATCATGCTGACAATGGGTGGGAAGATGTTCTTCTCAAAGATCAGCACAAATGCCACGGAAACTTATCTGAGAAAGCGTACGGAGGAAAGGATCAGCCGTTATAATGAACAGTATCAGAAACTGAGCGAGGCAAAAGCAGACAGTAAAGAACTGAAATCAGAGGTGAAAGAATTCTCGAAAAATGAGGAGAAGGACAGGGAGGAGAGAAAGAAAAACACAAGCCTGACTGAGTGGGATTATATCAGAGAGGGAAATGCATATTCTAATAATAAGGAATATGAGAAAGCGCTGGAAGCTTATAAAAGGGCAGCTGGGATCAACAGCAGCCAGGCAGGCGCGTACCTTGGATGCGGGAATGCGCATCAGAGAATGGGAGAATACGAAAAGGCGCTGGAAGCATATGCCAAAGCGCTGGAGCTGGATCCGGAATATGTATATGCATATAACGGAAGAGGGAATGCATATAAGGCACTGGGTGAATATGAGAAAGCAATGTCAGATTATGATAGAGCGCTGGAGCTGGATCCAGAATCTGTATATGCATATAACGGAAGAGGAAATACATATCAGGCACTGGGCGAATATGAGAAAGCGGTGTCAGATTATGATAAAGCGATAGGGTTGGATCCTGAGTATGTAATTGGCTATTATAACCGGGGAAATGCATATCAGGCTGTGGGCAAATATGAAGAAGCGTTGGCTGATTATAGTAAAGCGTTGGAATTGGACCCGAAATATGAATATGCATACAATAACCGTGGCAATACATATGATTCGATGGGAGACTACGAGAAAGCAATAGAAGATTATACTCAGGCGATCCAAATTAATCCGGGAGAAGCCTTATATTATCAAAACAGAGCCAAAACATACCACAAACTCGGAGACGCAGAAAAAGCCGAGGCAGATGAGCAGAAAGCTAAAGAGATAAAAGAGCTTGAACAAAAATAAGACTGCAGCAAAGCAGGCAGAAGATGTCTGTTTTGCTGCAATTTTTATGCCGTTTTAAAGAAGGCCCGGCATCTGGACTATGCCGCTGCGGCGGGCTTACTTCATGCCGCCGCTTACGCTGGCCGGTCCGTCCGCTCCGATCATCCTGTTCTCCAGCGCATCCAGCACATCCGCAGCTCCCCTCGACCTGGCGTAGATCTGATATTCCGGCTCGTGGATATCCTCCAGATAATGCGCATCCGAGCAGCAGATCACATTGCATCCTTCAAAATACGGGTGCTCCCTGCGGATCCGGTGCAGGTTCTTAAAATCATGGAATTCCGCGCAGGCAAACGTGCTCTCCGGCGGGACGGAGCCTAAGTTGGAGAGCAGGCTCGTGGAGCTCTTGTCCACATGCGCCGGATAAGCGATACCGCCGTAAGACCGGACCAGAGGGAAGACTTCGTCAAAGGAGATGGAAGTCGCATTGATGAGGAGATACTCTTTTGTGCCGGTGACTTCGTCTTTTTCGTTCATGACCTGCTGCTTCCCGAAGATTTCCTCCCGGTTGGGCACGGGCATAAGGCGCTCATAGACAAGCCGGTCAAAAGCGAGCGCGTCCTCAAGGCGGGCAAACAGGCAGATCACATGGACCTCTTCCTCTGTGGTCAGCTCCATGCCCGGGATCACAGTGACCCCGTAGTTTTCGCCGTGATACATGGCGGCAGGGCAGTTGGCGCAGGAATTATGGTCTGTCAGCGCGATCACATCCAGCCCCTTTACGGCAGCCATGCCTACAAGGTTTGCCGGAGTCATATCATCATCCCCGCATGGGGAAAGGCAGGAATGGATGTGGAGATCATAATACAGAGGGATCATTCCAGCCCCGCCTGATAGATCTCAAGCGCGATGTCAAAGGCAGGCAGCTCTGTGGCGACCACAGCGATCCCTTCTTCTCCTGCCTTGGCAAGCGTCCCTTCATCGAGAGAGACTCCCTCAGCGAGTACGATACAGGCAGTATCCGTAAGAGATGCTACGGCCAGGGTATTCCTGTTCCCCATTACAGTCACCCAGACCCCGTCTGCGGGTGCCTTCCCCATGGCGATGCTCAAAAGGTCACAGCAGAAGATGCGGGAGATCTCCCGCTGCGGGTCCCCTTCTGCCAGGACCCGGCATTCCGGGACCGCGAAAATGTCTTTCAGTTTCATATTACTCTGTGTCCCCCTTTCCGGACCGGGACGGCACGCCGAAGGAGGCGAGGTCCGCGGTCAGTGTCCGTATATAGGAGTCGAGAAGCTGCGACTCCTCTTCTGTCAGGCTGTCCTTCCCTTTTCTGTTTACGGTCAGATCTTCGATCTTGCGGGACAGGTCTGCGATATTTGCCCTGAGTACATAGATGCAGTCATTCGGAGTGGCGTCGCCGCGCACGATATCCTCTGCCAGCGTCTGGCAGGTGGGCGCCCCGCAGGATCCGCAGTCAAGTCCCGGGAACCTGGCGGTCAGGCTTTCCACATCGTTCATCATCTTCAGGCTCTCCTTAAATGTGCTGCCAAGGCGGAATACGGGTTCGTACTCCACATCGTCCGCCCAGTAGACATTCTTCAGTTCCGGGTTGTCTGCCAGGTGGTTTTTGGATACCGGCTGATACTTGACGAGCCGTTTCGTCTTGGTGGCGGCGATGTAGGCGTTTTCCACAGTGAGCGTGCCTCCCACGCAGCCGCCGTCGCAGGCGTTCAGCTCCACAAAGATGAGCCCGTGCAGCTTCTCGTCCTCCAGTTCTTCCAGGACGCGGAGGATGTTGACGATGCCGTCCGCTGCCAGGTAGTTGTCCGAGAAGAGCCCGGCAGATTCTCCGCCTGCGCTGCTCCAGCCGATGCCGATCCGGCCGGAGTGGGACAGATGGGAGAGCTGGCTCTCGTCATGCCGCATGTGGGGCAGGAGCAGAGGATAGATATCTTTGATTGCCACCACATTGTCAATGCTGCTCTTCTCGATCCCTAAGGGAGATTTCGCATAAGAGACTTTGGACGGGCAGGGGGAGATAAAGATGATCCCGATCTCCTCCGGTTTCAGCCCGGTCTTCTCCATTGCCCTGGCCCTTGCGATCTCGGCAGCGACTTCCACAGGCGCTTTGATCGGCAGGAGCCGGGAGATCAGGGACGGGAATTTCACACGGATCAGCCGGATCACTGAGGGACAGGCTGAACTGATGAACGGAGCTTCATCCCTGTGCTCTTTGATATATTCCCGCGATGCCTCGGAAACCAGTTCCGCAGCGGCGCTGACCTCGTACACGTCATCAAAGCCCAGCCTGAGGAGAGCGTTGAGCACGATATCCACATTGGTCAGGTTATTGTACTGCGCGTACAGGGACGGAGCGGGCAGCGCAACCGTGTATTTGAAATTATTGATCACGGACAGCGGGTCATAGACCGCGATCTTCGCGTGGTGCGGGCAGGACTGGATGCATCTGCCGCAGTCGATACAGAATTTGTCGATGATATGCGCCTTCCCGTTATGTACGCGGATCGCCTGGGTCGGGCAGTGCTTGATGCAGTTGATGCAGCCCTGGCAGGCGGATTCCTTCAGCCGGACCGAGCGCATGAATTTATTCTTATCCAAAGGACAGGCCTCCCTTCTTATCTGTCAGGCTCAGAGGTATACCTTCATGGTGATCGTTGTGCCTTCCCCGATCACAGTGTCGATCTGCATTTCATCCGTAAACCGCTTCATGTTCGGCAGGCCCATGCCGGCTCCGAACCCCAGGGAACGGACGTCTTCGCGCGCGGTGGAATACCCCTCCTGCATGGCTTTGTCAATGTCAGGGATCCCCGGTCCCCGGTCCGCCAGCACCATGGTCACCGCATCGTCGGAGACGGATACGCTGATCGTCCCGCCTTCCGCGTGGATCACCATATTGATCTCCCCTTCGTACATTGCGATGGCGACTTTGCGGATGGCGTCGCTGCTGACTCCCAGCATTTTGAGCTTATTTTTTACGGAACTGCTGGCTTCCCCGGCCCGGGTGAAATCGTCGCCGTCGATGGTGTAGGTAAATGTAAGCTGTTCGCTCATTTAAGCACCTCCCCGGAGCCCATGCTCGTATAATATGCCGCATGTAGTAAACATATAGTGGTCAGTGGCGAGCACAGCGATGCTTTTCCCCCGGGCGAGGGCGAGCATGTTTTCGTCCGGCAGTTTTCCCCGGACAAAGATGATGCACACAATGTCCAGCATCTCGGCAGTGCGCACGACCTGGGGATTGCACAGCCCGGTGATGAGCACGGAACATTTGCCGCAGTATGCGAGCACATCGCTCATCATGTCAGCGGAAAAGACGAACTGGGCGTCAAGATCCGCCAGTTCTTCTCCGTACAGGAATTTTGCGTCAAGGGCTTCCTTCATTTCTCTGATCGTCATAAAAACCTCCTGAAAAAGATAGTAGATGATATACTGGTCCATGCAGCAGAAACGCTGCGATATGTACTGCCAGTATAACATTTGCATATTCAAAAAGCAATGAATTGCTTTTTTGAAGAAATTCGATTAGAATGGGGATAAACTATCAGAAAACAGCGCAACATGGCAGTTGTGGCATGGCATGGGGCGCAGCAGGAGGGAACGCAGCATGAAAGTAGGATGTGTAAAAGAGATCAAAAAGCAGGAGTACCGTGTCGGGATGACTCCGGACAATGTGAAAAGTTATGTGAATGCCGGACATACGGTATATATTGAGGCCGGGGCCGGAGAGGGATCCGGTTTTGAGGACAGCGAGTACAGCGCAGCGGGCGCGCTGCTGTGCGCAGGTCCGGAGGAAGTGTGGGAAAAGTCTGATATGGTCATAAAAGTCAAAGAACCTCTCCCGGAAGAATATGGATATTTCAGGGAAGGGCTTGTTTTATACACATATTTCCATCTCGCGGCAGACGAGAAGCTCACGGACGCGCTCCTTGACGCGGGAGTGAAGAGCGTGGCTTACGAGACTCTGATCGAGAGGAACGGGTCGATCCCGCTGCTCGCGCCGATGAGCCAGATCGCAGGGCGGCTCAGTATCCAGGAAGGGGCAAAATACCTGGAGAAACCGTTCGGCGGAAGGGGAGTCCTGCTCTCCGGAGTGCCGGGCACTCCGAAGGCAAAGGTCGTGATCCTGGGCGCGGGGAGCGTAGGAACAAACGCGTGCAGGACAGCAGTCGGCATGGGCGCGGACGTGACGATACTGGACGTGAACCTGGAGCGGCTTGCTTATCTGGACGACATCTTCGGGGCACGGATCCAGACGCTGTACAGCACGGACGCTGCCATCGAAAAAGAAGTATCTGACGCGGACCTGGTGGTCGGGGCAGTGCTCATCCCCGGGAAATCAGCGCCAAAGCTTATGAAAAAAGAATATCTCAAAAATATGAAGCCGGGAAGCGTGATCGTAGACGTCGCCGTGGATCAGGGCGGATGCTGTGAGACGACAAAAGCGACATACCATGACGATCCGGTATATACGGTGGACGGGGTCGTGCACTACTGCGTGGGCAATATGCCGGGAGCTGTGCCGAGGACATCGACGATCGCCCTGACGAACGCGACGCTGAAGTACGGGCTTCAGATCGCGGACAAAGGGCTGGAGGATGCCTGCCGGGAAAATGATGTGATCTACTCAGCAGTCAACACTTACGGAGGAAAGCTGACATGCAGGAATGTTGCGGACAGCTTCGGCAGAGAATATACGGATATCAGGACACTGGTCTGAATGGCCTTGGAGCTGTATGCGAGGATTTGTCATAAATGTAGAAGACTGAAACCTGAATGACTGAGGTTTCAGTCTTTTTATATATTTCAATCAGGTCAGGAGACCGAAATCTGGAAACGGTATGGTGAAAGTATACAAAAAATTCATAATAAATAAGTGGTATTGTGTTATATCTTGTGGTATCATTAATCTAATGAGCACAAAATATATCTTAAAGACTGGCGGGAATCTGATGCAACTGCACAGTCTGGAGGAAAAGAGAAATGGAGGTTGAAGAATGGCAGCTAAGAAAGGTACAGTTCCATTTTCCGGGACAAAAGAACAGGAAGAGGCACTTATGCAAGTGATCCGTGAGCTCAGGGATGAAAAAGGTGCCCTTATGCCGATCCTGCAGAAGGCACAGGATATATACGGTTATCTTCCGATCGAGGTCCAGAAGATGATCTCGGATGAAACAGGGATCCCTATGGAGAAGATTTACGGTGTGGCGACGTTTTATTCGCAGTTCACCTTAAGCCCCAAAGGGAAATATCGCATCTCCGTCTGTCTCGGCACGGCGTGTTATGTAAAAGGCTCCGGGGATATCTACAATGCCCTTATGGAAAAGCTGGGCATCGTGGGCGGAGAGTGTACGCCGGACGGAAGGTTTTCGCTGGATGCGTGCCGCTGTGTCGGCGCCTGCGGGCTGGCTCCGGTCATGATGATCAATGACGAAGTCTACGGCAGGCTGACAGTGGACGATCTGGACGACATCCTGGCGAAATATGAGTAAGCCATGATGCCGGAGATCTCTCTGAATATCCTGGATGTTGCGGAAAATTCCGTGAGAGCGGAGGCGTCTCTGATCGAGATCACAGTCTCCGTGCAGCCGGAAGAGGACACGCTCACCGTTATCATAAAGGACGACGGCTGCGGGATGACCCCGGAGCAGGCGGCAAGCGTGCAGGATCCTTTTTTTACCACCCGCACGACGCGGAAGGTGGGGCTGGGAGTCCCGTTTTTCAAGCAGGCGGCTGAGAGCACGGGCGGCAGCTTCCGGATCGATTCAGAAAAAGGAAAAGGGACAACAGTAAAGGCGGTATTCGGCCTGTCCCATATAGACAGGATGCCGCTGGGAGATATCAGCTCCACTGTCCAGACGCTGATCGTATTTAACGAACACATTGACTTCCGATATACATATGAGTACGGCGGGAAATCCTTCATCCTGGATACCAGGGAGATGAGGGAGATGCTCGGGGAAGGGATCTCCTTTTCAGAGCCGGAGATAACCGCATTCATAAAGGAATATCTGGAGACGAACAAGGCGGAGACAGACGGCGGGGCAGAGATCTGAACGTTATGTCTGTGTATGAACCAGAAATCAATATCAGAAACAGAAATGGAGGAACTATATGAAATCTCTTGAAGAATTACGTGCCATCAGAGAGAAGATGCAGGGCAAGGTCGGAGTCCGCGCGGAGAGCGAGGATCAGATCCGCGTTGTCGTCGGCATGGCGACCTGCGGCATCGCAAGCGGGGCAAGGCCTGTCCTTACCGCTCTCTCTGACGCAGTCCAGGAGCAGAACTTAAGCGAGAAGATCAGCGTCACCCAGACCGGGTGTATCGGGCTGTGCCAGTACGAGCCCATCGTGGAAGTCATGGTGCCGGGCAAGGAGAAGGTGACCTATGTAAAGATGACGCCGGAGAAGGCGCTGGAAGTGCTGCGCCTCCACCTGCTGGGCGGACAGGTCGTGTCAAAGTATACGCTGAGCGCGGCACAGGAACAAAACGCATAAAGAAAAGGAGGCTTGAAAGCTATGTATCGTTCACACGTACTTGTCTGCGGCGGAACCGGATGTACCTCCTCCGGCAGCCAGCGGATCAGGGAAAGACTGGAAAAAGAGATCGCGGCAAACGGGCTTTCTGAGGAAGTCGGCGTTGTCAAGACCGGGTGTTTCGGGCTCTGCGCTCTGGGACCGATCATGATCGTATACCCGGAAGGGACATTTTATTCGATGGTGCAGGAGGAAGATATCCCGGAGATCGTATCCGAGCATCTGCTGAAGGGAAGGGTAGTGACCCGCCTCCTCTATGATGAGACGACAAAGACGGATAAGATCATCCCGTTAAACGAGACGAATTTCTATAAAAAACAGCACAGGGTGGCGCTGCGCAACTGCGGTGTCATCAACCCGGAGAATATCGATGAGTACATAGGGACCGGCGGATACGAGGCGCTGGGCATCGTGCTCACGGAGAAGACGCCCCAGGACGTGATCCAGATCCTCCTGGACAGCGGGCTGAGGGGACGCGGCGGCGCCGGATTCCCGACCGGCCTGAAGTGGAAGTTCGCGGCAGCCAATGACGCGGACCAGAAATATGTCTGCTGCAACGCGGACGAGGGAGACCCGGGGGCATTCATGGACCGTTCCATCCTCGAGGGTGACCCCCACGCGGTGCTGGAGGCCATGGCCATCGCAGGCTATGCCATCGGCGCTTCCCAGGGATATATCTACGTCCGTGCGGAATATCCCATCGCGGTAAAACGTCTGGAGATCGCCATCAACCAGGCGAGGGAATACGGACTGCTGGGCAAAAATATCTTTGACAGCGGTTTTGATTTTGACATCGAGTTAAGGCTCGGCGCAGGGGCGTTCGTCTGCGGCGAGGAGACGGCCCTCATGACGTCCATCGAAGGGAACAGGGGCGAACCCCGCCCGAGACCGCCGTTCCCGGCGCTCAAAGGTCTCTTCCAGAAGCCGACCATCCTGAATAACGTGGAAACCTATGCGAACATCCCGCAGATCATCGTCAACGGCCCGGAATGGTTCGCGTCAATGGGAACCGAGAATTCCAAGGGGACAAAAGTGTTCGCCCTGGGCGGCAAGATCCACAATACAGGACTTGTGGAGGTGCCCATGGGGACAACGCTCCGCGAGATCGTAGAGGAGATCGGCGGGGGCGTGCCGAACGGTAAGAAGTTCAAGGCAGCGCAGACAGGAGGCCCGTCCGGCGGATGTATCCCGGCGGAGCACCTGGACGTGCCGATCGATTATGATAACCTGAAGGCGATCGGATCTATGATGGGGTCCGGCGGCCTGATCGTCATGGATGAGGACACCTGTATGGTGGATATCGCGAAGTTCTTCCTGGAGTTCACTGTGGATGAGTCCTGCGGAAAATGTACGCCGTGCCGTATCGGTACACGGCGGATGCTGGAGATCCTGGAGAAGATCACAAAGGGACAGGCGACGATGGAAGACCTGGATAAGCTGGAAGAGCTGTGCAGCCATCTGCAGTCCAATTCCCTGTGCGCACTGGGACAGACAGCGCCCAACCCGGTCATCTCCACGCTGCGGTATTTCCGTGACGAGTATATCGCACACATCGTGGACAAGAAATGTCCGGCAGGCGTCTGCAAAGACCTGCTCCAGTATAAGATCGACCCGGATAAATGTAAGGGATGTACTCTCTGTGCAAGGACCTGCCCGGCGGACGCTATCATCGGCAAGGTAAAGGAAGTACATATGATCAACCCGGAGAAGTGCTTAAAGTGCGGCGCCTGCATGGAAAAATGCCGGTTCGGCGCGATCTACAAAGAGTAAGGGAGGGCAGTGGAGATGGAAACTGTGAATTTAAAGATCAATGGCTTGAATGTGACTGCACCCGCAGGTTCTACGATCCTCGAGGCGGCGCAGGCGGCAGGGATCCGTATCCCGACACTGTGCTATCTGAAAGAGATCAACGAGATCGGCGCATGCCGTATGTGCGTGGTGGAAGTAAAAGGCGCGAGGAACCTGGTGGCAGCCTGTGTGCACCCTGTCTCAGAGGGCATGGAAGTGCTGACCAACACGCAGAAGCTGCTTGATTCCAGGAGAAGGACCCTGGAACTGCTCCTGTCTGTCCATGATAAGAAATGTCTTTCCTGCGTGCGCAGCGGACACTGTGAACTCCAGGAGCTCTGCCAGGAGCTGGGCGTGACGGATGAGAATTATTTCGAGGGCGAGATGAACCACTATGAGCTGGACGAAAGTGCGGTCCATATGGTCCGCGACAATAATAAATGTATCCTCTGCCGCCGCTGCTCCGCAGTGTGCGAGAAGGTGCAGAGCGTGGGCGTGATCGGACCGAACAACAGAGGATTCGCCACATTCATCGGTTCCGCGTTTGAGATGGGACTGGGCGACACGAGCTGCGTGGGCTGCGGTCAGTGCATCGCGGCATGTCCGACAGGAGCCCTCTATGAGAAGAGCAATATCGACGATGTGCTGGAGGCGATCGCTGACGAGACGAAGCATGTGGTCGTACAGACCGCTCCCGCCGTGCGCGCGGCACTTGGCGAGGAGTTCGGATATCCGATGGGAACAGACGTGGAAGGCAAAATGGCGGCAGCGCTGCGCAGGATTGGGTTCGATAAAGTGTTTGACACGAACTTCAGCGCGGATCTGACGATCATGGAAGAGGCACATGAATTTCTTGACCGGGTCAAGAACGGAGGCGTGCTCCCGATGATGACATCCTGCTCAC
>DWUV01000070.1 GCA_019120595.1 Candidatus Mediterraneibacter tabaqchaliae | reverse complement strand
GACAGTCCTCCAAGGCTACGAAGACAGGTGCTACAGCACAGTTCGCAGCAGGCGGTAAAGAGACGAAGAAGAAAGACCTTGCGGGAATGGCAATGAGCTACGGCTACGTATATGTTGCACAGATCGCAATGGGCGCTGACTTCAACCAGGCGATCAAGGCGATCACAGAGGCTGAGGCTTATCCGGGACCGTCACTGATCATCGCTTACGCTCCGTGTATCAACCACGGTATCAAGAAGGGTATGAGCAAGGCTCAGACAGAGGAGCAGCTCGCAGTAGAGTGCGGATACTGGAACAACTTCCGGTTCAACCCGGCTGCTGAGGGCAACAAGTTCTTCCTTGACAGCAAAGAGCCGAAGGAAGAGGATTACCAGGCATTCCTTGACGGAGAAGTCCGTTACAATGCTCTGAAGAGAGCGAACCCGGAGAAGGCAGCAAGACTGTTTGCCCTCAACGAGAAGGAAGCTATGGAGAGATACGCATACCTGAAGAAACTGGTAGACGTATACGCTGCTGACGCTGAGTAATCAGAACGCCCGGCGGCAGAAAACCGTATCATAGATAAAAACAGAAAGAAGCCGGAGAGGATCAAAACTCTCCGGCTTTCTTTGCGTGCTGTTTTCAGGATTTATGGCAGTGATCCCCGGATTGGCGGTAAGGAACCGTTCAGCCGCGCCGTTCGGGAAACCGCACAGACAGATGGCTGAACTGCTATAGATGGAAAAAATTACAAGCCCTGATTTCGTTGACAAAAATGCATCCCTCTGGATATAATCTGACCCGTGACAGCGAGTTCCGGCAGGACTGGCCGCCGGAAAACGAATGAAAAGATCACAAAATAAACATTCACCAGGAGGAACCTATGAAGAAAAAAATTTTGGCAGCCGTGATGGGTGCGGCTATGGTGGTCAACGTATCACCGGTGATTACTTTTGCTGAGACTGCGGCTGATAATGGAGCGGTATCTGCAGTAGAGGAAGCGGCAGAGACAGGGGCTGCCGGCGCGGCATCCGGAATCGGAGTGGAGATAACAGGAACGGAGACAGCAGAAGAGCCGTCGGATCATGCACAAGTGACATCAGCAAGAGCTGAGATCACAGATCAAACGTCCCTGGAAGCTGCGATCGCCCAGGGAGGCGCCATCGACCTGACAGGAAAGACGATCACCCTGGAAAGACCGCTGACAATAAGCACCAGCGTGACGGTTACAGGGGGTACGCTGGCGGGAACAGCTGCCGTCGGATACAACAATCTGGTAACGCTTACCGGAGATGAAGTTACACTTGACGGGGTTACGATCATTACGGCAGCGGAAAATAAATCCGCACTGCATGCCTACAGGACTGTGTTCAGGGCAAACAATCTTACGATCGACCACACAAACACAGCGGGCGGGGCGCCGGTCATCATCAATGGCGGGAGCGCGGCATTTACAGGAAACCTTGATCTGAAACTGGGAATGAATTCCTGGTATGGCGTGAACGTGGATAATGCGGCAGCGGATTTCTCAGGCGCGTCCATCGCAAAGATCGATACTCCTGTGGCGACACAGTCAGTCGTGTGCGTGGAAAACGGAGGAAGCGTCCCGGGCAAGGTCGCAGATACAACGGAGGTGGTGACAGCAGACGGACAGACAGCTTATGTGCAGGATGAAGACCTTCCGGGATTTCTGAAAGCGAAAAAGGAGAAAGATGTGGTATCCGTTACACTGCTGCACGATGTGGAGCTGAGTGAGCCGCTTTACCTGGAAGAGCAGATGACAGTCAACGGACAGGGATTCTATTTCAACGGAACGGCTGCGATCGGAAAGGACAATGTGGTGACCGTTATGGCAGAGGCGTCTGACGTGGTGACGCTCAAAGATCTTGGGATCAGGACAGACGCCGCAAATAAGTCGGCACTCCACATTTACAGGTCGCGGGCAGCGCTTCAGGATATTACGCTGGATAACACGGACACAGCAGGCGGAGCGGGGATGATCGTGAACGGCGGAACAGCGGACATTTCCGGCGGGCTTGAGATCATCCTCGGAGAGAATTCCTGGGGAGGCATCAATGTTGACGGGATCAACGGCGAGGCTGAAGTGAATTTTGCGGAAGGATCGAAAGTGACTGTCCAGGATACTTCGGGAAAGGAACTGGACGCGATCTATATCGAGAATGCGGACGTAAACCAGGTGGAGATAAACGGGGCTGAGAATGCAGGGCTGGTACAGGATGAAGACGGGAACTTTGTAACAGAAGACAAAGCGGAGACACCGGATCCGACACCGGAAACCCCTGGGGATCCGGAACAGAAACCGTCCGGGAATGATGGCGGGCAGAAGCCGGACGACATGAACGGCCAGGCTTCCGGCGGAAAGGAAGAGACGGCGAGTCCGAAGACTGGAGACAGCAGCGCCCTCCTTCTTGCGCTGGGTGCGCTGGCGGGATCAGGTGCGGCGGCAGGAGCAGTTGTCCGGAAGAAAAGAGGTATGTAAACTGACCGCAGATAGCGGATACAATAAGAAGAGCGAAAAGGAGCAGATAGAGTCATCTGAAAACTCTGTCTGCTCCTTTTCTTTATGAACTCACGATCACTGTCTGATATCCTGCCCGTTTCAGCCGTCGTTCCATATCCGCCGCCTCATCCAAGGTCGGAAATGTACCTACGGTCACCCGGTAGAGCCCGCCGTCCTGGCTGGTCACTGCGGGGAAATCCTGCTCTAACAGTTCTTTCTGGAGACGGTCTGCATAAGCGCCGTTGCGGAAGGCTCCTGCCTGCACGGTATACTGCGGGATCCCCCCAGAGTGCCCGGGCTCATTTCCGGGACGGCCGGGCGTGTTCCCGCCGCCGGGCATGTTATCTGTATCTCCGGGATCGCTGTCCGGGAGCATGTCGTTCCCGATCAGTCCGTTCATCTGAAGCGTATCGAGTATGCCTTCTGCGATGGCAAGGGCGATGTCGCCAAAATTGTCATCGAAAAGCTGGTTGTCAGTATTAGAATTGATAAATCCGGCTTCTACGAGCACGGCGGGCATCCGGGTGCGGCGGAGGACGACCAGGCCCGGGCGCTCCTTGACCCCGAGGTTTACAAAGCCGATGGCCTCCAGCTGTTCGTCTATGTTCTCTGCCATCTGAAGCTTCAGGCCTGATCTGTCGTAGACCAGTGTCTCGACCCCTGACGCAGTGTTGTCGGTCGGGTAGGAGTTGCGGTGGATGGACACAAAGAAGTCCGCACCCGCTTCGTTCGCTTCCATGGCTTTCTGATAAGGGGATTCGTATACATCCGTAGTGCGGGTGTACAGGACATCGATCCCCCGCCCCTGCAGGATCTCTCCCACAGCAAGTGTGAGGGCAAGTGTGTCGTCCTTTTCCTGACGGCCATTGTAGACTGCCCCGGGATCCTTTCCCCCGTGTCCGGCATCCAGCATGATAGAATATGGCATATTTATAGCTCCTTGCATGAGTGTTCTATAGTAAAATATGCGTAAAAAGAAAAAATGATAATAAAACAAAAATGAATCCCATCGTAAAAAAGAAGAATTATGTTGCTTATATTTCCCTGAGATGTGCGGGCGCGGAAGCGATTACTTTGAAAGAGGGAAAGGTGAAATAAAAAAGACTGATAAACAGGGGAAGGTCTTCCCGCAGGTTATCAGTCTTTGGATCCCATTTATTGAGTATCAGATACCACGTCCTTTTCGGAGGCTTCCGCTGTGTCAGACTGTTTGCCCTCTCCGGGCTCTCCTTCTGACACCGGAACTTCCGGCAGATAAACATGCACGCTCTCCACGCGGTTTTTGTCCAGTGATTCCACGACGAGCCGGATACCATCGTCAGTGATGACCTCGTCCCCTTTTTCCGGCAGGCGGTCGTCCAGGTATTCGATAATGAGGCCGCCGAGGGAATCATAGTCCTCAGACGCAAGCTCCGTGTGGAGACGGTCGTTGACATCGTCCAGGCTCATGGAGCCTTCGATGATATATTCCCGGTCGGAGATCCGGCGTATGAGCTCGTCCTCTGTCTCGTCATATTCATCATGGATCTCGCCCACGATCTCTTCCAGGATATCCTCCAGTGTGATCAGGCCTGCCATCTCGCCGTACTCATCGAGCACGATCGCGATATTAAAGGTAGAGTCCCTCATCTCCACGAGCAGTTCCGAAATACTTTTATACTCATAGGTAAAATGCGGCTTGCGCATGATGTCGCGGATGTGGAAGGGCTGGTTTTTATCATACAGCAGCAGATCCTTCATATTAATAATGCCGACGATATTGTCCTGGGTCTCCTCGTAGACAGGCAGGCGGGTGAACTTGTCCTTGCGGAAGATCTCGATCAGCTCTTCGTAGGTGTTGTCCACGTCCGCAAATGTAACGTGTACGCGGGGAACCATGATGTCCTTTGCGTTCGCATCGCCCAGGTCGAATACATTATAGATCATCTCTTTCTCATCGGACTCTATGATGCCGTCTTCATGGCTGACATCCACGATGGTGCGGAGCTCGTCCTCTGTGATCCCTTTGCCGGACGCATCCGGGTCTACCCGCAGCAGGAACATGATGCCCCGGGAAAACAGATTGATGATAAAGATCACAGGCGTCATGACAGTCATAAAGAAACGGATGACCCCGATATATCTGAGCGCCAGTTTTTCGGCGTTTATCGTTGCGTAGTTTTTTGGCGTGATCTCGCCGAACACAAGGATCGCAACTGTAAGGACTGCGGTCGCGATGCTGACCATATAGCCGCCGAATGCATATGCAAGCGATGTGGCAAGGGCAGATGCGGAGAGGTTGACAATGTTGTTTCCGATCAGGATCGCACTGAGCATCTTGGAAGTATGGTTTTCCGTAACATCGAGCACCATTGCGGCGCGTTTGTCCCCGGAATCTGCCCGTGTCCGCAGTTTCAGCTTGCTCACTGACATCAGCGCTGTCTCATTAGATGAAAAAAATGCAGACAGCATTAAAAGAATTATAAGTATGATTAGTTGAAAACTGTCACCAGAATCCACGGTTTTAATTTCACTCCTTTAATAAAAACAAACATAATGGATCATAAAAAAATGTACAGATACTGATTTAGTATACACTGTTTTAGAAGATTATGCAAGATTTGCGGCGGCTGGCTTTACTTTGCCGCCTGTGTGCTCTATAATGAATGTCTAAGAAATAAAAAATAGAAAAAATCAAAATGGATGGAGCAATCTATGGATTTATACAGAGAATTATGTGATGCGGCGGGAGCGCAGAATGTACTTGCGGATGAGCCTATGAGCAGGCATACGACATTTCGGATCGGCGGGCCGGCCGACTATTTTGTCAGTGTGTCCTCCGTGGAGGAGATCAGGGAGGTCCTCGGGGCATGCCGCAGGAATTCAACGGCGTACTATATTATGGGAAATGGAAGCGACCTTCTCGTGGGAGACAAAGGATACAGGGGGGTCATCGTCCAGCTCTTTAAGCGGATGAGCGGGATCCGTGTAGAAGGAGAGCGGATTTACGCCCAGGCGGGCGCTCTGCTCTCAAAGACTGCGGCAGCGGCGTGCGAGGCATCGCTGACGGGGATGGAGTTCGCATCCGGGATCCCGGGGACCCTGGGCGGCGCCCTCAGGATGAATGCGGGCGCTTACGGCGGCGAGATGAAACATATCGTGGAGTCAGCGGATATCCTTACCCCGGACGGAGAGGTAAAGACTCTGTCTGTGGAGGACCTGGGGATGGGCTACCGCACAAGCGTGATCTCGCGGAATGACTATGTGGCGCTGGGGGCGGTCCTGAAGCTCCAAAAGGGAGACCGGGAGCAGATCCGCGCGCGGATGGAAGAGCTGAAAGAAAAAAGGGTTGAAAAACAGCCTCTGGAATACGGAAGCGCCGGAAGTACGTTTAAACGTCCGGAAGGCTATTTCGCGGGAAAACTGATCGAGGATGCAGGACTTCGGGGCTACCGTGTGGGAGATGCCCAGGTATCGGAAAAACACTGCGGGTTTGTGATCAACAGGGGAAATGCGACCGCAGCAGAGGTGGCGCAGCTTATGGAAGACGTGGCGGACAGGGTAGAAGAGAAGTTCGGCGTGAGGCTGCAGCCGGAAGTTAAGAAGATAGGAGAGTTTTAAAGAATGCGTTTTGTTATCGTTACGGGAATGTCAGGGGCGGGGAAATCAACGGCCCTTAAAATGCTGGAAGATATGGGGTATTTCTGCGTGGATAATCTGCCGATCCCCCTTCTCCCGCGTTTTGTGGAGATGTTCAGGGAGCCGGATGAAGAGGTGAAAAAGATCGCCCTTGGGCTTGACGTGCGGAGCGGGCAGGATTTCTCCGGGCTGAAAGAAGTCCTGGATGAGATGGATGAGCAGGAGATCCAGTATGAGATCCTGTTCCTGGACGCCGGTGACGATGTGCTGGTCAAGCGTTACAAGGAGACGAGGAGACAGCATCCTCTGAGCGGCTCGGGGAGAGTGGACACGGGGATCGCGAAAGAGCGCGAAAAGATCATGTTCTTAAAAATGAGGGCAACTTATATACTTGATACGAGCAAGCTGCTGACAAGAGAGCTTAAGATCGAGCTGGAGAAGCTCTTTGTGGAAGGAAAGAGCTTCTGCAATCTCTATATCACTGTGATGTCTTTTGGCTTCAAGTACGGTATCCCGCAGGACTCGGACCTTGTATTTGACGTGCGTTTCCTTCCCAATCCCTATTATATAGACGGGCTGCGTGAGAAAACAGGAAATGACCCTGAGGTGCAGGATTATGTGATGGAAAATGAAAAATCCCGCATGTTCCTCGATAAGCTGAATGATATGGTTGGATTCCTGATCCCGAACTATATCCTGGAAGGGAAAAACCAGCTGGTCATATCGATCGGCTGCACCGGCGGGAAGCACCGGTCGGTGACTCTGGCGAACGCCCTGTACCAGATACTGGAAGAACAGGGAAATTACGGGGTGCGTATTGAGCACCGGGATATTGGGAAAGATACGATCACGAAAAGGAAGTGAGCCTATATGTCGTTTTCCGGGAGAGTAAAGGAAGAGCTGGCAGGCAGCATCAGCCCGGCGAGGCACTGCCGGATCGCAGAGACAGCCGCATTTATCGGGATGTGCGGGACTGTGGTCATCAACAGCTTTGACAGATACAGTATCAAGATCCATTCCGAAAATCTTCTGGCTGCAAGAAAAGTCTTTACATTGCTGCAAAAAACATTTAATATTAAAGCTGATATTTCTGTAAGGAGAAATATCAGGAAAGGAAGTGCAGCTTACGCGGTTATAGTCAGAAACCACGAAGATGCACTGCGGATCCTTCAGGCAGCGAAGATGATCGGGGATCATCAGGGGAGCGCGGACGATATACAGGCGTTCAGCCCTCTTGTGATCAGGCAGACCTGCTGTAAGAGGGCTTTCCTCCGGGGAGCGTTTCAGGCAGCGGGATCTATGAGTGATCCGAAGAAGTCATATCATTTTGAGATCGTGTGCTCATCGCCGGAAGCGGCTGGGCAGATCCGGAGTGTGATATGCAGCTTCGGGCTCGATGCCAAGATCGTGCCCCGCAAGAAGACCTTCGTTGTATACCTTAAGGAAGGAGCCCAGATAGTGGATATCCTGAATGTGATGGAAGCCCACGTATCCCTGATGGAACTTGAAAATGTCAGGATCCTCAAGGAAATGCGCAATTCCGTAAACAGGAAGGTAAACTGCGAGACTGCCAATATCAATAAGACTGTGTCAGCAGCAGTGAAACAGGTAGAGGACATTACATATCTCAGGGATACGGTTGGGTTTGAGAACCTGCCGGAAAATCTGGTGGAGGCGGCGAATGCCCGCCTTGCGAACCCGGAGGCGACCCTGAAGGAGCTCGGCGAGGCGCTGACCCCGCCCGTTGGGAAGTCCGGGATCAATCACAGGCTGCGCAGGCTGAGCGAGATGGCAGACAGGGTAAGGCAGGAACACAAGGAGGATTATTATGATTAAAACACCTGTTGTAGTGAAGACGGAAGAGGGATTTGACGGGAGGCCGATCGCGCTGCTCGTGCAGGAAGCAAGCCAGTATGCGAGCAAGATTTATATCCAGATCGGCGAGAAAAATATCAATGCAAAGAGCATCATGGGCATGATGAGCCTGACCCTTACAGACGGTGAGAAGATCACGGTTGTCACAGAGGGAGAGGACGAGCAGAAGGCGGCGGAAGGCATCCGTACTTTTTTTGCGAACTGCGCATGCTGATGTGAGGGCGTACCCTGTCCGAATACGGGCGGGGAACAGATAAATAGGGAATGTTACGAGGGAGGCTGTGCGGATGGAGTACAGCCTTTTTCATTCGCGGGCACAGGGCAGGGGATGCGCTGCGTCCGTGTGTGGACACGGGGGATACACAGACGGGAGGGATGACAGGGTATGAAAAAAATGTTGTTTATCTATAATCCGAATGCGGGGACAGGAGCTCTGAAACCGAAGATTTCAGATGTGCTGGATATTTTTACGAAAGGCGGGTATGAGGTGACAGTCTATCCGACGCAGAAGGCTCACGATGCAGTGGAAAAGATCCAGTCCTTCCGAGGGGAGTATGACCTGCTCGTCTGCAGCGGAGGGGACGGCACTCTGGATGAGGCTGTGACCGGCATCCAGCTGCGGGGGACGGATATCCCGCTGGGCTATATCCCGGCAGGCACGACAAATGACTTCGCATCCAGCCTTGGGATCTCAAAGGATATCCTGGCAGCAGCGGACACCGCGGTGAACGGCGTGCCTTTTTCCTGCGATGTGGGGCTGTTTAATGGCGATCCCTTTATTTACATAGCTGCATTCGGCCTGTTTACGGATGTGTCCTATGAGACGAAGCAGAGCATGAAAAATATCCTGGGACATCTGGCCTATGTATTGGAAGGTACAAAAAGGATATTTAATATTCCGTCTTACAAGATCAAAGTGACGCATGACGGAGAAGAGTTTGAAGATGAATTTATATTCGGAATGGTGACGAATTCCAGGTCCGTGGGCGGTTTCAAGGGGATCATAGGCACGGATGTAGTATTTGATGACGGTGAGTTTGAGGTGACGCTGATCCGGACTCCGAAAAACCCGCTTGAGCTCAATGAACTGCTTGGCGCGATCGTGATGAAACAGATCAATCCCCAGAGGATGTATTCGTTTAAGTCAGGGTGCGTGCGCTTTGCGTGTGAGGAAGAGATCCCATGGACGCTGGACGGGGAGTTCGGCGGAAAGCACAGGGAGGTCACCGTAACAGACAAAAAACAGGCGCTGAGGATCATGGTCAGACAGGAGATGGCAGCCGGGTTATCCGTCTCGGGACAGGCCTCTGAAAAAGGATCCGAAAAAGTTTCGGAAAAAAATGAAGAAAATTGATAAAAACACTTGCATTATGAAAAATCATATGGTATATTAATATTCGCTGTGAGGCACTGCTGAACAGCGGATATAAATAAGGCTCCGTGGTCAAGCGGTCAAGACGCTAGCCTCTCACGCTGGAATCAGGGGTTCGATTCCCCTCGGAGTCATCTGAAAAGCCTTGGAAACAGGGCTTTTTTTCGTATCTGGTAATCAAGAGGTAATCAAAAAGGTAATCAGACATATGTTCGATTATTTAATACATAAAAGGAGGAAGATCTGCACGTATTGTAAATACCTCATATCACAGGAAATTATTACATAGCCGATTGATTTTCATACGAGAGTCAATCGGTTTTTTAGATACATTATATGATTATTTCTGCTAACAGCGATATTATTGGTATCGCATTTGGAAAATAGAATGTTGCTCTTTGCTTTGAAGGGGTATAGTACTTTGAGATTGATGTGGCTATATAAAACAGGTTTGATAATTGTGCCAACCTCATAATAATCCTCCTTAGCTCAGTCGGTAGAGTGTTCGGCTGTTAACCGAAGTGTCGTTGGTTCAAGTCCAACAGGGGGATCTTGAAAGCCTCATGTTACATATGTGATATGAGGTTTTTTCATTCTCTAAATTCAGTAACATATCAATGAAATACGTATCTATGGGGTACATGAACTTGTGTCAGTATTTCTTTCAGAAAAAAATCCACTTAGAATTATAAGACGCTTGTATAAAATTACGGACGTTTTTGATATAGAATTTAATAGTATGGGAATAGAATTAATGGATTTTAAAATGTCAATTGTTTATCCGTATAGATTATATTATACTTAGTACAGTACCAATAAATGAGCAAGAAGGTGAAAAAATGAAAAGTGTTCTTATTACGCCAGAAGGAATACAAAAAAATCTAAAAAATATAAAACCTTTGGATGCTATATGCGAATATATTTGGAATGGTTTTGATGCAGAGGCTACTGAGATTAAGATTACTTTACATGAAAATGGTCTTGGAATAATTAATATGATCACAGTGGAAGATAATGGAATAGGAATAGATTATGACGAATTAAAATATAAATTCCAGCCATTTAATGATTCAAAAAAGGCAGATCTATCGGCTAAGACGAATCATTCTTTGCCACATGGACGCAAAGGAATCGGTAG
>DWUV01000069.1 GCA_019120595.1 Candidatus Mediterraneibacter tabaqchaliae | reverse complement strand
TATCCTGCGATCGCGCTTGCAGCCGCCACTTCCGGCGATGCAAGGTAGATCAGGGAATCCACATGCCCCATACGTCCTACGAAGTTTCTGTTCGTCGTGGATACGCACTTCTCTCCCGCAGCCATGACGCCCATGTGTCCGCCCATGCATGGGCCGCAGCTCGGCGTGTTGACCGCGCATCCCGCGTCCACGAAGATGTCCAGCAGTCCTTCTTTGATGCATTCCTTGTAGATCTTCTGTGTCGCCGGGACGACCATGACACGCACATCCGGGTGTACGGTATGTCCCTTCAGGATCGCCGCCGCTTTCCTCATATCCTCCATGCGTCCGTTTGTGCAGGAACCGATGACGACCTGGTCGATCTTGATGGGCTCCATCGCTTCCACCTCATCGATGGTTTTTGCATTTCCCGGAAGGTGGGGGAATGCGACTGTCGGGCGCACCTCGGAAAGATCGATGGTGACCACTTCATCGTACTGCGCATCCTCATCCGCCTCGTAAATGGTGTACGGCTTTTTGGAGTGCTCTTTCATGTACGCTTCCGCCTTCTCATCCACCGGGAAGATGCCGTTCTTTGCGCCCGCCTCGATGGCCATATTCGCCATCGTAAAACGGTCGTCCATGGAAAGGTTCGCGATCCCGTCTCCGGTGAACTCCATGGATTTATAGAGAGCTCCGTCCACGCCGATCTTTCCGATGATGTGGATGATGATGTCTTTTCCGCTCACATATTTCCCCGGCTTCCCTGTCAGGACGAACTTGATCGCGCTGGGCACCTTGAACCAGATCTCGCCGGTCGCCATACCTGTCGCCACGTCCGTTGTTCCCATTCCTGTGGAGAAGGCGCCGAGAGCTCCGTATGTACAGGTGTGGGAATCCGCGCCGATGATGCACTCACCCGCAACGACAACGCCCGCCTCCGGGAGGATGGCATGCTCCACGCCGGATTTGCCCTGCTCAAAGTACCAGGTCAGCCCCTGCTCCTTTGCGTACTCGCGGATCGCCTTGGAGTTCTCCGCGGATTTGATATCCTTGTTCGGCGTAAAATGATCCGGCACAAATACCACTTTATCCTTGTCAAATACATGATCTGACATCTGTTTGATGATTGGCAGGGCCATCGGTCCTGTGATGTCATTCGCCATGACCACATCAAGCTTCGCCTCGATCAGCTGGCCCGCTTCGACAGAATCAAGCCCGGCGTGAGCCGCCAGGATCTTCTGCGTCATTGTCATTCCCATGTTAAAACACCTCCTGAAATTGTGAAAATTCTGTGTTTGGGGACGTAGTCATTTTCGATTTTACTACGTCCCCAATTGACATTTGCCCTGTCCCTTTTTTACTTTTTCGCGATGTATCCTTTCGCTGTCAGAGCCTCTGCGCACAGCACCGCGCCGCCTGCCGCGCCTCTTACTGTGTTGTGTGACAGTCCGATGAACTTGTAGTCATACATGCTGTCTTCTCTTAAGCGTCCAATGGACACGCCCATTCCGTTCTCGTAGTCCACGTCCAGAGTTACCTGCGGGCGGTTGTCCTCCTCGAGGTACTGGATGAACTGCTTCGGAGCGCTCGGAAGCCCTGCCTCCTGCGGGAAGCCTTTGAAGTTTACAAGCTTTTCGATGAGCTGTTCTTTTGTCGGCTTTTTCTCAAAGTTGATGAACACTGCCGCTGTATGTCCGTTCAGCACCGGAACGCGCACGCACTGGCATGTGATCTTCGGAAGTTCTGCTTTTACAATCTCTCCGTTCTCCACTTTGCCGAGCACGCGGAGCGGCTCCTGCTCGCTCTTCTCTTCCTCACCGCCGATGAAGGGGATGATGTTCCCGACCATCTCCGGCCAGTCTTTAAATGTCTTTCCTGCACCTGAAATCGCCTGGTATGTGGTAACGACCAGCTCCTTCGGTCCAAATTCTTTCCACGCCGCAAGGCACGGAGCATAGCTCTGGATAGAGCAGTTCGGTTTTACCGCGATGAATCCGCGTGTTGTGCCAAGGCGTTTCTTCTGATCCGGGATCACATCGAAATGCTCCGCGTTGATCTCCGGCACTACCATCGGCACGTCCGGCGTCCAGCGGTGCGCGCTGTTGTTGGATACGACCGGAGTCTCTGTCTTCGCATATGCTTCCTCGATCGCTTTGATCTCGTCCTTGCTCATATCTACTGCGCTGAATACAAAATCAACCGTAGATGCAACGTGCTCTACGTCGTTTACATTGAGCACGACCAGTTTCTTTACTGCCTCCGGCATCGGAGTATCCATTTTCCAGCGGTCTCCCACTGCCTCCTCGTATGTCTTGCCTGCGGAGCGCGGGCTTGCAGCCACTGTCACTACCTCAAACCACGGATGGTCCTCAAGCAGAGAGATAAATCTCTGTCCCACCATCCCTGTTGCGCCAAGAATACCTACTTTCAATTTCTGATCCATTTTTCCTTCTCCTTTTCTGTCTGTATCTGTAAATCTTTCTTATTTCTCCGATATCTCTTTCGCTAATATCTATTTCCCTGATATCTGTTCCGCTGATATCTGTTTTACTGATATCTCTTAGTGCTGCCTCTGCATTACTGCTAGAGCTCCGGGTTTTCCGCCAGGTATGCTTCCTCCGCGGCGATCACCTTCTCCATCGCCGCTTTCCCCGGCGCGCCGATGGTATTTCTCATCTCCACGCAGGTCTTCATGCTGATCGCATCGTAGATATCCTCCTCGAACACCGGGGAAATCGACTTGAACTCCTCCAGCGTCATGTCATCCAGCGCGATCTTCTTCTCTATACAGTAGAGGACGAGCTGTCCCACGATCCCGTGGGCGTCCCGGAAGGGAACTCCGTGGTTCACCAGATAGTCCGCCGCGTCCGTAGCGTTGGTGAAGCCGTGCTTTGCGCTCTCTTCCATGCGCTCTGCGTTGAACTTCATAGTCCTGAGCATTCCTGTAAATAATGCCAGGCAGCCCTTCGTCGTGTCAATGGCATCAAATACCAGCTCCTTATCCTCCTGCATATCCTTATTATATGCAAGGGGAATGCCTTTCATCGTGGTCAGCAGGGACATGAGCGCCCCGTAGACTCTTCCCGTCTTGCCCCGGACAAGCTCCGCGATATCCGGGTTCTTCTTCTGCGGCATGATGCTGCTGCCCGTACTGTACGCGTCGTCGATCTCCACAAACTTATATTCATTGGAGTTCCAGATAATGACCTCCTCCGAGAAACGGCTCAGGTGCATCATCACTGTGGACATTGCCGAGAGCAGCTCGATCAGGTAGTCCCTATCGGACACGGAATCCATGCTGTTCAGCGTCGGCCCGTCAAATCCGAGGAGCTCCGCCGTGTACTCTCTGTCAAGGGGATAGGTTGTCCCTGCAAGGGCTCCCGATCCAAGCGGACAGAGATTCATCCTTTTATAAATGTCCCTCATCCGCTGCCGGTCCCTCTTGAACATCTCAAAATAGGCTCCCATATGGTGCGCCAGTGTGATCGGCTGGGCCTTCTGGAGATGGGTGAATCCCGGCATAAATGTCTCTGTATTTTCTTTCATCAATGTCAGGAGCACTTCCAGCAGCTCTCGTAAGAGCCCGTCCAGCTCTGTGACTTCATCCCGCGTGTAGAGCTTCATGTCCAGCGCCACCTGGTCGTTCCGGCTGCGCCCGGTGTGCAGCTTCTTTCCCGCATCGCCGATGCGGGCGGTCAGGTTCGCCTCCACGAAACTGTGGATGTCTTCGTATTCGTCCGTGATCGGAAGGCTCCCGTTCTCCACATCCCGCAGGATGCCGTTCAGCCCGTCTATGATCTGCTCCTTCTCTTCCTCTGTCAGGATGCCCTGCTTCGCCAGCATCGTCACATGGGCAATGCTGCCGCGGATGTCCTGTCTGTAAAAACGCTTGTCAAAGGAGATGGAAGCATTAAAGTTGTAAACTAACTTGTCCGTCTCTTTGGTGAAACGGCCGCCCCATAACTGTGCCATTCCTTATCCTCTTTTCTCTGTAATAATTTCTTATCCATATGCGGATCCGGCAGGTCTGCCGCCGCATTTTCCACTTAGTTTATCACACTAAAGTGTGAAATGTCTACTGTTTTATGCACGAATATCCCGTGAATATCCCGAATCCGCTGTAAGGATGACGGAATGCAGCCGCCCCATCTCCTGCCCGGACTGCTCCCAAAGCATTTGCAGTCTTACATTTTCTGCGCCTCCCGCTCTCTCAGGGAGAACTCGCATCCGCAGTAATCCTGCCGGTACAGCCCATACTCTTTTGACAATTCGATCGAGCGTTTATACCCGTTCTTTTTCTTAAAATCAGACACCAGATACTCAACGCCGTATTCTTCTCCCAGCCGCACTCCGATCTCATTGAGCTTCTGCGCGTTTTTCATAGGGCTGATGCTCAGAGTGGTCGTAAAATAATCAAACCCTCCCGCCGCAGCCTGCCGCGCAGTCTCCGAAAGCCGGAGCTCATAGCATTTCATGCACCTGGCCCCGCCTTCTCTCAGATCCTCCATGCCCTCTGCCATAGCGTAAAACTTTTCCTTCTCATATCTGCCCGCAAGAAAAGAGACCGGGTATTTCAGGTTCATATCCCGGATCAGCTTCTGCTGTTCCAGGATCCGTTTTGTATACTCGCTCTCAGGATAAATATTTGGATTGTAATAAAAAACCGTGATCTTAAAATACTGGGAAAGGTATTCCAGCACATAGCTGCTGCACGGAGCGCAGCAGCTATGGATAAGGAGCGCCGGGACCTTTCCCTCAGCCTCCAGTTCTTTTAAGATACGTTCAAGCTCTTTCTGATAATTTACTTTCTGCACGTTCATTGTCCTGCTCTCCTGTGCCTCAGCATTTGTACATTGCCTCCAGATAGTCTATGACTTTGTCCATCCCAAGGCGACTGACATTAAAGAGCATCTGGTGCGAGCTCACGGCGCCCCAGTCCTGCCCTGTATGGAGCTCATAATAATACCTGCGCTCCCGGTCCGTCCGGCGGATCCGCTCCGCCGCCTTGCGTTCCGTCAAGCCATACATTCTGGCGATCCGTTTTATCCTGTCCGCCTTGTCCGCACAGATAAAGACATTGATGCATTCCGCCCTGTCCTTAAGGACATAATCCGCACAGCGCCCCACGATAATGCAGGGTCCCTTCTCAGCAAGGTTCCTGATGATCTCAGCCTCTTTCCGGTATACCTCATCGTCAAATGACTGGATGTACGGCGTGGCGCTGATAAATTCCATATACATCCCCGGCGATACAGTATAGTTGGAAACAAATGAATTCAGGCTGGATTCATCCACCCGCTCTGCATCCTCCTCCCTTACGCCGAGTGCCTCCGCCGCCATGGTCACAAGCCTGCGGTCGTAAAGAGGAAGCTCCAGTCTCTCGGCAAGCTTCTGTCCGATCTCACGTCCTCCGCTCCCGAACTGCCGTCCAATCGTAATGATCTTATGTCCTGACATATCCATCTCTCCTCTCTGCTGCCAGTGCAGGATCCGCAGGCCATCCCGCGGAGCATTATACCTGCCGCTGTTTATCCGCTCATATCTTCCGCGCGCTGTATCAACATGTATCTCTGGTTTTATTATACCGCTCTTTTCCTTCTCACACAACGCCGGAAAACGCATTTTTGCAAAGCCGCTTTCCAGGCGTTTTCCATGTTCCCGCACTGCTGCCGCGGACAGTGTCATACGTTTTCACGCCGCCTGTGTTTTTACATACATTAAATAATATACAGCACGGATGGAAGTGAATCCTATGGAACCAATCCTGAAACTGAGCAATGTCAGTTATTCCTATCATACACCGGACGGGGAGACAAAAGCCCTGGCTGATATTTCATTTACACTCATGCCCGGGGAATTTACAGCAGTGGTCGGTCCCTCCGGCTGCGGCAAGTCCACCCTTCTCTCTCTCATCGCCGGACTTATGCAGCCCGAAGCCGGGAATATGTCTCTTGGCGGGATACCCCTGACAGAGAATTCTTCCAAGATCGGCTACATGCTCCAGCATGACCACCTGTTTGAATGGCGCACTGTATACCGCAATGTGATCCTCGGAGCCGAGATCCGCGGGAAGGTGACGCCACAGATCCGCGCCCGCGCTGAGCAGCTCCTGGAACAGTACGGGCTGGAACGGTTCGCACGCTCCAGGCCTTCCGAACTGTCCGGCGGCATGCGTCAGCGGGCTGCCCTGATCCGCACTCTTCTGCTGGATCCGGAGCTCCTGCTCCTCGACGAACCGTTTTCCGCTCTGGACTACCAGACACGGCTCACGGTAAGCGATGACATCGGGCAGATCATCCGCCGTTCCGGAAAGACAGCGCTCCTTGTCACCCACGATCTCTCCGAAGCCGTCAGCCTCTCAGACCGGGTCATCGTCCTGTCCAAACGGCCGGCATCGATCGTGCGCATTGTCCCTGTCAGATTCTCCCTGGAGAAAGATACCCCGCTGAACCGGAGGAACGCACCGGAATTTAAGACTTATTTTAATGAAATATGGAAGGAGCTGAATCACGATGAATAAAATCTCACATGGGCAGGAACTGTTTCTCTCCCGCCTGCGCCGCCACCGCCTGATCGTGCGTCTTGCGCGGGTAGTGATCCTGGTGCTCTTCCTCATCCTGTGGGAAGTCTGTGCAGATACAGGGATCATTGATTCCTTTATCTTCAGCAGCCCTTCCAAGATCGCTCTCTGCTTCTGGGAAATGGTCACGGACCGCTCGATCTTCCTGCATATCGGCGTCACACTGTATGAAACCATTGTCAGCTTCCTTTTAGTCACTCTGTTCAGCGTCCTTATCGCTGTCCTTCTCTGGTGCAGCCGGAAGCTCTCCGAGATACTGGAGCCCTATCTGGTCGTCCTGAACAGCCTGCCGAAATCCGCCCTTGCGCCTCTTCTGATCGTATGGCTGGGCGCCACCCCCACGACCATCATCGTGGCAGGCATGTCCGTGGCGATATTCGGCAGCATCATGAACCTGTACACCAGTTTCACCACTGTTGACCGGGAAAAGATCAAACTGATCTATACCCTGCACGGGACGAGGCGGCACGCGCTTTTTAAAGTCGTTCTGCCGAGCTCTGTGCCTGCTGTGATCAGCAATATGAAGGTCAATATCGGGCTGTGCCTTGTGGGGGTGGTGATCGGGGAATTCCTGGCGGCAAGGAATGGACTGGGGTACCTGATCATCTATTCGAGCCAGGTGTTTAAGATGGATTGGCTGATCATGTCGATCGTGCTGCTGTGCATTATGGCGATGGGCCTGTATGCGGTGATCGGGGTGGTGGAGAAATTGTATCAAAAAAGGTACTGATACTGCAATAACGCCAAAGCACCGGTCTCTCCGCCTTCCGCAGAAAAACCGGTGCTTTAGCTGCACGTTCATTGATCTCTTTCTTTCCCGTTATTCCTCTATCTCTCCCAGCATCCGCAGAGGCTCTTTCCTGAGCACTGCGCGCATATATCCCCCGGCGACCGCCGCCGATGCCGCCAGCAGCACGCCTCCCGCAACACAGGGCAGCACTGCTCCCGGAGGCTCTCCTGTGTCTTCCGGCTCTGTATTTGCGATCGCATCATCGCTGTATGTCCGGTCAAACTCCAGGGTATCCCCGGCCTCCTGCGCGGCTTTTCCCGAGGCAAGCCATCCCGCTGAGCTCCCTGCAATACATCCTGCCGCGCTTAAGACAAGCATCCCGGACAGAATGGATAACGCACACTGGCGTTTTGTCCGTCCCATCAGTCTTTCCACAGCGATGCGCTCTTTCTGCCCGGTGATAAACAGGCTTGAGAAAAAACATAAGATCAGGACTGCCATCACTCCCCCGCTGAGCAGAAAGATCGCTGACATGAGCTGACGGTTCTCCAGGCTGTCCTTCAGCTGGGTGTAGCCCATATCATAAAAGCGGATCTCCAGGCCGTCAATGCCAAGTGCATCCCACGTTTCCTGGAACTCTTCCACTGTCCCGTTGGGGATCTGAAATGACGTATCCGCTCCTTTCATGGGTCCTGCCCCTGCGATATTATCTTCCCAGCAGTTTTCCGGGACCGCATCCCACGGGATGACCACCTCATACTCCCCTGCGGAATAACTGCCCGATCCCTTATCTTCCGCCGTATAGAGCCCGACGATCTCATACTCCTGCTCATTGAATATCTGATATATCTCTCCTTCCGCATTCAGGAGATTCACAGAGACGTGACTGCGGGTGCCCAGCATGAAGGCGTCCCCTACCGCCCGGGAATAATCGGCATAATAAAGCGGCAGGGTCAGGGTATCTCCGACCTTCTTTCCCAGCCTCATCGCCAGCATTTCAGGGATCAGGCAGACCTTTGCGCCGTCCTTATATTCCTCTTCTGTGATGTCGCGCCCCTCTGTGATCCGCGCTTCCCCGTTATAGAAATACATGAGCAGCTTCGTCCCGTCCGTGGGCTGGACCGGGATCGTGCGCATGCTGTAATCCTGGTAACTGCTGAGCGCAAGCCAGCGCTTCCCTCTCTCAGTCTCATAAAAGCCATCCGTCACCTCATCATACCATCGGTCCTCTTCCGTAACAGGGTCGTACACAGGCTCCATGTCGATCGTGTACTGAGTGGATGCGATCCCCGAAGAAAGCTGGTATTCCAGGATCTGTTCGCCTTCAGGCGCATTGGGGCCGTGCGTCAGCCCGAACATAGACAGCTGCATCACATAGGTCTTTCCCGCCTCAAGGATGGCCGGTTCCTCGCTCTGATGGTCGCAGAGATAGAAGATTTCCCCTTCCTGCATCGTCCCCTCCAGCACGCGTGTCACGCGCATGGGCAGAGAAGGGTACATTGCTCCCGTCTCGAGCGGCGTGGCTTCCACGACTCCCATGTCCGCACTCCCGATCCCGTGATACAGGTCTTCGATATATGCTCCGAAATAAGGTCTCTGCCTGGGCTTCAAAATGTAGTCCGTCCCTTCAAAGTCCAGAACATCCTCTGAGATCCATTTTCCGTAATATCCCCCGCTGTAATACTCGTATGCCTCTGTTTCCGGATCCCAGCGTGAGCGCACCTCTGTTCCTTCATATTTCTGCTCAACTGTCCCGATGGTGGTATACAGCCCGTCGAAATCCTGAAACCCGCTGCTCCCCATGTACCACAGAGCTCCTCCCAGCGAAAGGCAGAAGGCGCACACGGCGATGAGGACAGCGAACAGCAGGCTTTTCAGAGGGCTCCGGCGCATCTGTTTTATACTGTAGTAGAATGTCATCCTCAACACCTCACTGTTCCATTGTCATCCTTCCGTCCTTCATGACCAGACGCACATCCGCCCTCTCCGCGATCTCCCTGTTGTGCGTGACCATGATGACTGTATAATCCCTCTCATGCGCCAGAGACAAGAGGAGATCCACGATCTTTTCCTCATTTTCCGAATCCAGGCTGCCGGTAGGCTCGTCCGCCAGCAGGATCTTCCCGCCGGATGCGATCGCGCGCGCCACTGCGGTCCTCTGCTGCTCTCCTCCGCTCATCATCTTCGGATACTGTCCGAATAACTTCCTGCTGACCCCGGCCTCCTCCAGACAGGCCTCTGCCTGCCGCCTCGCTTCTTTTCCCGGCATTCCCCGTATCTCCAGAGGATACATGACATTTTCCAGGGCAGTGAGCAGGGGGAAGAGATGAAAAGCCTGGTAGATCACAGCCACTTTTTCCCTTCGGTATGCATCCCTGTCTGTATGGCTTATATCATCACCGTCCACAAGGATCCTCCCGCTGCCCGGGCAGTCCAGCCCTGCCAGCAGGGACAGGAACGTACTCTTGCCGCTTCCCGACTCCCCTGTGATCACATACAGCCTGCCTGTCTCAAATGAACAGGTGACATCCCTGACTGCTTCCACGGTCTGATATTTATTCTGATAAGAATAACTCACTGATTCTACTTTGATCCGTTCCATATCTACCTCTCAATCTCTGTGTGACAACACAGCCGCAATACTGAATCTTCCAAACCGCCACATCGCCGCCCCGGCACCTAGCATATAAAATACCAGGTAGAGTCCCCAGACAACGGCCCCGCTCACAGGATCCACAGCTCCCAGCGCTATCCCAGCCGCCGCTCCGGCCAGTGCCCCCGCTGCCGCGGGTATGATGTGCTCAATATAGAACAGCAGGCTGCAGAAGCATCTCCCCGTGCCCAGAGCGCGCATGACCGCATATTCTTCCCGCCTGTTCTGGAACAAAAGGCTTGGGATGATATAACCCGCTGCCGCTATGATGACGAGCATAAATGGCAGGAAACTCTCCAGCAGCGCCAGGCTGCGGTCCGCGCTCTCCGTGGAATGGATAAATTCTGTATCCGTCAGCTTCAGTCCGATCCCGGCGTAGGACCTGGGCGACCCGTATATGATCTCTTTCAGTCCCGCATCTTTCAGCTCCTCTTTGACTTCATTGAGCTCCATGGGCTTTGTCACCCGGAAAGAAAGCGCGGACGCAAAATAGACAATGTCATTTTTCTCATAGATTGCCTTCACCGTGTCCAGAGGGAGCAGGATATCCGGATTTTTCTCTTCCCTGCCGGGATTTTCCTTATAAATGCCTGCGATGTGAAATTCTTCCGGCTCAAGCACCTGTCTCTCCAGTGTCACTCCTGCCAGCCCCTGTGAGTAACGCGCCAGGCTGAACTCTGCCGTATCGCCCGCAGACAGCCCTGTTTTTTC
>DWUV01000068.1 GCA_019120595.1 Candidatus Mediterraneibacter tabaqchaliae | reverse complement strand
ATCAGATTATTGGCTTAATTCAAAAAAACAACAAGATGAGCACAGAAAAGATGGCTATGATTTTAGGCGTGAGTTCTAAGACGGTAAAACGCCGTATAAAACAAATGGATCACGTAAATTATATTGGACGGGGATCAAATGGCCATTGGGAGATTTCAGAGGAGAAGTGATAGTCCACTTTTTAGATCAACTCCAACCTCTTTTTTGTTATTCTTTATAATTTGAATTATAATGTTCCAGAAAAAGAGGTGTTAATTGATCCGGAAAAGGTGTTAATTGATCCGAAAAAAGCGTTAATTGATTTGGAAAAAATTTCAATTCATAATGCTATTGATAAACTGAATGCGAACCAGGCAGCAAAGAAAAAGCAAATCTTTTGTTTGAGAAAATGGGATTTGATAAGATTTTTGGAAGAAAAGAGATTATGGAAAATATCAATTTGTAAGACAAAAATGAAGTGGTCGAAAAAACGTAGACAAACTGACCATTACACGGTATAGTATAGATAGTAAATCTGATCAATTGAATATTGTATATCATTCCTGCTAAGGCGGGCATGGTAGCCGATCCTTTAGGAAGCCGTTGACAGTAAGCCGAACACCTTTTATTAGCCGCAGCCAATATCCGGCTAATATCTACCGGTTGTTCTGGGTTTACAGTGGCTGACAGCAATTGACCAGAAACGATTTGAACTGTAGTAAAAGACCTTTTATTGCGAGCCTTGCGTGAACTGAACATGACTTGGATTGACAGTGGTCAGGAGACCTCCTAAGCGGTAGGTCGGGTGTTCGAATCACCTCGGGAACGTAACCGAGAAGCCGAAAATTCCTTGAAAGATCAGGGTTTTCGGCTTCTTTCATTTTCGGGAAAAATCCGAACAAAGAACCTGACGGTGATTTGCAGTTCACGATTTGCTAATCGGAGCGAGATTTTTGAAAAAAATCCTGCATCATCCGTTTTTCATCCGGATCTTGTGATACGGAAAGGGAAACTTTTCTTAATTTAAGTAAAAAGGAAAAAGTGAAGAAAATATCCTGTACAATGATAGAAAAGTTCGTGACGCTTCTCTGCCGCTGGTATGGAGATACATTTACAGAGCACAGCCATGTCTCAGAAGTCAGCAGTTCTGTAAAAGGGAGATCATCCATGGCTTTATCAGAGAGCCCGCCCGGGTATTACAGAGAGTACCCAATATCCCCCCGGATACTCTCTGCAATACCCAGGCGGCCTCATCTCATCACTTCTTTTTCTGGTCGATCAACCTCTCGATCAGATCGATCGTCTCCCGTATGCCGTAATTGGCGCTGTTGATGCACAGGTCGTAGTTTTCCGGCCTGCCCCAGCGTCCGTAAGTGTAAAAGTCATAGTATTTCTTATGCTGCCGGTCCATCCGTTTCAGGAACCGGGACGCATGGCGCAGGTCCATGTTTTTCGCCGCCATGATCCTCTGGACGCGCTGTGAGAAGGGGGCGCTGATAAAGAGGCTGATGTGCGGGATATGGTTATTCGAGAGGATCGAATCCGCGCACCGGCCCATGATCACACAGTCCTCTGTCCGGGCAAGATTACAGATCAGGTCGCTCATGTTGAAAAAGACGGCGTCCTGTCTGGGAAGCCCGTGGTAGCGGTTGAATTCCCGGAACCAGGTATTAAGCCGGAACGAGCGCTTCCTGTATTTGTCAAAACCGGCGAAACTTTCCGTCTCCGCATCAGTGACAGAGCCTTTTTCCGCCTCCAGGCGGGTGAGCACCTGGTTGAAGATCTCAACGTCATAATAGTTAATGTGCAGGTCGTCCGCCAGTTCAAATCCGATATCATTTCCTGCGCTTCCCTGCGTCCTGCTGATGCAGATGACCAGATGGTCGTCCCCGGAAGGCTGCTTCCGGGCGCTGAGGTTCAGCTCAGCCCTTGCCAGGTCCACGATATCCACTTTCCCAAAGACATCCGGGAGCTCTTCAATCTGCTTCAGGATGTTGTCGTATTCAGACATCATCAGGTCTCTTTTTTTCTTGTCTTTAATGGTCCTTGCCATATTGCTGATCAGGGCGAGCTCGCTCCGTAAGAGATGGCCGTCCGGTTTGGTCATCATCAGCGTACACAGATTCCGTATCGTATTTTCCCTGTCGCCGGTAAATGTCCTTCCGAGCGAAGAGCCGACACTGGCGTAAACTTCCGTGTCCAGGTCATAGATACGGTTTGCAAGCTCCATATATTTCTTCTCATTTTCCTGCATATCCGACCACCCTCCTTACAAAAAGAAAATCAATGTGTCCAGCAGAAATACCGGGATCAGGATCCCTACTGACCAGAGCATGTATCCGAAGAAAGACGGCATGTTTACACCGTTTTCATCGGAGATCGACTTGACCATGAAGTTCGGGGCATTCCCGATATATGTATTCGCGCCCATAAATACAGCGCCGCACGAGATCGCTGAGAGCAGATGCACAGGGATGGTGCCCAGGCTGGTCGCGATCCCGCCTGTAAACCCGAGTGTTTCCGCTGTGGTCAGGAAGACCAGGTAGGTAGGCGTATTATCCAGGAAACTGGACAGAGCGCCCGTGGACCAGAAGAGCTGCCAGGGCTGTTCCAGACCGAGGTTCGGCCCGACCTGTTTCAGGAGCATCAGGGCAGGCTGCATGGTGATGAAGATCCCGATGAACAGCACCGCCACCTCCTGGATCGGTCCCCAGGTAAAGTGGTTCCGCGTCCGCACATCTTTTGGCGTAGTGCGGAATGAGAGAAACGCCGCCGCGAGGATGATCACGATCTCAATGAGGGAAGGAAAGCTTAAGTTCACATCCCCGAAGATATGGATGCCGAGTACATTCCCCGCGCTGTCCTGGAACGCCTTCATCCCCGGGAGCACGCCGCTTAAGATGACAGCGCCCACGATCATGACGAGGAAAACGAGATTGTGCAGCCCGTCGATCCGGAAGCGGGTCCCGGGCCTGCTGATATCCGGCTTCCTGCCTTCCGCGATGTCCCTGCGGTACATCCTCTTGTCCACTTGATAAAAGATAAAAAGAAGGATCACCATATTAAAGAGAAGGACTGGGAACAGATGCAGGCTCCAGAAGAACGGGATGCCGCGCATGAATCCCATCAGCAGCGGCGGATCGCCGATCGGGGTCAGGATCCCGCCCATGTTGGACACGAGGAAAATGAAGAACACCATGATGTGCGCTTTCCTTCTTCTCCAGGAGTTCATTTTCAGCACGGGACGGACCATGAGCATGCTGGCGCCTGTGGTGCCGATGCAGCTTGCCAGCAGAGTCCCGAGGACGAGAAGTCCGGTGTTGATCCTGGGAGAACCCGCGAAATCCCCTTCCATTGTGATGTTGCCGGATACGCAGAACAGTCCGAACAACAGGATGATAAATGTCAGATAATCATTTACCGCACAGTCCAGTACGGTTTCCGCCATCTGCCCGGTCCCGTAGTAAAGGGCGAACGGGACCGCCATAACAAGGATCCAGAACGCCACCGCGAGAGGCTGATGGCTGCCCCACCATTCCTCTTTGATAAGCGGCATGATGGCGATGCAGAGCAGCAGCCCTGCAAATGGGATGCACAGCCACACAGGGACCGCGGCATCCTGTGTGTTTTCCGCTGCCTGCACGCATACCGGGCAGAAGATAAGGATAAAGAGTAGGATTGCTGATAAAGTTACTGATTTTTTCAAAAATGTCACCTCCGTTAAGCCAATAGAAATTATAACTCCGGCATCCGTCAAAATCAAACGAAACAGAGCGGGTTTTGTCAGTATTTCGCGGGATCAGGCAGGAGGCAGATTTCGGGTGAAATGCAATCTTCCTAAAAAAGAGACGTACTGTTATAATATAGAGTATACGAAAGAGGAGGAGGCGGTCAGTATGGAGTTCCGGGAGAAATGCCCTGAGATAGCAGGAACGGACTTATGGAAGATCTTTGAGAAGAAAGCGGGAGACGACCATGAATTTATCGCGGCAGTGGGAGAAATCTGTTATGACGGAGTGATCTTGTCAAAAGACGTGATCCGTTTCTTTCCTACCTTCACACTTCACGACGGGCCCCATCTTGCAGGCGTGTGCAAATGGATGATCCGTCTTCTGGGCGATAAGGAGGACGATCTGACGGTCGAAGAAGCGGCAATGCTTGTCATGGCGGCATGCTGCCATGATATCGGGATGAGCGTTTCCGATGATCAGAGGAAGGAGCTGGAAGCCGAGTTGGCGACAGGCGATTATACAGAGGAGTGGCTGGAATATTTCCGCAAGTATCCCGGAGATGAGGTGGCGTACCATGAGAGCCATACTGTGACAGAGGAAATGCTCCGCAAATATATCAGGGAAAATCACAGCAGACGCATCAGCGAGCAGCTTCCCTATGAATGGCCGGACGTGCTGACCCGGCAGGGAATCCACAGGGAGACTCTGATCCGTGTGTGTGAAAGCCATGGAGAAAGCCTGAGCGAACTGTTTGATCTGCTGCCGCTGGCTGACTGCGACTTGAATCTGTGTGTGGTGCTCCTGCGGCTTGCGGACCTGCTGGATTATGACGCGGCGCGCGCTCCGGAAAACTTGTTCCGGCATCTGGGACTGGATCATCCCGAGACTGCGGAGCAGAAGACCAGCCGGGAGGAATGGAACAAGAACCGTTCCGGCTGGTTTGGGGAAATCCGGGAGGGGATAATCCCCTATACAGCGCGGTTTGCGGATCCTCAGACCGAACATGAGGTTATGGGGTATCTGGCATGGCTGAGATCAGAGTTGATTTTGTGTAATGAGTTCCTTTCCCGCTTCTCCAAACGATGGCAGGGACTGGAACTCCCGTATAGAGTTGTTGAAAATGTGAAACATGTGGGATATGAGGCGGGAGATTTCCATCTGACCATGGATCAGGACCGCATACTGGAACTGCTCACAGGGGAAAATCTGTACAGTGATCCCGGAGTCTTTGTCCGAGAACTGCTTCAAAATGCCATTGACGCGGTCCTTACAAGGAGGCGGCTGGATCCCGGATTCGGCGAAAAGGGCGGAAAGATCGTCGTACACACCTGGATGGATAATGAAGGGTACGGCTGGTTCCGCATAGAGGATGACGGCATCGGCATGGATGAGCATATCGTAAAAGACTATTTCCTGAAAGTGGGGCGCTCTTACTACACCTCGGATGAGTACAAGGCAGCCATGATCCACAAAGTGAGGGACACGGATTTCATGCCTACCAGCAGGTTCGGGATCGGGATCCTTTCCTGCTTTATGAGTGATCCGGACAATAACCGGCTGGAAGTGGTGACAAGACGGTATTCTCCGGGACCGGGAACCCGCAATCCTGTCTACCGGCTGGACGTGACCGGACTGCACGGGTATTACTTCCTTACCGAGGTAAAGAAAGGACGCCCCGGACAGCCCATGCACCGGCCGATGGGAGCAGACGGTACGGACGACGGCTATATGCACCGAGTCGGGACTACTATCTGCGTGCGGGTGAATATGTACCGGATGGGCGGTCCCCGGGCTTTTAAAGATCTGATGGACAAATATGTCTGCTTCCCGGAGGTGCCGGTGGAGTTCCACGGGCTGGAAGGAACCTATACCTATCCGACACAGCAGGAACTGATGGATCTTGTTCACAGTATGAATCCGGATGGACCCGGGGCAGAGCCGAAAGAGTATGAGCATCCCATAACGGATGAGATGTTTGATGAGCTCAAAAGAGAGATGACATTTGTGGACTGGGAGAACAGCGAAAGACCAGCGCTTGTGCTGAAGTATTGTCCGCTGGACTGGGTTTCAGGGACTGAAAATATCAGCGGTGTGGCAATTGAAATCGGTATAAAAGCTTCTATAAAATGCGAGCCTGTAAAATACAAGGGAAAGGAGTATCCGATAGAAGTTTACGCTGATCACGAAGTAGTATATTCTCAAAATAAGATAATGATTGATTTTAAAAGTATCGATCCGAATAATGGCCGAAATAAGCAATGGCCGAAAGAAAAAGGATATCTACTAGATGCATATAAGAAAGAGGTGTCTTTTAATATTCCTTTTAAGGATCTGTTATCCATGCTGAATGCAGAAGAAATTCCGATTTTTATGAAGATTTTTGTATCTAGCGAAGTCTCTGGAGATTTCATACTCAAGTATAATGAGGATCACGGTACTTGTGCAGCATATAATGGAGTTTTGTCAGATACATCAAATTTATTAGATATTGGCTGGGAGTATATAAACAGTATTATTTTGTTTTCTGGTGTAAACTGCCCAGGAGTAAATATGGCGAGAAATAGGATAACATCGTTTCCACTAGAGACTTTATGTTATTTAGTTCGAATTCGTGAAATATTAAATGATGGGAAGAGGAATCTCTATTTTTATCTTTTGAATCAGGAAGTCCTTGATGACAAAATCTATGCGCTGACAAAAACATGGCAATTTTGGGAAATTTTAGATAGGCATCCGGATTGGGAAGATCAGATTCAAATAAGAACAGACTTTTTATCAAAAGAAAGAGTTTCCTTATCAGAATTAGAGGGAATGTTGAGGAATAAAGAAGAGGAAATGGTAGATGAAGTTTACAGAAATTCATATGATCTTCTCTGCCTGGCCGCTCTTAAGCGCCGCTTTACAGCTTGTATAGATTTTTCAAATGATCAGATTGGACACATGATTTTGAAAAGTGGTAAGAGCAATTTAGAGGATTTCCCGGTAATATTATTTTTTCATCCAAAGGAAAAGAATACAGTTTTAGGGAGAATTAGCGGTTTTAATATTAACTATTACAATCAGGAACATAGATTTTCCATGTGGCTGATCAAAAACCGAAAAGAACTCCAGGACAAGGTTCCCGGCATGTACAACAATATCCTGACGACAATGATTTTTGAAGCAGAAATTTCTGTAATTATAAAAGACCTTAACGATATTTTAGGCCGCTTAAAGCGGTTCCCAGGTAATCCTTTCAACATCAGCGAGAAATTATATTTAAGTGAAAGTGATTTTATTAAGGAAAGATTAAGATCAGAATGAAAGTGACAGACCATTATGACCATTAAAGAAATCGCCCGCCTCGCAAACGTCTCCAGCGCCGCGGTATCGCGCTACTTAAACGGAGGATATATCAGCGAGGAGAAGCGGGCACAGATTAAAAAAGTGATCGAAGAGACCGGATACCGCCCATCCGCTCAGGCGCGCACCCTGCGGACGAAGCGCGCCAGCCTGGTCGGAGTCGTAGTCCCAAAGATCAATTCAGAGAGCATCAGCCGCGTCACAGAGGGGATCGGCAATGTGCTCGCGGCGCGGGGGTATCAGATGCTCCTTGCGAGCACGGACAACAATGCGAAGAAAGAGATCGAATATCTCCACTTATTTGAAAAATACCCGGTGGACGGGATCATCCTCATCGGGACCATGATCACAGCGGAGCACAGGAGATTTCTCAAAAATGCCCGGATCCCTGTTGTCGTGACCGGACAGAATACGAAATATGCAAACTGTGTATACCACGACGATTACGGCGCCGGAAAGGCGATGGGGAAGCTGGCGGCGTCTCTGGGCGGGAAGCAGAAGCATATCGCGTACATCGGCGTCACGCGGGAAGATAAGGCCGCGGGCGCGTCGAGGGAGGACGGCTTCCGCGCAGGGTTGAGAGCAGAAGGCAGGGAGCTGGAAGAGGAGTATGTGCGGATCTCCGCGTTCCGGGCGGAAGCAGGATATGAGGCTGCTCTCTCTCTTCTGGATGAAGAGACGGACATCGGTGTGATATCGTGCGCTACGGATACCATCGCCGCGGGGGCGATCCGGGCGCTGCGGGACCGGGGGATCAGACTGGCGCAGGATCGGTCCGTCCTGCCTCAGGCCCGGCTCGTTCTGCCGGATGCTGACGCCCCGGCAGACAGCCGCAGGATCGCGGTCACCGGGTTCGGCGACAACCAGCTTTTAAAGGCTGCCACAGGAGGGATACCTACTGTGCATTTCGGGTACAAGACGAGCGGGATCCGCAGCGCGGAGCTGCTGCTGGATGTGATCGAGCGGGGGGAGAAGATCCCTGTGGAGATGAAGCTGGGGTTCCGGCTGGTCAGGGGTTCGGAAGGGCGCATGTAGCCACGGAGGGCTTCTCAATTACCTCTATTTTATAACCACAATTCGGACAGAATTTAGTTCCTTGTGATAGCTTTGAACCGCACTGTGCACAAAAAATATATCCATGGGTTTTCTTTTCTTATGATGTTCGAAAAATTTCCCCTGCCGCCGTCCTGGTATCCGTCAAATATTCAAAAATTCTGCTGGCGTCATAATCATCGGATTTTCACGCCGGACTCTAAGAAATCCTTATCGCCGGTCAGCAGAACATCTGCTTTCGCTTCAATGGCTGCCCGCAAAATGGGGCGGTCATTGACATCCCTGATTTGTGTTTCGGTCATAACTTTCTCTACCGGAACTGGGATCAATTCCAGGGTAAGCAATGCGATGGAAAGAAATTTGTCCAGCGCCGTCAGTCGGTTTGGGAATTTCTTGTTAAATATCCGCTTTATTTCGTCCACATTCTAAGGCGTTCCGTTTGCACTCAGTGCGGCAGAAATGAGGACATTGGTATCAATCAGAACCCTCATGCTTTTTCGTCCTCATTTCTCAATTCTTTGACGAGATTCATAACATCATCTTCCGAGGTCAGTCCGGCGCGTTCTGCTTCTCCAGCCATTTCCCGCTGAAGAACCTGCATAGCATACACGGCAGAATTGACAATGCGGACGGTGTTTCCTTCCACGATAAAAGTAACCCTGTCACCATTTGACACGCCAAGCACATCGCGGACATCTTTCGGGATTGTGATCTGTCCTTTTGCCATAACTTTGGCATTATCTACAAACGCATTTATTGACATGATTTTACACCACCTTTCTGGAATATGGAAAGTAGGGATTCCCCTACTTTTATTATATGCAGAACAAGTAAAAAAATCAACGGAACTGTTGAATTTTTTACTTTCCCGAATACAGAAAAAAGCCCCTAAATATAATAATGCACAAATCGAATCATTAAATATCAGTAAAAATGCCCTATTTACAAATCCCCTGTTTTTGCTTATCCTTTATATACAAAGATATGAAATCGATTTCATAAAAATAGATTTCATATGCGAGATAAATCGCTTAATTAAAGGAAAGGAGAGATAATATGGATTACAGGAAAACAGCACAGGACATCCTGGATCAGGTCGGCGGCAGCAAAAATATCGTGTCCGCCGCACACTGCGCGACCAGGCTGCGGCTCGTGATCGCGGATAACAGCAAAGCAGACAAGGGCGCGATCGAGAATATTGACGGAGTGAAAGGCGTGTTCGAGGCGTCCGGGCAGCTCCAGATCATCCTCGGCACGGGGACGGTCAACAAGGTGTTTGACGAGTTCATCGCCATCGCGGGCATCACTGCCAGCTCAAAGGCAGAGGCAAAGGAGGCGGCAGCGCAGAAGCAGAACGTCTTCATGCGCGCGATCAAGCTTCTGGGAGACATCTTCGTACCGATCATCCCGGCGATCGTGGCGAGCGGTTTCCTCATGGGGATCATGAACTCCCTGGATTTCATGATCAATAACGGCTTTATCAGCATGGACACGAGCAGCTCGATCTATGTGTTTGCAAATCTGTTCAGCAATACAGCGTACACATTCCTTCAGATCCTGATCGCTTTCTCAGCGGCAAAAGCATTCGGGGCAAACCCGTATCTGGGCGCGGTCATCGGTATGATCATGATCAACCCGGCTCTGCAGAATGCATACACCGTGGCGACCGAGGGCGTACAGCAGACGCAGTCCGTATTTTTCGGGCTCTATGATATCGATATGGTGGGATATCAGGGGCATGTCATCCCGGTCGTGATCGCGGTGTGGCTGCTCTCCGTGATTGAGAAAAAGCTGCACAAGATCGTGCCGGAGGTACTGGATCTCTTCGTCACTCCTCTGGTCAGCGTGTTCGTGACAGGTTATCTCACACTCTCCATCATCGGCCCGGTCTTCGTCTGGGCGGAGAACGCGGTCCTCGACGGCATCCAGTGGCTGCTCACGCTTCCGCTCGGCATCGGAAGCCTGATCATGGGCGGTCTGTACGCGCCGACAGTCGTGACAGGCATCCATCAGATGTATACGGCAATCGATATCGGGCAGATCGCGCAGTATGGCGTGACATACTGGCTCCCGCTGGCAAGCGCGGCAAATGTGGCACAGGGAGCGGCAGCCCTTGCAGTGGCGCTTAAGTCTAAGGATAAGAAGATCAGATCACTGGCGCTTCCCTCATCCCTGAGCGCGTTCATGGGGATCACAGAACCGGCGATCTTCGGTGTAAACTTAAGATTCTTCAAGCCGTTCATCGCAGGATGCATTGGCGGCGGATGCGGGGCCCTGTATGCGTCCCTCGTACATCTCGGGGCAAAGGGCACGGGAGTGACGGGCATCTTCGGGATCCTGCTCTGCCTGGAGCAGCCGGTGCAGTACGTGATCGAGATGGCGATCGCGGTGGGCGTTGCATTTGCGGTCTCTTTCATTATGTATAAAGACCAGAAGCCGAAGGCAGAGACAGCCGGCATAGAGGCGAAAGCATCGGCAGGGGCAGCGGCCAACGCGGAAGAAGCGGCCGCACAGATCCCGGAAGAGACCGTAAAGAGCCCGGTCAGGGGGCGGATCATCCCCCTTTCGGAAGTGAGCGACGAGACATTCTCCTCAGAGATGCTGGGCACGACCGTGGCAGTGGAGCCGGAGGACGGAAAGGTCGTATCCCCCTGCGACGGCGAGGTGATCAATGTATTCGATACAGGACATGCGGTGTGCATTGCCACAAAGAGCGGCGGCGAGCTGCTGATCCATATCGGGGTGGACACCGTGAAGCTGGGCGGAAAAGGATTTACAAAGAAAGTATCAGACGGGCAGCAGGTCCGCGCGGGAGACGTGCTCATAGAGGCAGACCTGGATACGATCCGCGCGGAAGGGTATCCGGCGGCGACGATGGTCATCCTCACCAATGCGGATGCGTATTCCGAAGTGGAAAAGGCAGCGCCCGGGGCAGTCGGCACAGACGATCCGGTCATGACGCTGAAAAAATAGAGTCACTGAGCAGACCGCACAGTAAAAAAGCAGCCGGTCAGATTGATATTACAGACAGGGAGAATGGATATGAACGCACTGACAAGGGATTTGATCAGACTTACAGAAAAAGCAGAGGCGGAAAAACCTTCCGCTGCGGACAGCCGGTTCCGGCAGGAGATCCATCTGATGCCCCCGACAGGGTGGCTGAATGACCCGAACGGGCTCTGCCAGTTCGGCGGCGTCTTCCATGCTTATTTCCAATACTCACCGTTTCACGCCGAGGGCGGAGTCAAGATGTGGGGGCACTGCACGAGCCGGGACATGGTCAGGTGGGAATACCAGGGAGCAGTCCTTTATCCGGACCAGCCTTTTGACTGCCACGGCGTGTACTCAGGCTCCGCCTTCACAGAGGACGGCGTGATGTACGTGTACTATACGGGAAATGTAAAGCTGGAGGACCGGGCGGACTATGATTATGTAAATACCGGGCGCGAGGCAAACACTGTCCTCGTGACGAGCCGGGACGGGCAGAGCTTCGGGCCAAAGCAGCTCCTTATGAGAAATGCAGACTATCCGTCAGACCTGACCCTCCATGTCAGGGACCCCAAGGTATGGAAAGACCAGGGGACCTACTATATGATACAGGGAGCCAGGACGAAAGAGGATACAGGGCAGGCGCTGATCTTCCGGTCAGCGGACAGGGTAAACTGGACGCTCCACAGCAGGATAGAGACAGAGGAGACCTTCGGATATATGTGGGAGTGCCCGGATTACTTTGAGGTGAGCGGGGTGAAGCTGCTCTCCGCATCCGTACAGGGGCTGGAAGGCGGCGTGTGGGATGACCGGAATGTGTACCAGTCAGGGTATTTCCTGGTGGAAGGCGATATCCTTGGGGAGTACAGGCTGTCAGAGTACAGGCTCTGGGACTACGGATTCGACTATTACGCACCCCAGAGTTTTGAGACAGAGGACGGCAGGCGGATCCAGATCGGCTGGATGGGCATGCCGGACTGTGAGGAGTATACTAATCCTACCATAGAGAACGGATGGCAGCACTGCTTCACCTTCCCCAGGGAAATCTTCGTGGAAAACGGAAAGGTGCTCCAGCGGCCGGCCAGGGAGCTGGAGGAAAGAGAGCGGGAGATCAAAGTACCAGAAACGGGGAAAGGTCCCAATTCAGATTCATTTCTGATAGAAGGATATCAGGTTTATGATCTGCTCGTGGACCGCATATCCGGGAACCGGTTCCGCGCAGTGCTCGCGGAAGAGCTGGTGCTGGAATACACGGACGGAAGGTTTGAGATGAGGTTCTTAAGCCGGGAGAAAGGATCCGCGTCAGCCGGGAGAGGATTTCGGTACGTTGAACTTGAACGGCTGGAAAGCGTAAGGATCCTGGCGGATGTATCTTCAGTGGAAGTATTCTTAAATAATGGAGAGTATGTATTTACGACAAGATATTATCCTGAGAAATCATGCGTCCGTGTGGAAGCCGGAGACGCAGAGATAAAATTTAAAGTGATCGAAAGCAGCCCGTGAACTGGATGCCGGAGTAAAAGGAGCCGCCGCGCCGGGGGATGTGATCAGCGCAGCGGCTCTTTTTCGTGTCTTCTTTTATTAAAAAAGATGTCCTGAAGTTGAAGTTTTGCTATTTTGCACAAAAAACAACGCGAAAATACAGGAATAAAATGGAAAAATTGGGAGTATTAATGAAAGTTTAGAATCTGTTCATAATTAAATAGGAAAAAATTTACAGAAATGTTACAATACAAGATAGTAATTACATAATGGCAGTATTCTCTGCAAAATTAAGAAAACTGCGGTTGTGTAAAATAAATTGGATTGGAGGAAAAGGACTAGGAAAAAGGATTTGTCCGAAAAAAGGATGAAAAAAAATGACTTAAAAAGAAAAGGTGCAGCAGTCATCGCGGCAGCGCTGGCGGCGGGGATGATCATCCCGTCCATGGCACTGGCAGCGGGACCGTCCGTTAAGGTCGGTTCAGACTCAGGCGTCCAGATGAGCTCGGACCCGGAAGCAGTGTATGTGAATAATTACACCGGGACAACGCGCTCGGAGAATTTCAGTGATAACTGGAAATTCTATATGGGCGACGCTTCCGGCGCACAAGATCCGGGTTTTAACGACTCGGGCTGGGAGCAGGTGAACCTGCCTCATGATTACAGTATTGAGCAGGAATACACCAAATCAGGGGAGGCTGAAAGCGGCTATCTCCTGGGAGGTACAGGGTGGTACAGAAAAAGTTTTACGCTCGGCAGCAGCGCTGAGGGGAAACAGATCCGTATTGATTTCGGCGGAGTATATATGAATGCAACCGTGTGGGTGAACGGTACCCAGGTAGGCACACATCCATACGGATATACGCCGTTTTCATTTGACATTACAGATTATGTAAACTATGGCGGGGAAAATGTGATCACCGTAAAGGTCGATCATCAGACGCCGTCAAGCCGCTGGTATTCAGGAAGCGGTATTTACAGGAACGTTGACCTTACGGTTACAGATCCTGTACACGTAGATCTGTATGGGACAAAGATCGAGACTCCGAACCTGGCAAAAGAAGCAGGCGGCACAGTGAATGCGGATATCACCACGACTGTGGCGAATGATTCTGCTGAGGAGAAGAGCGTGGCGCTGACCCACACTGTATTCCCGAAAGGCGGGGATGCGTCCCAGAGCATCGGCACTGTGACCACAGAGGCGCAGACAGTGGCAGCCGGAAGTACGGCGGACATTGACGCTAAAGTAGAGGTAAAGAACCCGACGCTTTGGGATACATCAGATGCCCCCGCGCTTTACACAGTAAGGACAGAGGTTAAGGTCAACGGCCAGGTGGTCGATACATATGATACGGAATATGGTTTCCGCTATTTTGAGTTCGACCCGAACACAGGATTTTCCTTAAACGGGGAAAATATGAAGCTGAAAGGCGTCTGCATGCACCATGACCAGGGAGCGCTCGGCGCAGAGGCATGGGAGAGCGCGATCGAACGTCAGGTAAGGATCCTGAAAGAGATGGGATGCAATTCCATCCGCGTGACCCACAACCCGGCGTCAGACGAACTGATCGAGGCGTGCAATGAGCAGGGCATCCTCGTGATCGACGAAGCGTTCGACGGATGGATGTATCCGAAGAACGGCAACTCCAATGATTACTCTGTGTGGTTCAATCAGACGATCGGCGCGGAGAACGAGATCATCGGAGCGGAAGACGGAATGACATGGGCGCAGTTCGACCTGAGCGCCATGATCAGGAGAGGGCAGAATGCTCCTTCCATTATTATGTGGTCTCTCGGAAATGAGGTCCAGGAGGGTACGGCTTACGGGCTGAACCAGACTTACATGGATACGCAGAGCAAGCTTATCAGCTGGGCACAGGAACTGGATGAGACAAGACCCGTTACAAGAGGAGATAATAACGTAAAGGGAAATACATCCGGTATGGGCTACAATATCATGAATGCGCTGTCAGAGGCCGGAGGAACGGCTGGACTCAACTACACAGTTGGTTCACAGTACGACGCCCAGCATGCGGCGAGCCCGGACTGGTGCATCTATGGTTCCGAGACAGCGTCATCCATCAACAGCAGGGGCGTCTATGACAGGCTTGGAAACGGCGGTTCACAGACACCGGCGGACCAGAAACTGACATCCTACGACAATTCCAGAGTAGGCTGGGGTGCTCTTGCGAGTACAGCATGGTACGATGTGATCACCCGCGACTTTGTTGCAGGCGAATATGTATGGACAGGCTTTGACTATATCGGCGAGCCGACTCCGTGGAACGGCACGGGGACCGGAGCGATGGGAACATGGCCGTCTCCGAAGAATTCCTATTTCGGTATCATTGATACGGCAGGTCTTCCGAAGGACAGCTATTATTTCTATCAGAGCCAGTGGAACGACGACGTCAATACCCTCCATATCCTTCCGGCATGGAATGCAGATGTGGTGGCAAAAAACAGTGACGGGACAGTTCCGGTCGTAGTATATACGGATGCAGCGAAGACAGAATTATTCTTTACCCAGGCAGGCTCGGATACACCAGAGTCCCTCGGCGTAAAAGAATTTACAGCAGTGACGACGGCAGAAGGATATACCTATCAGATCTACAAAGGCAGCGGAGCTTCCGCTTCTGCTGACAAGAATCTGTATCTCACATGGAATGTGCCGTATGAGGATGGAACGATCACCGCGAAGGCATGGGATGCTGACGGCGAAGAGATCGATCTGGATACAGTGGACGGCCGCACCTTTGTGACGACGACAGGGGATGAAGCGAAGCTTGACGCTGAAGCTGACCGCACGGAAATCGCGGCGGACGGAAAGGACTTAAGTTATATTACTGTTGACATTACTGACAAGGACGGAAATATCGTACCGGATGCAGACAACAATGTGAAGTTCACGGTAGAAGGCGACGGTAAGCTCGTCGGCGTGGACAATGGAAAACAGGATGACCATCAGTCCTACCAGGATAATAACAGGGACGCATTCAGCGGTTCTCTGGTGGCGATCGTACAGTCCACAAAGACAGCAGGCGAGTTTACAGTAACTGCAAGCGCGGAAGGGCTTGAGTCCGCGGCAGTGACAGTTAAGACCGTACCTGTTGACGCAGGGACAGGCGATACTGTGCTGAGCTATTACCTGATGTCCAGGAACTATTATGTAAAGGCGGGCAATATGCCGCAGCTTCCGGACACAGTAAAAGCAGTATACTCGGATGGAACAGAGGAAGACGTAACAGTCGGATGGGATGAGATCTCTGAAGACCAGACTGCACAGACAGGCACGTTCTTTGTGACAGGCGTGACAGAGAAAGGCGATAAAGTTTCCGTGACGGTCAACATGATCGACCAGGTGGCGGCGCTCCTTAATTACTCCACCACAGTTCCGGTCGGACAGGAACCGACTCTTCCGGAAACAAGGCCCGCAGTGCTCCAGAACGGAGAAGTGATCAGCGCATCCTTCCCGGTGACATGGGGCGAGCCGGACGGCAGCTATGACGAGATCGGTACAGTGAAACTGACAGGTACGGCAAATGTACTCGGACAGGAGCTGACCGTGACAGCGTCGGTGCGCGTGCAGGAGCAGCAGGTGACCATCGGCGATAATGTCGCGGGCGCTGCATATCTGAGCCAGGATATCCCGGAAGGGCAGCAGTCAGATACGCTTGACGCGATCAAAGACGGAAATACCGAGATCAGCGATAATACAAGCGGCGGCGCGAACCCGACTGCATGGAGCAACTGGTCGAATTCGGTCAAGCACGAGGACAATGACGCGGAGATCACGTTCCGGTATGACACCCAGCAGAGGATCGGAGAGATCACAGTTTATTTCGCAAGAGATAACAGTTCCATGACATTCCCGGATGCGGGGACAACGAAGATCTATATCTCAGAGACCGGAGAGGAAGGAAGCTGGACACAGCTCAATGCAAAAGAAACGATCGCTGAGAGTGAAAGCTCAAACCGGGTGAAACCATATACCTATACGTTTGACCCGGCAACAGCTACCTATGTGAAGCTTTATGTAAAGAATGCGGAGAGCCGTGAGGGCGGCGGAACTCCGTGTACAGGGATCACAGAAGTCGTGATCAACGGATGGACAGGATCCTATACTACGAATTCAGGAGCGGCGTTCACATCCATGAAAGTCAACGGCCTGGATGTAAGCGCGGATGATCTTGAGGCAGGCGCGTTCGATACAGAGGCAGTCATTATCGACAGCCTTGAGTATGTGACATCAGAGAATGCGGCTGTGACAGAACTTCCGGTTTACGAAGGAAAGAAGATCCTGATCATTGAGTCCGAGGACCACAGCGAGAGAAATACCTTTGTGATCAATCTGGGCGTGGAGATGCCTTCCGGAAGCACGGATGCGGCTGACGGCAGCAGAGATTACGATTACAGAAAGACAACCGCGACAGCCGGAAGCGTACATCCGGGAAGCGGGAACGAAGGACCTGCATCCAACGCGGTGGACAATAATACAGGAACATGGTGGCATACAAACTGGCAGACCCTTCCTCCGAAAGCGGATCTCTGGATCACTCTCGAGCTGGAAGAAGAGACCATGCTCGACGCGCTCCGCTACTACGGACGCGACGGAAGCCCGAACGGCCGTGTCAATGAGTACAAGGTTGAAGTAAGCACAGACGGCGAAGAGTGGACGACCGTTTCCACAGGAAACTGGGAGAACACAGCAGGCTGGAAGCTGGCAGTATTCAATGAGCCGGCGGCAGCAAAATATGTACGGCTTACAGGCGTGCATACATACGGCGATTCCGGCAATGACAAGTTCATGAGCGCGGCTGAGATCAGAGTCAGGATGGCTGAAGAACTGACAGATATCAGTTCGGCAGAGGTACATGTACCGGATGTGAAGGAAGTCTCAGCAGTGGATGAGGAGCATCCGGTGACCCTGACAGAGGAAGAGATCACCGTAATGCTCGGTGAGACGGAGCTCAGATACGGCATTGACTACATCGTATCTTACAAGAATAACACCGCGGCGGGAACTGCGGCAGCGATCGTCACAGGACTCGGACAGTATGGATATACGGGAAGCGCGGAAGCTGAGTTTACGATCAAAGTTACAGAACCGGCAGAGCCTGAGCTTACGGGCATTTCCGTAAAAGAGCCCTGCAAGCTGGATTACAGGGAGGGCGAAACCCTCGATCCGGCAGGTCTTGTGCTTGAGCTTTCCTACAGTGACGGAACAAAAGAAACAGCAGCATACACGGATGAGACGGCAGCGGACTTTGCGTTCACGCCGGATCTGGATACAAAGCTCACGGCAGATATGACTGCTGTGACCGTAGAGTATGCGGGCATGACGACGACATTTGATATCAAGGTGAGCGAGGCTCCGGTTACGATCACAAGGGTGGCGCTGGAGGCAGCACCGGCTAAGCTGGAATACACCGAAGGCGAGACCCTCGATCCGGAAGGACTTATGCTCCATGTGTACTATTCTGACGATACGGAGGGATCGGTAGGATACAATGCGGAAACGGCTGAGCTGTTTGCGTTCACACCGGCTCTGGAAACAGCGCTGACACCAGATGACAAAGAAGTAACGGTTGCTTATCAGAACCATACAGTTACCTTTAGGATCACTGTGAACGAGAAGGCAACGGATCCGGAAGATCCGGACCAGCCGGCACCGGAAGACCCGGATCAGCCCGGTCAGCAGAAACCGGGCGGAACAGACGGCGGTTCCTCAGGCAGCGGCCAGACAGGAAGCGGCGACAAGGCAGTGCAGACAGGCGATACATCAAATGCGGCACTGTGGGCGGCAGCAGCGGCCCTTGCGGGAGCAGCAGTGGTTATCGCCGGAAGAAAGAGAAAATCAGAGAGGTAAAACTTTCTGATTAGCAGCGGGGACAGAGGTGCAGGAGTGTGTCTCTGCCCTGCTGGCATAAAAGAAACTTATAAACTATGATTCAAGAAGGGGTAAAAGCGTGAAGAGAAAAACAGCAAGAAGTTTGGCATTCTTTATGGCGGCGGCAATGACTGTGTCCACGTTTGCCGGAACAGGTATTCCGGTTCAGGCGGCAGACGAGTGGATCGGAGACAGCGAACTCCAGGATAATTCCACAGCAGAGCCCGCGGCGGATGACGTACTGCCGAATGAAAACCAGTATAATTATCAAAAGGAAGAGCTGGCAGCGTTTTGTCACTTTGGTCCAAACACATTCAACGAGATTGAGTGGGGCGAGCATTATGGAGACAGCACACCAAATGAGATATTTACGCTGACAAAGGATTTTGATGCAGATACACTGGTAAGCGCCATTAAAGATGCCGGATTCCACAAACTTATCGTAACGGCAAAGCATCATGACGGATTTTGTATCTGGGCAAGCGACTACACAGATTACGATGTAGACGCAGCAACAAATTATCCCGTGGTAAATGAGGACGGCGAAAGAGATATCCTGGCAGAGATCTCTGAGGCGTGTACAGAGTATGACATTGACATGGGACTTTACCTTTCTCCATGGGATATCCATGATGACAGCTATGGTTATTATGATGAGGACGGAAATCCGACAACAGCGGACAAAGATGTTCTGGATTATAATGAATATTATAATAACCAGCTCGAGGAGATCCTCGGAGATGACAAATATGGAAATGACGGTCACTTCGTAGAAGTATGGATGGATGGCGCAAAAGGAAGCGGCGCCAACGCGCAGGAGTATGACTTCGAAAAATGGTTTTCTACGATTCAGAAATACGAAGGAGAAGAGGCCGGATACGATGCCGACTGTATGCTGTTCGGCGCGCAGGCATATACGACCGTGCGCTGGATCGGTAATGAGAACGGCTATGCAGACAAAAACACATGGTCCAAATCAATCGTGGATTATGAGAATAACACGATCAACAGCAACAGCCAGGGCGGCTACACTTTAGGATGGGAAAACGGAAATCAGTGGACAGTACCGGAAGCTGACGCCCGTATCACATCCGGATGGTTCTGGGGAACGACAAAAGCGGCTCCGAAGTCTATTGAGGCTCTCGGAACGATGTATTTCAATTCCGTAGGACACAACTCGCCGCTGCTCCTGAACATTCCTCCGAATAATCAGGGTACAGTGGATGAGGCAATTCTGAACAGAGTGGCAGAGTTCGGACAGAATATCAAAGATACTTTTGATGAGAATATGGCGGCTGCTGACGGAGCTGAGGTAAAAGCTTCTGACGTACGCGGCAGCGATACAGCTTTTAAGCCGGGCAATACAGTAGATGGCAATGACGATACTTACTGGACGACAAATGACGGCACAAATGAAGGCAGCCTTCTGATCGATCTTGGTTCATCTAAGAAGTTCGACGTTGTTTCCATCGAGGAAGCGATCCAGAACGGACAGCGCATTAACAGCTACAAAGTAGAGTATCGCAACGGCAGCGGCGCATGGACGGTTCTTGATGAAGGCGAGACAATCGGAGCAAAGAGACTGGTAAGGACGTCCGCTGTAACAGCAGATCAGATCAAGATCACTGTTTCAACGACAGATGGTAAAGTTCCGATGATCAGCGAGGTAGGTGTTTATAAAGCGTCCGAAGGATTCGAGCTTGCGGCGTCAGCTCCGACAGGTATGGATGTAATTGATATCGAGGATACAGATACATCCGACGGAACAGGATTTGCTTTCACAGGCACATGGACAAAAGAGACCGGCACGAACTTTGTCAATGAGACAAACCGCTGGGCAAATGCAGGATCTTCTCTTACTTTGAACTTTACCGGATCGAAAGTCTATCTGGTAGGAACAACAGATCCGAACCACGGACAGGCGACGATCAGCATAGATGGAGGCGATCCGGTCACAGTAGATACTTCGGCATCGGAGAGAGCTACAGGACAGATATGGTTCAGTTCTGAGGATCTGGATGACGGTCCGCATACACTGACACTGACTGTAGCTACGAAAGCGGTCGGAATCGAGGCTGCTTATGTGATCAATAACGGCGGAGTCGGAATGATCGGTCTGGAAGCCGACGAGTTCACAATGAACGAAGACGAGACCATGAACGTGAAGATCACCAGAGTCGGAGGAACAAACGGACGTATCAAAGCGTACCTTTCCCCGAACCCGGGAAGCGCGATTCAGGACGACTTCTATACAGAGCCGGTAGTTGTAACACTTGCGGACGGCGAGAGCGAGACAACTGTGCCGGTTACTACCAGAAGGAATACGAATACAACGGGAACACAGGACTTCACGATTGAGCTGAATTCCCCGAGCACAGGATTGATCCTCGGCTTTATTGACACGGCGACAGTAAATATTCTGGATGCAGAGTCAATGACAAAAGAGCAGCTTCAGGAGCTGGTTGATTCAGTGAGCGGCTGGAGCAAAGATGTATATTCAGGCGACTGGGCGTCATTCGAGAGTGCTCTTGCAGCTGCCAATGTGCTTCTTGCACAGGAAACCCCGGATGCATTGGAGATGGGTAAGGCTTATGCGGCACTCGAGAATGCAAAGAACAATCTGCAGAAACGTACACAGTTCACCGCAGAAGACCCGCTTGTATTACCGGCAAAACAGGGAGTGACAGTAAGGGCAGAGGCAGAGCTGTTTGAACTGGTAAACGGAGAAACACATGATTTTGTCAAAGCTGAGAGCGACGCTTATTCAAATGGGATGGCTGTATCTTGGTTTAAGCCTGACAATGTAATGTATGTATACTATAATGCTCCGACAACCGGAACATATACTGTTACAGTACAGGGACAGAGCGGCAGAACGAGTTCCAATCCGAACCGTCTGATTGTCTCAGAAGAGAATAACAATTTTGCTCAGGTGACTCAGGACTTCAATGGAACAAATGCCAGCAATCCGGCATATGAGAATCTGGGATCATTTGAGATTAATGTGACGACCGCAGGGCCGGGTGTCATGAAGATAGCGACAGATTCACAAGAAGGTCCTAATATCGATTACTTAGACATCACGCCAAAGGATATTGTTTCAACCTTTGATATCACTGCATCTGCAACAACGGGCGGAAGTGTTGATGTTTCAGCAGACCAGGTGGTACAGGGCGGCAGCTTTGATATTACGATCACACCGGATTCGGGATATGAGATCAGCCAGGTACTGGTTGGCGGAAGCGATGTTACGGAAAATGTTCAGGAAGGGAAATACACAGTATCTGACGTACAAAGTGACATCAAAGTAAATGTAATGTTCAGCTTTGCTAATTATACAGAAGCGAACAGATTCCAGTTCCCGACAGAAGAAGATGATACTGCGACATTGGAAGCAGAATACTTTACTCTGCAGAATACAGGGGATAACGAGAGATGGCCGCTTCAGGTATCAGAGGCAGAGTGGGCAAGTAATGGAAAATTCGTAGATTCGCTCAATGAGAACGATGTGATCTCTGTACCGTATTTTGCAGAGAAGATAGGAACATATAAGATCACGGCAACTTACAGAAGCGGATCTACTGTAAACAGCCTCGCATGGAGCACAGAGCCGGAAGGACTGATCGAAGGTGAAGGCGGAAACACAGTTGCAACTCCGAGCGA
>DWUV01000067.1 GCA_019120595.1 Candidatus Mediterraneibacter tabaqchaliae | reverse complement strand
ACCATCTGCGCCTTTCTCCAAACACGCCTTCCGATAGATCCACAATGCTGTATTCTCCTCGCTGTATTCCCCGGCTCCTCTCTCCCTCTCTTCTAAATGAGCCCATGCGGTCCATACAGCACCGTCAGCTCCTTTCTCCAAACACGCCTTCCGATAGATCCACAATGCTGTATTCTCCTCGCTGTACTCCCCGGCTCCTCTCTCCTTCTCTTCCAGCTGCGCCCACGCTGCCCATACAGCACTGTTTGCTCCTTTTTCTAAACACGCCTTCCGATAGATCCACAGCGCTGTATTCTCCTTACTATACTCTCCGGCTCCTCTCTCCTTCTCTTCCATCTTTCCCCAAGCCAACCATACCTTACTTTCTGCGTGTTTTTCCTCACATGCCTTTCGATAAATCCACCGCGCTGTATTTTCTTTGCTATACTCCCCGGCTCCTCTCTCTTTCTCTTCCAATTGTGCCCAAGCCAACCATACCTGACCCTCTACGTGTTTTTCCTCACACGCCTTTCGATAAATCCACCGCGCTGTATTCTCCTTGCTATACTCTCCGGCTCCTCTCTCCTTCTCTTCCATCTTTGCCCAAAGCATCCAGGTATCACTTACCCCATCTTTTTCAACACATGCCTTTCTCAGGATCCACGCCGGTGAATATTCTTCCGTCACATCCCAGGAGTCACCTTTTTTTCTCAGTAAATCACACCATATTTTTAAATATTGAGTTAATAGCCACCGCCGGTCAAAAAACTGCCGGAACAGGATCAACTGGGTCCTTTCATCCTGTTTTACAGCGGAAAATAATTTGTCATATATTTCCTTTGGCTGCGTCTTTATTTCATCCAGCACCCTGTCCACCAGATATTGACAGGTCTCCAGACTTGTCAGAGACAGTCCTTTACAAAGTCCTGTTATTTCCTTTAATGCCAGTTTTTTAAAGAGCCCATAGGTCCTGTCATATTGTCCAAATTTAAGCTCCAGCAATCCGGTCAGTATCTTATCCGTCTCCTCCTGGGACAATCTGCCTCCATCAGAAAACAATTCGCGGTAAAAGAGATTGGAAATCACCTCGTGCCTTGTCTGATAATTTTCACCGTTCAACCGAATTTCCCTGCTCAGTGCCCTGCTTCCCTCCTGGGGGCTCATTTTAAGCTTTTCGCACACTTTTCTGAAATTTTCCTTAGTCAATTTTGCTCCGCATTTTTCTGCCAGGACAATATGTGCCAGGAGCAACATTCCCGGATGGGACATATGGGATAAATTTTCTATAATCTGATGCGCGATCTCTTCCAGAGACTCCGCTTTATTTACCGCCAGCAGCATAGCCGCATACAGGAATCCATAAGAGTTTGTCAAAAATATATCTTTGATTTCTTTACGTTCTTTCATATGTTTAAGATTATTGCAGACACAGTCCGCAAATCCCCAGGCTTCCTTTGCACACAGTTTCGGCATCCGAACTTCCTGTATATCCCTCACGGAAATATGAAGCGACTGTTTCAACAGATTCCATTCATTTTCGCGTGATCCGATGATAAGCGTAATCCCTTCTTCTATGGCTTTATCCAAAACTTTTTTAAATACCGGCCGTTCCGGTGGATTATCCAGTATGAAGACCGAATGGTCGGGAATATTTCCTGAAAGCTCCGACAGACCATGTCCCCGATAATAAAAGACATTTGCCCCTTCCCGAAACAGCTTCGCACACATCTGCATCAGGGCTGTTGTCTTCCCTTCGCCGCCGGGTCCAAGCAGTACATACACCCCTCCCTCACAAGCCTTCTGATATAAATCATTTACAATATCACGTTCCACAATGAGATTTTCCGAAAAGGCCAGCTTCCAGCTGCACCTTTTCCCCAGCAGAAAATTTCGGATCTCATTCTGTTTCACAGCTTTATCGTTCCATTCTGACAGCGCTTCCTTTGTCATCCAGCAGCTCCCGTTTCCATACAAGCTCCTTTCTCCACTGTCAGCGGCTTCCTTTTTGCCGGCTTGTTCCCGTGGATCACTCTTTAATTTATAGGGATCACCCTCGCCGTCCTCATGCATTTTCCCCTGATCGTCCGGATCCCATCTCATATATTTCATCCGCACTGTCCCAGCCTGCTCGTCCCACAGATGCCAGATCATGCCGAAATCAGAATATGTATCACTTTTATCAGCAGATGTCCGGTATCCGACTACATTCGGTATCGTTACAGTACCTTTTTCTTCACCCAGTACAATGCTTTTTTCCTCTCTTTTCCGATTCTTCTGATGCCGGTCTCCGCTCAGATACGCGCAGACCCCCTCCTGGAGAAACATACCTGCCAATTCGTTTCTCTGATTTTCCTCCAGGTCATAAAAACTATTATGGCCGATAGCAATACACGGCAGGTTTCCCCGGCGCAGTTCATCCCGTATTTCCTGCGATGTTGCTGTCAATGTATCCGCCATTTGTCCGGTTTTTTCAGAACCGTCCGCAACCAATGCTGTATTTAAATGCAGCAGGTTCAATTTTCCACGCCATGTTCTCACATGTGTGGTCACTGGCTTTCTGTCGTCTGTTTCTTTATAAATTTCAATTTTTTTCACAAACTCTTCATAACCTTTATAACATTCCAGCAGTTTGTCTATCCTATTATTCTGATAGAGCTTTTCCGGATTCCTTTTTATAAAATCCAGAAGCGCTTCACGGTCAACCTCCCCTGGTATATTATTGGAAACATCATGATTTCCCGGTATCACAAAAACGTCTTTTTCCAAATCAATGCCCATAGCTTTAACAAGGCTCAGAACAAATTCTTCAGCATACACAAAATTATCCTGGATAAAATTATGAAAGTCACCTGTGATGACCAGCAGCTTTTCTCCCAAAGGCACTTCCCGCAGTGTCTCCCTGACTGATTCTAAGATAGCATTTTTCATATTGTTCCATTGGGGATCAGCTACAAGATGCAGATCTGAAATATGCAAAAGGTATATCATTATCATTTCCTCCAAAAGTATAAAATATCATCCCTTGTCAGCAGAACCTCGGGATGCCGTACACAATGTTATCTCTATTATATAAAAATCGACCAAATAAGAAAAGGGCTGTCGAATTAATACTACATTTCACCAGCTCTTGAAGATCCCCGTTCCATACGCTACAATAAATTTATCTCAAACGCCGCGTCTGTGGCTTCAAAAAACAGAGAAACATATACAAGGAGCAATCTCTATGAAACCATATGAACGACTGTTAAAATACATTGCCATAAGGACTCCCAGCGATGAGGAGAGCACCACTGTCCCCTCATCTGCATGTCAGTTCGAGCTTGCCCAGCATCTCTTACGCGAGCTTTTTACGATGGGGATCACAGATGCCAAAGTAGACACGAAGTGCTATCTGTACGCCCACATCCCGCCCACGCCGGGATATGAAGACCGTCCCAGGCTCGGCTTTATCGCGCACCTGGATACAGTGTCCGAATTCTGCGACCGCCGGATCCTCGCGGAGATCCACGAAGATTACAATGGGAGGGACCTTCCCCTTGGCACGAGCGGGCGCATCCTCTCGCTGGATATGTTCCCTCATCTCCGGGAGCTCAAAGGCCGCACCCTGATCACAAGCGACGGCACCACGATCCTCGGCGCGGACGATAAGGCGGGCATCGCGGAGATCATGACCATGGCGGAGCGTATCCTGGACAAAGAGATCCCCCACGGTCCTGTTTCCATCGCATTTACCCCCGACGAGGAGATCGGCATGGGCGCCGCCCATTTTAATATAGAAGAATTCGGTGCTGACTTTGCATACACACTGGACGGCGACACGGAAGGGGAGATCCAGTATGAGAACTTCAACGCGGCAAAGGCGGAATTTCAGGTCACGGGCGTAAATGTCCATCCCGGCTCATCCAAAGACGTCATGGTGAATGCCTCTCTCGTGGCAATGGAGATCAACTCCATGCTGCCCGCAGATGAGACTCCCCGGGACACAGACGGCTACGGAGGTTTCTACCATCTGACCGATATGCGCGGAGATGTGGGAAGCGCGGTCCTCAGGTACATTATCCGGGATCATAGCGCAGAGAAATTCGAAGAGCGCAAAGAAACGCTCCGCAGGATTGAAAAGAAGATCAATGAAAAATGGGGACACGGCACTGCCGTCCTCACCCTAACCGATCAGTACCGGAACATGGCGGAAATCATCGCCGGCAGCATGCATCTGATCAGAAATGCGGAGAAAGCCTGTGAAGCCGCAGACGTCAAGCCTCTGATCCTTCCGATCCGGGGCGGCACGGACGGCGCGCAGTTAAGCTTTAAAGGGCTTCCCTGCCCGAATCTGGGGACCGGCGGTCACGGATATCACGGACCGTATGAGCACATCACGGCGGAAGGGATGGAAGCGGCGTGCAGGATCGCACTGGAACTGGTGAAGATTTATGCTGAGGAAACAGGCACTGGCTCAGATCTG
>DWUV01000066.1 GCA_019120595.1 Candidatus Mediterraneibacter tabaqchaliae | reverse complement strand
TCCTATACTAATTTTTGAGTTTGGCTTGCGACACCATTCTCATTTTAGCATAGGAGGCTTTTTATTGATATCTTACACGCTCCTGCTTACTCCATTCTCCCCAGCATAGCTGGGGGATTAGGCTTTTCATTCAATTTACCATATTGTTACAACTATGGTTTCAGAAGCATCTGCTCAAATGCTGACCAAGCAACAAGTCCGGGAAAATTGGTACACAATTTATAAGACAACGAATGGAAGTCTTTCTTATATTGCAGAAAAATACTCATCATTGCAAAAAATGAGGAGAGGAACTCAACCTGAATCTATTTAAATTTTGATGTTATCTTACAAATCTCTATTTGCTCGTAGATTTATTCCCCTGCTTATCGCGTTCTAAAAACTGTGGGCAGAGTTCAATTTTCAGAACACGATAAGCAGAGGAACGGACGTTTTTACAATTTTTTCCATGCCTCCACTACTGCATCCATATCAAACTCTTTTTCTATCTGATTCACAATGGATATGCTGTTCACTTCAGCCACCCCGGCATTGCTCTGATCCATATATACAAAGCAGATAAAACATAAGATACCAATCACAAGGCGGAGATAGAAACTTCCGCCTGTCTGTTCCTTCTGTCCCTCTTCTTCGTGATACAGATTATGATAGATTCTGCCATATCTGGGATGAACAGCGGGGATGTCCCTGCGTTCATCGTACAACATCTTTGTCTGCCGAAGAAGCTCTTTGCGGCGCGTTTCCGAATCATTCATATATTATTTCTATCCTTCCTAATGAATTTATCGCTTCTCTCTGCATCTCATCCTTTCACTCACGCATCCGTTCCCGATGCACAGACGAAGAGGCAGAGACATACAGTATTGTCAGCTACAATATCCTATGTCTCTGCCTCTGTCATTAGAACCGGACCGCTTCCGCCTTTCAGCCGTTGCATCTGATTCCCTGTATTTCAGTTATCTGTCCGCGAGCTCATTCGTGATATCCTCCCACGTCACGCCGCGCTCCACCATGAGCACCATCGCGTGGTAAAGGAAGTCTGAGATCTCGTATTTGATCTCCTCAGGATTCGGATTTTTTGCCGCGATCACGATCTCCGTCGCCTCTTCCCCGACTTTTTTCAAGATCTTATCCAACCCCTTGTCAAACAGATAGTTCGTGTAGGATCCTTCTTTCGGATTTCTCCTGCGGTCCATGATCGTATCATAGACGGATTCAAATACCTGGAGCGGATTCTTTGCGTCATGGTCCGTACCCACGATGGTTGTATAGAAGCACGAACGGTTTCCCGTATGGCATGCCGCCCCGATCTGCTCGACCTTTGCAAGGAGGGTATCTCTGTCACAGTCCGCTGCAAGGGAGCGCACGTACTGATAGTGCCCGGATGTCTCTCCCTTTACCCACTGGCACTTTCTGCTCCTGCTGTAATAGGTCATGCGCCCTGTCTTGACAGTATGGTCGAATGCCTCTTCATTCATATACGCCATCATCAGGACTTCATTTGTCTTATAGTCCTGTACGATGACCGGGATCAGCCCCTGCTCGTTCAGTTTAAACTCAGAAAACTCCATCACGCTCTCAAAGGAAGTCATCTGGATGCCCGCATCGGAGCAGATTTCCTTGAAGGCATTAAAATCCATGTCCAGGCTGCTGACAAACATGCCGGATACCCCTTTTACGCCGTCTGATTTCAGGATGCGCAGGATCTCCGTCTGCTCCATCGTATCTGTGAGGACTACGCAGGGAACGTCTGTCACATTGATGACAGAGTTCAGATCCAGCCTGTGCATGAATACGATCTCTGTGCTGTACTCCTCGATCAGGTGCTGCTGCTTAAAGAGAGCGTCAAAATCATTGAGGGATACTGCGATCCTCTCTTTCCCGAAGCGCTTTGACACTTCCTCGATCAGATCGATGGAGAGCCGTTTGGAAAAGTTCAGGACCGCCCTCTTCGCGCCGGCGTAAAGCAGCTTCTTCACATCTTCTGTCCGTCTGATATTCCCTCCCGCGATCATCGGGATGCTGATGACGCGGCTGATCTTCCGGATCAGGTCAATGGATTCATCGTGCTCTTCATCGCTGTTTGAGAGATCAAAAACGATCAGCTCGTCAGCCCCTTTTTCACTGTATTGTTTCGCCAGCTCAATGACATCGTCAGCCACGACCGACCTGTCGTCAAACCATTTTACTGCCTTCCCGCCGTCGATAAATATACACGGGGTCAGTCTTTTATAGCTCATGTATCTCTTCTCCTTTTTTCTCCATTCTCAGAGGGTCCCTTTTGTGGACCACACCCCCTGGATCCGGGGTTCCGGGGATACTGCCATGTCAAGCGCCTTTCCGAACGCCTTGAACATCGCCTCCGCCATATGGTGGTTATTTCCTTTCTCCATGATCTTCACATGCAGGTTCATCGCCGCGCTGTATGAGACGGCATAGAAAAACTCCCGCACCATTTCCGTGTCCATTGTCCCCAGAGCAGGCACGGTAAAATCTGCATCATACTTCAGATAAGGGCGCCCGGAGAGATCCACCGCGCACAGTGCCAGCGTCTCGTCCATGGGAAGGATAAAATATCCGTACCTTTTGATCCCCGCCTTGTCTCCGAGGGCGTCCGCGATCGCCTGTCCCAGCACGATCCCTGTGTCCTCTATGGTGTGGTGGCTGTCCACTTCCACATCCCCTTTTACCTGCACTTCCAGGTCAAAGAGCCCGTGGCGCGCAAACCCGTCCAGCATATGGTCAAAAAACGGGATCCCTGTATCAATCTTATTTAAGCCCTGTCCGTCAAGATCGATCGTAAGGCTGATATCCGTTTCTTTTGTCTTTCTTACGCAGCTTCCGATCCGCTGTCCCATCTCATCTCTCCTCCTGTCTGTCTTCTCCCTGTGCATTCTTTCCGTCAAAACGCACCCTGACTGAGTTTGCATGGGCAGTCAGATGCTCCGCCTCCGCAAACTGCTCGATGTCCCTGTGGATCTTTTCCAAAGCATCCCTCGAATAGGATATGATGCTTGATTTCTTGATAAAATCGTCAACAGACAGCGGCGAGAAGAATTTTGCAGTCCCGTTTGTCGGCAGGACATGGTTCGGTCCGGCAAAATAATCTCCCAGCGGCTCGCTTGAATATTTCCCGATAAAGATCGCGCCGGCATTGCGGATCTTTGTCATCACCTCAAAGGGCTCCGCTGTCATGATCTCCAGATGCTCGGACGCGATCTCATTCGCCGCGTCGATCGCATCTCCCAGCGTCTCCGCCACAAGGATATGTCCGTAGTTATCCAGCGATTTCTGTATGATCTCTCCTCTGGAAAGCTGGCTGATAAAAGTGTCTGTCCAGTCGGATACTTTTTCTGCAAGCTCCATGCTAGTCGTCACGAGGATCGCGCTGGCAAGCTCATCATGCTCTGCCTGTGAGAGCAGGTCAGCAGCCACATAGCGGGGATCCGCCGTCTCATCCGCCAGGACGAGGATTTCGCTGGGCCCGGCGATGGAATCAATGCTGACATGGCCGTACACCGCTTTCTTTGCCAGGGCCACGTAGATGTTGCCCGGTCCCACGATCTTATCCACCTTCGGGATGCTCTCCGTGCCGTATGCCAGCGCCGCGACTGCCTGTGCCCCGCCGGCTTTATATACTTTGTCCGCTCCTGCTTCTTTTGCGGCGACGAGAGTCGTTGGCGTTACCTTCCCGTCCTTTCCCGGAGGAGTCACCATGATGATCTCGTCTACACCCGCTACCTTGGCGGGCATGATGTTCATGAGAACGGACGAGGGATATGCCGCCTTCCCGCCGGGAACATAGACCCCGACCTTTGCCAGGGCGGTCACCTTCTGTCCAAGGATCGTGCCGTCCGGCCTGCTGTCAAACCAGCTGTACTGCATCTGTTTCTCATGGTAGGAACGGATATTGACAAGCGCCTTCCGGATCACATCGATCAGGCCGGGGTCCACCTTGTCATACGCCTCCCTGATCTCCTCTTCGGTCACAAGGATGTTTGACGCGCTGATCTCCGCTCCGTCAAATTTCTTCGTGTATTCGAACAGCGCCTCATCCCCGCGCTCTTTTACCGCGTCAAGGATCACGCGCACGCTTTCTTCATATTTCCCGTAACTGTTGGGGCTGCGCTTTAACAGGTCCTCCAGCAGGTTTTTCTTTGTATTCTGGTCAAGTCTCTCTATCCGCATAATTTCCTCCTGACTTACTTTTCTCTGAGCAAAGCCCGCAGATCTGTGATCAGCTTTTTGATCCGTTCATTCTCCATGCGCATGCTCACCGGATTGACGATCATGCGCGCAGAAAGCGGGCACACTTCCTCAAGGACTACGAGCCCGTTTTCCTTCAGGGTAGAGCCTGTCTCCACGATATCCACGATCACTTCGGACAGTCCGACGATCGGCGCGAGCTCGATGGAGCCGTTCATCTTGATGATCTCCACGGTCTGATGCTTTTTATTATAGAAATAATCTTTTGCGATCTTCGGATATTTCGTTGCGACACGGATCAGCTCCCTGTGCTGCAGGAGCTCCGCAGCGTCCTCATGGCCGCAGACGCACATCCGGCATTTCCCGAACCCCAGGTCAAGCACCTCATGCACTTTCCTGCCTTCTTCTATGATCGTATCCTTTCCGACGACTCCGATATCCGCCGCCCCGTATTCCACATAAGTGGGGACATCCGGTCCCTTCGCAAGAAAGAATCTCAGCTTCAGTTCCTCGTTCGTAAAGATCAGTTTCCTGGAATCTTTGTCCTTCATCTCCTCGCAGGTGATGCCGAGTCTTTCCAGCATATCGAGAGTCTTGCTGGCGAGGCGTCCCTTTGTGAGGGCAAATGTCAAATATCTCATATATCGTGCTCTCCTTTAATCCACACCCGGTATCTTTACCAGTTTTTCGTCTCCAGTCCGCAGATTTACCATCTCGATCTTCTGGTCGTCTCTCAGATAGAGCATAGCGGCGGCAGAGGTGCGCTTCGCGTAATTTTCATAGATTTCCCGTTCTTCCTCGGGTTCCCTCTTTACCAGCTCGATATTCCGCCCTTTTCTGCGGAAGCTGCACGCAAGTGCAACTGCCTGCTCCTCTGTTGCTTCTGTATAGACGATGAGATTGCGGTGGATGGTCTCCACGGGGATCTTCTGCCTGCCGAGGGCGCCCATGAGTTCGTCCAGGAGGATCGCAAAACCGATGGACGGGGTGTCTTTCCCGAACTTCTCCAGAAGATGGTCATACCGTCCTCCCCTGACGACCGCGTCCCCTGTGCCGAAAGTATACGCGCGGAAAATGATGCCGGTGTAGTAGCCGTAATTCCCGATCATGCTCAGGTCAAAGGTAATATGGTCGTCCGCGCCGTAAAGCCTGAGGAGACGGAAGATCTGCTGGAGCCGCGTGACCGCAAGCCTGGCGTCCAGGTCCGGCGCAGCGCTCATCGCCTGTTCCAGCACCTCCGGCCCGCCTGTGAGTTCCGGGAGGAGACGGAACGCCTCTCTCACGCTTTCTTTTACTTCATGCGCATCCAGGATCTCCTCGATCCCGAAGAAATTCCGGTTTGTGATCAGCGCGCGGATCTCTCTGCTCTCCTCTTCCCCCAGCCCGGCTGCTTTCAGAAGGCTGCGGATAAAGTCCACATGCCCGAGGCTGATCTGGAATTCCTGAAGCCCGATCTGTTTCAGGCTGTCCGCCACCATTGCCAGCATCTCCGCATCCGCTTCCACAGAGTCCAGCCCGATCAGCTCCGCGCCGAGCTGTGTATTCTCCTTTAACCGCCCCTGGTAACTGGAATGGTTGATAAAGGTGTTCCCCGCATAGCAGAGACGGATGGGCATATCCTCTGACTCAAACAGCGTCGCGGCAGCCCTCGCCACTGACGGTGTGATATCCGGGCGCAGCGCCAGGATATTTCCCTCGCGGTCGAAAAATTTATAGAGCTCCTGGGTCGAGGTGGATCCGATCTCCTTTCGGAAGACCTCGTAATATTCAAACGTCGGAGTCTGTATATCCTGATATCCGTACAGATGCAGTACTTTGCTGAGTTTTCTCTGGAGTGCAAGTTTGGTCTCACATTCTTTGTTGTAGATATCCCGGACACCTTCCGGGGTATGAAGTTTCTGTTCCATAAAGCGCTCCTTTCACTTTACCGTGCTAACACGTTAAAATACTCTTGTAATTATACGGATTTTCCTGATGTCTGTCAATCCCTGAGATCCAGGTCTTTCTGGATATAGTCAAGGTACGGGACAAAGTAGCCGTTCTTCAGCTGCATGGTCCAGTCCGGCTCCAGTTCGTCATATCGGAAGCTCTTCCGCCCTCCCTGCATGCCCCGATCCCAGAATTTTTTTATCTGCCTGTACCGCATATAATACAGCTCATCCCGTTCTGTATAGTAGATGAGCAGGAAGGATACGCCGCCCTGGCGCTCAAATTTTCCCATAAAATCGATCTGATGCTCATGCACGTTCTGGAGCGGGAACGTATCCGCGCGGCACTCTTTGGCGTCAAAGCAGACCGGGATCCCCTGCACTGCCCCGATGTAATCCACGGTACTGATCTTGTCAAAATACGCCAGCGTAATGTGCCTGCTCTCCTGGTCGATCTTTACCGGTGTGATGGGCGTGGGTATTTTCTGCACCAGCGCCAGCCCCAGCTCACCGTACCTCTCATTTGTGTGGTTGATAAACTCTTCCAGCGTGGACCCTCTTAGGCCTCTGGAACTCCATGTCGCCATACTAGATCACTCCTTTGTCCTCACAGATTTTCCGGAACAGGGAAGGCAGAGGGGCTTTGATCTCTTTCCCCGAGAGCCCGGAAAGGGCGCCGCCGCACTCAGGGACGCAGAGCCTGTATGAATGGAGAAGCTGGCCGGACAGCCCGTATTGTTCTTTCAGCTTATCATTAAAAGCCCGGTCCCCGTACTTATAGTCCCCGGCGATGGGATGTCCCTGGGACGCGAGATGGGCGCGGATCTGATGGGTCTTGCCCGTGATCAGATGGACCTCCAGCAGAGTGACTCCGGACCCTGATGCGAGCGGGTGGTACTCTGTCTCGATCACAGACGCGTCTTTCTCTTTTTCCCTTTTGACGGATACGGTATTCCTTTTTCTGTCTTTTGTCAGATAACCTCTGATCCGGCAGCCTTCCGTCACCTCTCCTTTCACAAGACAGAGATAATATTTCTGAAGGCTCCGTTCCCGGAACATTTCGCTGAGTTCCCGGAGCGCCGGGAGCGTCTTTCCTGCCGCGACGATGCCGCTTGTATTCCGGTCCAGGCGGTTGCACACTGAGGGGCGGAATGTCTGAAGCTCTTCTTCCGTGATCTGCCCGCTCTCCAGAAGATAAGCAGTCAGATATTCTACGAGGGAGACGTCGCCGGGCGCCGCTTTCTGGGACAGCATGCCCGCAGGCTTGTTTATAAAGATCGTATGCCTGTCTTCATATAATATGTCAAGTTCTGCCCCTCTGCCGTTTTTCCCCGCCAGATAATGATCTGCGGTCCTGCTCTGCGAGAACTTACCGATAGTGTCGTCTGAAAGGAAGAGCTTGACAGTATCCCCGGCGGAGAGCATCTCACTCCCGGATGCCTTTTTCCCGTTTAATGTGATATTCTTTTTTCGGAGCATCTTGTACAGGAAACTCTTCGGCGCCTTGTCCATATATTTCCCCAGGAATTTATCCAGGCGCTGTCCTGCCTCATTTGAGCCGATGCACAGTTCTTTCATAACCAGCCTCTTTCCGCTACATGGAAATATTCAGGATGATCCCCCGGATCCCTTCTTCTCTTTCCTTTGTGTCTGCTTTTTCTACTGCCGCGATATTGTCCAGCCCTTCAGCCCTTGTGATAAAAGGCTTGTATTCATTCAGCACACGGACGGCAAGCCCTGTATAACCGTTCTGTTTCAGCATGGCCTTGATATGGTCAGAGACCATTTTCAGGTCCACTTTTTTATAATGGGTATACCCGAAGATATTGCTGCCTGAGATGACGATACAGTCCACGGGCATGATCTTTTCCTCACTTGTGATGACCAGGTCATAGCAGACCGTAAGGTGAGCTGTCTTGTTTTTGATCTCATCCGCCATATCCCGCCCGATGGAGCGGTACGGGAACCTGGCGATCACTCCCACGAGCGCCTTGCCCGCAGGAAGACAGCCCAGGATCGCCACTACAGTAAGCAGGTTCAGCCTTGTCCCGGTCTGAGAATATCCGAGAAAAAATACCGCGGCGACAATGCCGAAATAGATAACCGTCCTTATGATCTCCATTTTCTTCTTGTGATCCAGATAACCTGGAGTACCTTTTTCTACTCTTTTCATTTTGCAACGAACTCCTCTGCCTTAAGTATCAGACTGTGGGGCAGCAGTTTTGCCCCCAGGCGCGCGGCCTTCATTCCCGCGCCGTATACGGAAACCGCGCGTTTTCTGCGGCTGTCTGCAAGCGCCTTTCGGACCACTTCCCTTGCTCCGGCGAGCGTCAGCTTCTTCAGCGGGTCCGTCAGTTCCCCGCTGACAGAGAAAAACTCCGTGTCCACGGGTCCCGGGCACACTGCGGTCACAAAGATCCCGGAGCGCCGCAGCTCCGAGCCGAGCGCCCTGGAAAAGCTCAGGACATAAGCTTTTGTCGCCGCGTACACGGCGAATCCGTTCTGCGGGCAGAACGCCGCGGCAGACGCCAGGTTGACGATCCGGCTTCCCCTGTTCATCCACGGCAGCGTCATCTGCGTCATGCGCGTAAGGACGCGGCAGTTCAGGTCGACCATGTCGGTCTGGATTTTCTTCCCCTCGCCGGCGATATCGGTAAAGCTACCGCTTTTCCCGAATCCGGCGGAATTGACCAGCATCCTCACATCCGGACAGAACTCTTTCAGGGAGCGGTGGTATTCCTTATACACCTGCTTTTTCAGCAGATCCCCCTCAAAGATCCTGACAGGTACACGGCACTGTTTTTTCAATGCTTCCAAGTGCTCTTTCCGTCTCGCGATGACCCAGATCTCATCCAGGTTTTTATAAAAATATCCCAGCTGGCGCGCGAACTCTTTCCCCATTCCTGAAGATGCGCCAGTCACTACTGCGATCCGTATCTGCTTTTTCATTTTATTCCTCATTTCTTTTTGTGGACATTGCGTATCGTCTTTTTCTTTCTTTTCCGGTCCGGGCGGCCGGCAGCACGGCTTCGGGCGGGCTGTTCCGCGTGTCCCGCCTTATTCCGCGGGCGGATCAGGCACTTCGGTCCGTATCCGATCAGGTCGGTCCTGCCTGCTTTTCTCAAAGCCTCCTCCACAAGATCATAGAGCTTCGGGTCCCGGTACTGGATCAGCGCCCTCTGCATGGCCTTCTCGTGAGGGCTTTTCGGCACATAGACCGGCTTCATAGTCCGCGGGTCAAGCCCCGTATAGTACATGCAGGTAGAGAGGGTGGACGGCGTGGGATAAAAATCCTGCACCTGCTCCGGCATATAGCCAAGGCCCCGGCAGTATTCCGCCAGCTTTACAGCCTCTTTCAGCGTGGAACCGGGATGGGAGGACATCAGGTACGGGACGAGATACTGCTTTTTCCCGAGCCGGTCATTCATCTTCTGAAACTGGCGTGTGAACTCTTCGTATACGTGGTTCTGCGGTTTCCCCATAAGGGAGAGCACCTGGTCGGACACGTGCTCCGGCGCTACTTTCAGCTGGCCGCTCACATGGTATTCGCAGAGTTCCCTGAGGAATTCCTTCTTTCGGTCAGCCAGCAGATAGTCAAACCGGATGCCTGACCGGATGAACACTTTTTTTACGCCGGGCACATTCCGCAGTTTCTTTAAAAGGGACACGTAATCACTGTGGTCCGCGTCCAGGTTTTTGCAGGGAGCCGGGAACAGGCACTGGCGGTCCCGGCACACGCCGTGCTCCATCTGTTTTTGGCAGGACGGATGGCGGAAATTCGCGGTAGGCCCGCCCACGTCATGGATGTACCCTTTGAAATCTTTTTCTCCCGTGATCATCTCCGCCTCTTCCAGGAGAGAATCATGGCTCCTGGTCTGGACGATCCGCCCCTGATGGAAGGTCAGGGCACAGAAGCTGCATCCGCCGAAACACCCTCTGCTGCTGATCAGGCTGAAACGGATCTCCGATATGGCAGGCACGCCGCCCTTTTCCTCATAGGACGGGTGATACGTCCTTGTATACGGAAGGGCGTAAACATCGTCCATCTCCATCGCTGAGAGAGGTTTTGCCGGCGGATTCTGCACCACATATAAATGATCCGAATAAGGCTCTGCCAGCTGTTTTCCGTTGAAAGCGTCTGTATTCCTATACTGCGTATAAAAACTTCTCGCATAGTTTTCTTTCTCCTGCTTCAGCTCCTCATAGGATGGGAGGAATTCTGCGCCGCGGATCCGCTCCCGGTCTCTGACCTTAACCACTGTCCCGTTGATATAAGTCAGCTCCTCCACCGGGATCCCCGCGTCCAGCGCTTCCGCGATCTCTATGATCGAGCGTTCGCCCATGCCGTAGGAGATGATATCCGCCCCGGAGTCAAGGAGGATCGAGCGCTTTAATGAATCAGACCAATAATCATAGTGGGCGAGCCTTCGCAGGCTTGCCTCGATCCCGCCCAGGATGACCGGTATCTCTTTATAGGACTGGCGGATCAGGTTCCCGTACACTGTACATGCGTGGTCCGGGCGCTTCCCCATCTCACCGCCCGGCGTGTAGGCGTCCGTCCTCCGGCGCTTCTTTGAGACCGAATAGTGATTGACCATGGAATCCATATTGCCGGATGACACGAGGAAGCCGAGACGGGGTTTCCCAAAGACGCGGATGCTCGCGGGATCCTTCCAGTCCGGCTGGGAGATGATGCCTACCCGGTATCCTCTCGACTCCAGGAGGCGGCTTATGATCGCATGCCCAAAGGAAGGATGGTCCACGTACGCGTCGCCGATCACATAGGCGAAATCGACCTGGTCCCATCCTCTCTCTTCCATCTCAGCCCTGCTTATGGGCAAAAATCTGTCATTCATCCTATAACCCCGCATTTTTCGTAAGATTCATCCATGATCTCATAGAAGTCACGGATAAAATAGTCTGCCAGCCGCTTTTTCTCCCTCTCGTATTTTCTTGAAAAAGCGTCGTCAACGGCACACACTTCCATGCCCGCGTTCTTCCCCGCCAGGATCCCGTTCGGCACATCTTCGAACACAAGGCAGGCTCCGGGATCGACTCCCAGATCCCCCGCCACTTTCAGATACATATCCGGGGCAGGCTTCCCTGCGCTCACTTCGTCGGACGTACAGACGGAGTCAAAATACGCGTTCAGCCCGCGCGCGTCAAGGGCTGCCTGTGCGATCCTGCGGTCGTTGCTCGTAGCGATGCCGAGCCGCACGCCCTTTCTTTTCATCTCATCCAGGAATTCCACTGCCCCCGGCTTTGGAAATACTTTTGTCGCATACAGGCTGACCGTCATCTCCCGCCACTCCTGCATCACCTGCTCCACGGTCCGGCCCAGTGTACGGAAGGTATCGACAAAATACCGGGCAGTCTCCACATAGCTCATCCCTTCGATATCCTTATGGAAGGTCTCGGGCTCTGTCAGCCTGTATTTTTCCATATAAATCCGATCCACTTCCGTCCAGATCCACATGGAATCCACCAGGGAACCGTCCATATCAAAAATGACAGCTTTCTTTCCTTTTAACATAATTTTTTTACCTCTTCTTCTGTCAGCCTGCGGTATTCTCCCGGAGCCAGGCTCTCATCCAGCGCAAGGCTGCCCATGCTGAGCCGTTTCAGATAAACGACCTCTTTTCCCACTGCCCGGAACATCCTTTTTACCTGATGGAAGCGTCCCTCCCGGAGCGTGACCCGGATCTCGGAAGTTTCCCCTGCGTCCAGGACCTCCAGTTCCGCCGGGAGCGCGGGCCTGTCATCCCCGATATCCAGCCCCCGTGCAAACGCCTCTCTGTCCTCATCCGTCACCCGCCCGCGGATCTGCGCGTAATACACCTTGTCCACATGCTTTTTCGGCGATAAGAGCCGGTGCGCCAGTTCCCCGTCATTTGTGATGAGGAGAAGCCCCTCTGTGTCTTTATCCAGCCTTCCCACGGGGAAGAGATCTCCCCGGCGGGCTGCCCGCATTCCCTGCTCACTGCCGTCCCGGCTGAGCAGGTCGATCACAGTCTTTTCTCTTTTATCTTCCGTGGCTGAGACGACGCCGGCAGGCTTGTTCAGCATAAAATATTCGTATTCCGCATACACTGCCGGCTCATCCTTCCAGCATACGCGGTCCTTCTCTGTATCGACTTTTGTCTCCGGCTTACGGATGACCTGGCCGTTCAGAGTCACATTTCCTCTGGCAAGTTCTTTTTTCACCTGGCTTCTGGTGCCATATCCCATCTCAGCCAGGAATTTATCAAGCCGTATGATCATAAGGACTGCCACCGCCATCCCGGGAGATACTTATTTTTCAGAGTCTGGTTCCCAAGCTTCCCGAACCCCAGGGGATACCCGTCCACACAGACCAGATACCATCCCTTCTCCCCGGGCTGCGTCAGATCCTCCACATCAAGAGTCTCCCCTTTTAAGTATTTGACCACCCTCTCGTCAGAGACAGTGAGATCAAGGACACGGGCATACTCTTCTTTTTTCAGGTTCATGGCAAAAGCCTGGCTCGGTTCAAAACGCTTTTTCTTCAGTTCCCCGAGAAGGAGCCCTGTCCTTAAGAACCGGATCCCCTTCAGCGGCGGCACGCCTTCCGGCATATAGTAGACCTTGTCCCCGCGGATATCGATCCTTGCCGGATCCATCGGGCGGACCACATCAGCAAGGAATTCCTCCAGCTCTGCGGGAAGGCTTTTCTTTTTCCCGCCTGCTTCCTGATGCCGCACCGGTTTCACGGCTTCTGCGGAGCCTTTCCTCAGCAGGGCCAGGAAATGCCCCTCCCCTTTCATCCGGTGCGGGAAGATGCGGACAGTCTTCCTGAGGCGCTCGTCTTTTGACAAAACCGTCTCTGGCATCCCCTCGGCAAATCCCCCGTAACCCTCGATCTCACACACCTCAAACTGAGGATACCCATTCAGGAGATATTCGATCGTCTGCTCATTTTCCTCCGGGGAAAACGTACAGGTCGAGTACAGCAGCATCCCGCCCTCCCGGAGCATCTCAGCCGCCTGGGTGATAATGCTCCTCTGGATCTTCGAGAAATAGTCCGGCCCGTGCTCCTCCCAGGCCCGGATCATCTTCCGGTCCTTCCGGAACATCCCCTCACCCGAACAGGGAGCATCGATCAGGATCTTGTCAAAATATCCTTTAAAGTATGGGACCAGCCTGCCCGGCTCCTCGCTCAGGACAAGGACATTGCCGATGCCGAACAGTTCCAGGTTCTTAAGCAGTCCTTTCGCCCTTGAACTGCTCAGGTCATTGGCGGCAAGCACGCCTGTCCCGTTGAGCTTTGCCCCCAGTTCCGTGGCTTTGCCTCCCGGCGCCGCGCACACGTCCAGCACCCGGTCTCCCGGCTCCACCGGCAGACGGTCAGCCGGGGTCATGGCGCTTGGCTCCTGGAGATAATACAGACCCGCAAAATAATACGGGTGCTTCGCGGGCTGGCAGTTTTCTCCGTCATAATAAAACCCGTTCCTGATCCAGGGAACAGGTTCCAGCGCCCACGGCGCGATCTTTAAAAATTCTTCTGTCGAGATCTTCGCTGTATTTACACGGAGCCCGTAATGACGCGGCTCGTCAAAACATTTCTCATACTCGTCATATTCCCCGCCGAGAAGGGCTCTCATCTTTTGTTCAAATTCTGCCGGAAGGCCGTTCATATCTTCTCCTCCATAGCCGGTCTGTACCGGCGGTTATTGCATATTCATCCAGACATTATATCACGTTTTTCCTGTACGCGGAACCCCCTGATATGAAGTGCTGCCTGGCGGCCGGCATCCTGCATCTTATCCGAATTTTCCGCTTATTTTGTGCTCTTCTACGTATAAAAGCGCGGGGTACGGGTTTACGCTGATCTCCTGTCCGTCCTCATAGAGATAGATCCCCACATGGAGATGGACCGGGAACTTTCCTCTCGTCCCTTCTTCCGCGCCATACCCAGTGTCCCCCATAAAGCCGAGAAGCTCTCCTGCTTCTACACGATCTCCTTCCCGGATATCCGAATAAGAATCCAGATGCGCATAGTAAAAATAAGCGCCATGTGGAGCACGTATCCCCAGCCGCCACCCGCCCAGTTCCAGCCATCCTTTGCTTTCCACGACGCCGTCCGTCATGCTGACTACAGGGAAAACTCCGGGTTCGTTCACAGAAGGCATGATATCCGTGCCTTCATGCCCTCTCTCGCCTCCGTAAGAACGTTCAAACATCCAGGAATCCTCAAAGGAAACTGTCAGCCCCTTCCCCTCTGCCGGCCCGGCAACCGGGAAATATTCAAGGTCATCCCATACCGCCTGGCACGCTGCGAGATACGTTCCCCAGCCTTTTGCCCTCTCCCAGCGCTTTCTGGCGGCAGCCGTCTCCTCTTCCGCAATGGAAAACGAGCCCTGGCCGAATCCGCTCTCCAGCCAGTACACTGCAAGCGTCTCCCCGGGAGCTTCGATCTTCCTGAGCTCTTCCATAGTCTCTTTCGCGATCTTCTGTCTGCGGAATCCGTCTGATATCAGGATCTCTTCTGAAAGCCTGCTTTTCTCACTGATGTATTCCAGGCGTGGGATCCAGATCCCGGTAAAAAATACGAGGAGGAACAGCGATATAACATATCCGGTCATCTTTTCAGCAGATTTTTTCAAAAATCCTCTCCTTTGCCAGATCCAGGCTATATCACACTATATGATCCCCGCATAACGATCATGCTTCTGTCATATATCTGAAATAAACGTGCGTGCAGGATATCTCTGAAATGTCCGCACAGGATATATTTGAAATGACCGTACAGGAGGGAGGGGATCGGGATCAAAACCTATTCTGCAAAGCAGTCTTTCCCGGGCATCCTGATATTTTTGCTTTTCACTGCCATGCTCTTTTCTCCCCGCAAAGTTTTTTCCGGCGCTGAGGACGGGCTCCTCCTCTGGTTCAACACTGTGTTTCCCACCTTATTTCCGTTTATGCTGATCTCCGGGCTGATGATGGCAGGCGGAGGTCTGGACGTCATATCCGCAATCTTCGGCAAAGCGCTCGGCAGGATCTTTGCGGTCTCGGGCAGCGGAGCCTTTGCCGTGCTGACCGGATTCCTCTGCGGTTATCCCATGGGGGCAAAAGCGGCCGCGGATCTTATGCGCTCCGGCAGGATCACAAAAAGCGAGGGCCAGTATCTGCTCTCATTCTGCAACAATACAAGCCCTGCTTTTATCATAAATTTTGTCGTGTGGAAGACAATTGGCCAAGAAGAGCTTCTGGCCCCAAGTCTCATCATCCTTTTCGGCGTGCCGGTCTTTCTGAGTTTCTTCTTCCGCAGACTCTATCTGAACGGGCAGAGATCTTTCCGGACTCCTGCGGGATCCCGAGATACCCCCGGCCGCACTCTTGATTTCTCTGTCTTCGACTCCTGCATGATGGACAGTTTCGGATCGATCGTTAAAGTGGGCGGATATATCATCGCTTTCTCGATCCTGCTCTCTCTGTGCCGGGATATGGGGAACCTTCCCGCTGCTAATTATCTTCTCCCCTCACTGGAGATCACGAACGGCGTGGTCATGCTCCGTGAGAACATCCGTGACTTCAGGATCTGTTATCCTCTCATCATGGGGCTGACCTCATTCGGAGGATTCTGCTCTGTCGCACAGACTGAGTGCATGCTCCGGGGAACCGGGATCCCCATCCTCCCCTATCTCGCGCAAAAGCTGGCTGCCGCAGCGGCAGCCAGCTTCCTGGCATATCTCTATATAACGTTTTTTCAGATCATCCCGTCCTGACCGTAGCTGTCGGAATCCTCCTCCGGGATATCCAGCTCCGCACGGTTGGAGCGGACAGTGTCATAGCACTCCTGAAGGGAATTGATCAGTCCGTCGTATTTTGTCGTGTAACTGTCAAGCGTGTGCCCGATGATACTCTCCGCATTGGCGAGCAGGTCGTCCGTATACTGGATCGCCCCGATCCGGATCTCATTGGCGTCCCTCGTCGCATTATCGATGATCTCCTGAGCCTGCGCTGTGGCCTGGGTGACGATCTCATTTGCCTGCGCGTACGCCTGCTGCATGATCTCATGCTCGCTGACCAGCTCTGTCGTCTGGACCTGCGCCTCCTCGATCATGGCGTCCGCTTTTGCCTGGGCGTCCGCAAGGATCGCATCCCTGTTTGCAATGATCTTCTGATAGCGCTTGATCTCGTCCGGAGTCTTCATACGGAGCTCCCTCAACAGCTCATCCAGGTGCTCCTTATTTACAATGATCTTTGTCGTGGACAACGGCTGGAACTTACAGTCACGGTCGATGTACTCTTCGATTTCTTCGATAAT
>DWUV01000065.1 GCA_019120595.1 Candidatus Mediterraneibacter tabaqchaliae | reverse complement strand
TTCTTATATAATGCAGCCTGTTTCTCGTCATTGATCAGGATCATGATGATGTCTGCCTTCTTTGCCGCCTCTGCCGCTGTGCATACCTCAAATCCCTGTGCCTCAGCCTTTGCCCAGGATCTGCTTCCCTCATAGAGACCGATGATGACATTGCATCCTGACTCCTTTAAATTCAGCGCGTGTGCATGTCCCTGGCTGCCGTAGCCGATGATCGCGATGGTCTTTCCTTCCAGAAGGGAAAGGTTACAATCTTCCTGATAATAAATTTTTGCTGCCATTTTGCATTCCTCCTAAAATCATTAAACTCTGCCGGCTCTTCCGGCGATAGATCTGCCGGTCCTTCCGGCAGTATATGTATAGTGAAAGGTTCTGCCCTCTTACTACCTGTTTTATAAGCCTTCCTGCTTCCTCTTAAGAGTGCCTTTGCAGAACGGCTTCCCGATACGCAGATCCGGCGCCTAGAGATAAGCCACGTCGCTGCTTCCTCTGGAAAGCCCCGTGATCCCCGTCCTTGCAAGCTCCAGGATCTCATATCCTTTCAGGAGATTCAGAAACGCTTCCAGCTTGCTCTGAGTCCCGGTCAGCTCCACGATCAGGGAATCTTTCTCCACATCCACGATCTTCGCGCGGAAGATGTCCGCCACGGAGATGATCTCACCTCTCTGCGCGGCATTGGCGCGGAGCTTCACCATGATCAGCTCCCTGTACACGGATTCCCCGTCCTTGAGTACCTTGATATCTACCACATCCTCGAGCTTTCTGACCTGCTTCTCGATCTGGGACAGGATCAGCTCATCCCCGGATGACACGACCGTGATCCTGGTAAATCTGGGGTCTGCCGTCATACCTGCGGTGATGCTGTCGATGCTGTATCCGCGGCGGCTGAACAGACCTGATATGCGGCTTAATACGCCGGGATTGTTGTCTACGAGCAAAGAAAATACCTGCTTTCTCATCGTCTTCTCCCTTTCTTATCTAAAAAACAGAGCGCAATCTGTTTTGTCTTTACTAATATTATCAACTGTGTCTTTTTTTGTCAAGCTATTATAGACAAATTGCCGGTTAAAATGCAGCCGTTCACTCCTGTTCCGCGATCTTCTCCGCCAGATCGTTCAGGTACACCCACCGTTCCATCTTCTCATCCAGCTCTCCCTGGGTCTTTTCCTGCTCTTCCAGCAGTTCTTTGAGCTTTACGGAATTGGTGGCGTTCGCCTCGATCTGCCGCCCGATCGTCTCAAGCTTTGCTTCGATCGCGGCAATGTCGTCGTCAATGGTCTCATATTCCCGCTGCTCTTTATAAGAAAACTTCAGCTTCTGGGGCTGGTCCTGTTTCCAGCTCTTTCCGCTTTTTTTCATGCTTTCGCTTTCCGATGCCCCGCCCGGCACGCTTCCGCTCTGCGCCGTATTCTCTTTCTGCCGGGATCTTTCCGCTGTGCCGGCATATCCCGCTCTGTCATCGGATGCCATTTTTCTTTTCTTTGCTTCCAGATAGTCCGTATATCCGCCCTCGTACTGGGTCACATGTCCCTCCCCGTCCAGTTCCAGGATCCGGTCCGCGATATTGTCCAGGAAATACCGGTCGTGGGAGACCGCGATCACGATCCCCGAGAAGGAGTTCAGATAATCTTCAAGGATCGTCAGGGTGGGGATATCCAGGTTGTTCCCCGCCTCGTCCAGAAGAAGTACATTTGCATTCTCCGCCAGGACGCCCAGGAGATAAAGGCGGCGTTTCTCTCCGCCCGAGAGCTTGCCAATGGGCGCATACTGCATATCCGGCGTGAACAGGAACCGCTCCAGCAGGGAGGAGGCACTGATCTTTCCGTCTGTTGTGGTAATGTATTCCGCGATATCCTTTACATAATCAATGACCCGCTGCGCGTCGTCCATATGGTGCTCTTCCTGCGCGAAATACCCGATCCGGACGGTCTCCCCGATCTCGATCTCGCCGGAATCCGGCTCCACCAGCCCGGCGATCATCTTCATGACCGTGGATTTCCCGCATCCGTTGGGACCGATGATGCCAAGCCGCTGGTTTTTCAGAACGATATAGCTGTAATCTTCAAGGATCTTCTTATCCCCATAACTCTTGCTCACATGATGGAGTTCGATGGTCTTCTTTCCCATCCGGGTCTCCACGGACCCCAGCTCCACCGTCTGATCCTGAGCGGGCGCTTTTCCGTTTTTCAGCGCTTCCAGGCGCTCCAGTCTTGCCCGCTGCTTGGTGGTTCTGGCGCGGCAGCCGCGCTTCGCCCACTCCAGCTCCATCCGCAGGATGCTCTGGCGTTTCCGCTCGGAGGCAAGCTCCATCTCTTCCCTTGCCGCTTTCAGCTCAAGGAATCCGGAATAATCCGCATCATACCCGTACATTTTCCCGTGGCTGATCTCTAGGATCCGGTTCGTCACGCGGTCAAGGAAATACCGGTCATGGGTCACCATGAGGATGGTCCCTCTGTATCCCCTCAGATACTCTTCCAGCCATGCGATCATCGCCCCGTCCAGATGGTTCGTGGGCTCGTCCAGGAGAAGCACGTCAAAATCCCCGGCAAGGGTCTTTGCCAGGACCACTCTCCTCTTCTGTCCGCCGGAGAGATGTTCGATCTTCTGATCCAGGTCCGTGATCCCCAGCTTCGTCAGATTGCTCTCCACCTGCCAGTCCTCCCCTGCCCCCTTCTCAAAGGCATAGGAGCGGATATCCGCTCCCTCCGGGAAAACAGGATTCTGGGGGACATAGGCGATCTTAAGTCCGTTCTGTCTTATGATCTGCCCTTCATCCGGGACCTCCTCCCCTGCCACCATTTTAAGCAGGGTGGATTTTCCTGTGCCGTTGATCCCTACGATGCCGATCTTGTCTCCCTGCTGGATGCCGAAAGACGCGTCCTCGTATATGGTCTTTTCCCCATAGATCTTGCTGATATGTTCAATATTGATAATGTTCATAAAATAAAAAACTCCTTACAAACCCTTCTGTAACCTCATTCCGGTCTACAAAGATATTTTGAAGAGTTTATAAGGAGTTGTCAAGAACATTTACTGATTCGCGTGATGCCTGATCTACTTATTCACCTGATGCCAGATCTACTTATTCACCTGATGTCTGCGGAAGAAGCCGTATGCCAGCCCGGTCAGGAGCACCGCGCACACTCCGTTGACCATCATTGCCGCGGCAGGCCATGTCACGGTCAGCCCTCCGATACTGTAAACCATGTACGACCCGAACCCGAAGTCCGCGATCTTCTCCGGCAGGAGCCCGAGGAAATGCTTCCACACATATCCGCCCCGGTTCATTGACAGGAACAGCGGCACGCACAGGAACAAAAAGGAAGTGATCACCACACCGTACGGATTTTTCATAAGGGACGACAAGAGCAGGACCACGCCCACCAGCCCCAGGGTCAGGACATAGCCCGTGACAAGGACCAGCCCGCACGCCTGAAGAGATGTCAGATCATAACTGATGGAAATATTCTCACAAAGCGCCTGGACCGGGAGGTTCCATCCGTCCGTGCCCATCACAGCCAGATAAAGACCGGCAAACAGCCCCATACATCCCCAGTACACCACCGTGGAAAACAGAAAGGAGGACGTAAGTTTCGCCAGGATCAGCCTGCTCTTCCCATAGCGCGTGCTCAGCAGAAGGGAATCGCATTTTGACTGATACTCCCCCGCAAATATGGGAGCAGTCCCGATACAGATCACCAGCATGACTAATATGATCAGAGAAGTGCTGTTGATGATTTCCCACCATGCTCTGTTAAACCCATATGAGGCTTCTCCCACAGCGTCATCCTCCGCATTCCACCAGTCCGCCTCTGCCGCTGTGATCTCGCCCCGGTTTACCGCATCTTCCAGGTTCTCCCACACCCGCTCCTTCCTCGCCTCGTAGAAATTGTTCCCCCGGCTCTGCAAGAGCACATCTCTCATGGAATCGTTCCTCTGTTCCGGATAGGTGCGGTACGCTCCATCGATCAGATGCAGGACCGGCAGATTGGGAAGATACCACTTCACATACATTTCTTCCGAGAGGTACGCAAGATCCCTGTCATCCGAGGAAGCCGCCGGATCCTGTGTATAATCCAGATATTCATCCACCAGAGCATCCACGGTCTCCTGATCCAGATTCACTTCCTTTCTGGATTCCTTCTGGACCTGAACCGCCTCCAGTCCGGTCACGGTCTGTCCGTCTGCATCTGTCGTAGAAATCAGCCGGATATTTGACCATACACTGAATGCCAGAAACAGGGCGCACCCGAGCACTGCGAACTGTGTGAGGCGGCTGCCCCAGATCCGTTTCCACTCATACCATATCATTCTTCTCATAAACGCCTCCTTCTTTCCTTCCGCTGCTCCGGCATCGTATTCCCGATCTCGTCTGAAAAGCATTTCAGATAGAGATCCTCCAGAGTCGGCTCTGTCTGCTCCGCATCCGCACAGGGACGATCCGGGCTGATCACTCTTGCCTCCACCACATCTCCCAGATTTCTGGAATTGGCGACTGTATGGCTGTTCTCAAAGGACATCCACTCCCGTGCCGGCAC
>DWUV01000064.1 GCA_019120595.1 Candidatus Mediterraneibacter tabaqchaliae | reverse complement strand
CAGTACAGAGTGGCAAAACAGTCTGTCATGAGAGCTCTTACATCTGCTTACGCGGGAAGAAAGCAGCGCAAGCGTCAGATGAGACAGCTGTGGATCGCTCGTATCAACGCGGCGGCAAGGATGAACGGACTGTCATACAGCAAGTTTATGCACGGCCTGAAGCTGGCAAACGTTGACATGAACAGAAAGATGCTGGCTGAGCTCGCAGTGAATGACAGAGAAGCATTCGCAACACTTGCAGCACTTGCAAAAGAGAAGGTTGCGTAGTAAAATAGAAACAGAAGCCCGGTCCCGGTTGGGATTCGGGCTTTTTCTATTCGCTGACATGGGGAGTGATGGCTATGAGAAATCATGAAGTAACGGAATTTCAGCCTCTTTTGGATGCTGAGGGGAGGATCAGGGAGCCCGGATGGGCGAGGAAGCCGGTCTGGAAGTATGACCGCAGCATGATCAAAGCTGCGAAATTCCGCATCAAAGAATGGGATTACTATCTTGTTATGAATGAGGACTACGCAGCGGCGTTTACACTGTCTGACGACGGGTATATCGGGCTTCAGTCGGTCTCTCTTCTGAATTTTAAAGAGAAGTGGGAGCATACGGAGACGATCCTGAAGCCGTTTCCCATGGGGAAGATGAAGATGCCCGCGTCGTCATCAGAGGGAAATGTCGTTTACCATGACAAGCGCCTGCGGCTGGAATTCAGGGCGGAGAGAGGCAAACGGATGATCTCCTGTGATTTTAAGGATTTTTACCAGGGAAAGCCGTTCTTCTGTGAGATCGCCCTGGAACAGCCCAGGATGGACAGCATTGTCATGGCGACGCCGTGGCAGGGCAGGAAAGCGTTTTATTATAATCAGAAGATCAATTGTATGCCCGCGGAGGGGTATATGTCATTCGGAGATGTGACTTACTGGTTCAGCCCAAAGACGGATTACGGCACACTTGACTGGGGACGTGGCGTATGGACTTACGACAATACATGGTACTGGGGCTCCGGGAACGGGACGGTGGGCGGGAAGCCGTTCGGGTTCAATATCGGATACGGGTTTGGCGACACTTCGGCTGCCACGGAGAATATCCTTTTTTATGACGGAAAAGGCCACAAGCTGGATGATGTGACCTTCCATATACCGGAAGGGGATTATATGAAACCGTGGACCTTCTCGTCCAGCGACGGGCGCTTTGAGATGGAATTCGAACCGGTTTTAGACCGGTCGGCAAGCCTGTCGGCATTTCTCGTATCATCCGACCAGCATCAGGTTTTCGGGCGGATGAGCGGCAGGGCGGTCCTGGATGACGGGAGGTTCATAGAGCTGAAAGATTTCATGTGTTTTGCGGAAAAAGTGCATAACAGATATTGATGAAAAAGGAGTCCGGCGCTCGGATGAAATATTCCGGGGCATCGGGCTCTTTTGCTGTAACGTTTTTCATTTCCGCGAGTTAATATAGTGAAAGGATGGTGAGAGGGATGGATATCGAGAGCGTATATAAACAATATTTCAAAGATGTATTCCTGTATCTGCGCAGTCTGTCCGCGGATGCCGGCACAGCGGAAGAACTCGCGCAGGAGACATTTATGAAGGCCCTGAAGTCGCTGGATTCTTTTGACGGGTCACGGGATATCCGGGCATGGCTGTTTGTCATCGCCAGGAATACGTATTATACGTTCTACCGCAGAGAACGTCTTTATGCAGATCCGGATCTGGCAGAAAAGGCTGCAGACGGTGAGGGCGGATTTGGGATGGATGGTCTGCCCGGGAGCGGGATGGGTATGCACAGAGATGTGATCGAACAGCTTGCAGATGAGGAGAGATCCTTTCTTATCCACCGATTCCTTCACGACATGAGAGAACCATATAAAGAAGTGTTCAGCCTGAGGGTATTCGGGGAGCTCCCTTTTGAAAGGATCGGACAGCTCTTCGGGAAGAGTTCCGGCTGGGCAAGAGTGAGCTATTACCGGGCAAAACAGATGATCCGGGAGTATATGGAGGCGATAGAACATGAAAAAAATTAACTGTAATATTATCCGAGATATCCTGCCGCTGTATCTGGATGATGTGGTGAGCGATGAGACAAAGCAGATGGTGGAGGAGCATCTCCAGTCCTGCGCATCCTGCAGGGCGGAGGCGTCTGCCATGAAGAAGGATGTCATACTTCCCGCAAGCAAGACTCAGCGGTTGGCGGAAGCAAAAGTGATCAAAGGGATCAGAACTAAGATATTCAGGAAAAAAGTGATCGTTTCAGCGGTCACTGTGGCGGCGGTACTGGCAGTGGCAGCAGGGGTATATGCGCTGTTGGCTCTTCCCAGGAGTGTGATCCCCTATGAAGAAAGCGGGGCGTCTGTGAGCAGTGTCAGCCTGGAAGGATCAGAGGATGAGTATCTTTACTGCAGTATGGATACATCGAAAGCAGCGGGCAGCGTATGCCATGAGCCGGTGACTGTGCAGACAGAAGCCGGGGAAAAAACAGTTGTGATCCTGTATGAATACAGCACGATGTGGAGCAGGCATGTGGAGCCTCTCTTCGAGACGAAAAATGAAGCTGTAACGCTTGAACCGCTGGGCAGTGCGGACGAGATCGATGAAGTGTATTACGGAACGTTTGAATCTGTTTCGGATTTTTATGAGGATCCGTCTTCCGTGCTGGATCACGCGGAACTGATCTGGAGCGCTCAGGATGAGTGATTTCAGATACGTTTCAGATGCACGATTTCGGCTTGAGTTTCCGCAAACTGCAATAAAAAAATAGCTATGTCTACCCGAAGTGCCAATCTGTCGATTTTTTGAGGAATTCAGAGTGACAGTACTGAGAGTAGAGGCACTTTAATAAGCCCCGCCGGAACCGGG
>DWUV01000063.1 GCA_019120595.1 Candidatus Mediterraneibacter tabaqchaliae | reverse complement strand
CAGACAGTGTGAAAGCAGAGTCTGCTGATGCAAAGGAGGCGGCGCCGAAGAAGAAAAATCTGGCCTTTGTCATCCGTCCCCAGAATTCCCGTGACAGCCGCCGTATCCAGGGCAGCCGTCCGGCACAGCAGCATCCTGCGCGTCAGGGACAGCCGGGCAGCCGTCCGGCGCAGGGAGCACGCCCGGGACAGCCGGGGAACCGTCCGGCACAGGGAGTCCGCCCGGGACAGCCGGGAACACGTCCGGCACAGGGAGCGCGTCCCGCGGGCGAGGGACGTCCGGCAGGAGAGCGTCCGGTACGCCCGGAGAGAGCAGTGCAGAGCGGGACACGTCCGGCTGCCGGTGCGCGCCCGGCAGGAGAGGAGCGTCCGGCGGGAGAGAGCAGGCTGTCAGGAGACCGTCCGGTACGTGCGGAGCGTCCGGCTCAGGGCACACGCCCGTCCGGCGAGGGCAGACCGGTCGGAGACCGCCCGGCGCGGACAGACAGACCGCAGGGAGACCGTCCGGCACGCGCAGACAGACCGGCCGGAGACCGTCCTGTCCGTTCGGAACGCGCGGGACAGGGAAGGACTGCGGGAGAAGGCCGTTCGTCAGGAGACCGGACAGCACGCTCCGACAGGCCGGGACGCTCTGACAGGCCCCAGGGAGGCCGCTCTTTCGGCGATGGAAGAGGGCGCTCTGACAGAGGGGACAGAGGTGAAAGAGGCGGCCGGGACCAGAGGCCGAACGGATCCGGACCGCGCGGCGACCGCAGGGATTCCCGCAGGGACGATGTGGGCGCACCGATGGTAGAGCAGCAGAAGAGCCAGAGAAATAAGGCAAAAGATAAAGAGCGCGACAACAGGAAGAAAGAATACAGAGACGAGGCGTTCGACGGCAAAGGCAAGAAGGGCAGGAAACAGAAACAGGTGGCAGAGGCGAAGAAGCCGCAGCAGAAGCAGGAGGAGAAGAAAGAGGAGAAGATCAAACAGATCGTGATCCCGGAAGTCCTGACGATCAAAGAGCTTGCGGATAAGATGAAGGTCGTGCCGTCCGTGATCGTGAAGAAGCTCTTTATGCAGGGAAAAGTCGTGACAGTAAACCAGGAGATCGACTTTGACACAGCAGAGGAGATCGCAATGGAATTTGAGGTACTCTGTGAGAAAGAGGAAGTCGTGGATGTGATCGAAGAGCTCTTAAAAGAGGATGAGGAAGATGAAAGCACTATGGTGAAACGTCCTCCGGTCGTCTGTGTCATGGGCCATGTCGACCACGGCAAGACCTCTCTCCTGGATGCGATCCGCCACTCCAACGTAACTAACCGTGAGGCAGGCGGCATCACTCAGCATATCGGCGCTTATGTGGTGGAAGTCAACGGAGAAAAGATCACTTTCCTGGATACGCCGGGACACGAGGCGTTCACCGCGATGCGTATGCGCGGGGCAAACTCCACGGATATCGCGATCCTCGTAGTCGCTGCGGACGACGGCGTGATGCCGCAGACCGTGGAGGCGATCAACCACGCGAAAGCGGCAGGGGTCGAGATCATCGTAGCGATCAACAAGATCGATAAGCCCAGCGCGAATATCGAGCGCGTGAAACAGGAGCTGACAGAGTATGAGCTGATCCCGGAAGACTGGGGCGGAAGCACGATCTTTGTCCCCGTGTCCGCGCACACAAAAGAAGGGATCCCGGATCTGCTTGAGATGATCCTTCTGACAGCGGAAGTGATGGAGCTTAAGGCAAACCCGAACCGCGCGGCAAGAGGTCTTGTGATCGAGGCAGAGCTGGATAAGGGCAAAGGTTCTGTGGCGACCGTGCTCGTACAGAAGGGAACGCTCCATGTAGGAGACGCTATTGCGGCGGGAAGCGCGCACGGACGTGTCCGCGCGATGATGGATGACAAGGGAAGGCGTGTCAAAGAGGCAGGCCCGTCCCAGCCGGTAGAGATCCTCGGTCTGAATGATGTGCCGAATGCCGGCGAGGTGTTTGTGGGATGCGATTCAGAGAAGGAAGCGAGAAACTTCGCGGAGACCTTTATCGCGCAGAATAAGGTGAAGCTCCTGGATGAGACGAAGTCCAGGATGTCCCTTGACGATCTGTTCAGCCAGATCCAGGAAGGCAACTTAAAAGAGCTCAATATCGTCGTAAAAGCAGACGTACAGGGCTCTGTGGAGGCGCTCAAGCAGAGCCTCTTAAAGTTGTCAAACGATGAAGTCGTTGTTAAGGTGATCCACGGGGGCGTGGGCGCGATCAATGAATCCGATGTGATCCTGGCGTCCGCTTCCAATGCCATCATCATCGGATTCAATGTCCGCCCGGATGCGACTGCAAAGGACATCGCGGACAGAGAAGGCGTGGACCTGAGGCTTTACAGAGTCATCTACAATGCCATCGAGGATGTGGAGGCAGCTATGAAGGGCATGCTCGACCCTGTCTTCGAGGAGAAGGTGCTGGGACACGCGGAAGTACGCCAGACATTCAAGGCGTCCGGCGTGGGAACGATCGCAGGCGCTTATGTAAAGGACGGTATCTTCGAGAGGAACTGTTCTGTCCGCCTGATCCGCGACGGTATCGTCGTATTCGACGGACCGCTGGCATCCCTGAAGAGATTCAAGGACGATGTGAAGGAAGTAAGGGCCGGATACGAGTGCGGTTTTGTATTTGAGAATTATAATGACATCAAAGAAGGCGATGAGGTCGAGGCTTACAAGATGGTCGAGACTGAGAGAAAATAAGCCTGTTGCAGAGAGAAGGAGCAGCAATGAGAAAAAACAGTATCAAAAACACACGAGTAAATGCTGAGGTCCAGAGAGAGCTGAGCAATATCCTGCGCGGAGGGATCAAAGACCCCAGGGTGGCGCCGATGACGTCCGTGGTTGCTGTCGAAGTGGCTCCGGATTTAAAGACATGTAAGGCATATATCAGTGTCCTGGGAGATGAGAAGGCACAGCAGGATACATTGAAAGGGCTCCAAAGCGCGGAGGGGTATATCCGCCGCGAGCTGGCGCGTACGGTCAATATGCGCAACACCCCGGAGATCCGTTTTATCCTGGACCAGTCCATTGAATATGGAGTGAATATCAGCAGAAAGATCGATGAAGTGACAGGGAATTCAGAGAATGGAGCTGAAGATTGATATGACGATTGTATTAGAAGATATCTTAAAAGACAAGCGCAGCGTCGCACTGGGCGGGCATGTCCGCCCGGACGGCGACTGTGTCGGATCCTGTATGGGTCTGTATCTCTATCTGAAAGAACAGTTCCCGCACATCCATACGGATGTCTATCTGGAAGATGTGCCGGAGGCATACCGTATGATCAGCGGGACGGACGAAGTGAAGACGCAGATCCCTGACGGGACGGGGCCGTATGATCTTTTTATCTGCCTGGACTGCGGGGACGCAAAGCGCCTGGGCTTTTCGGAGCCGTTATTTGAGGCTGCCGCTGAGACACTGTGCATTGACCATCATATCAGCAATGATGCGTTTGCAGACTATAATTATATTGTCCCTGACTCCAGTTCTACATCAGAGCTGATCTTTCGGCTGACTGAGAAAGAAAAGATCAGCAAAGCAGTGGCGGAAGCACTCTACATGGGAATCGTGCACGATACCGGCGTGTTCCAGTATTCCTGCACCTCCCCGGAGACTATGGAGATCGCGGCGGAGCTGATGCGCAAAGGCATCAACGGCAGTGAGATCATTGAGAAGACATACTATGAGAAAACGTACATCCAGAACCAGATCCTGGGGCGCGCGCTCCTGGAGAGCATGCTTATCATGGATAAGCGCTGCATTGTCTCTGTGATCCGCCAGCGGTCCATGCGGTTCTTCCAGGCACAGCCCGCTGACCTGGAGGGGATCGTAAGCCAGCTGCGCCAGACGAAAGGGGTAGAAGTGGCGATCTTTCTCCATGAGATCGAGCCCCAGAAGTTCAAGGTCAGCCTGCGCTCAAAGGGCGCGGTGGATGTCAGCGTGATCGCGAAGCATTTCGGCGGCGGCGGGCATGTGCGCGCGGCAGGAGTCACGATGAGCGGCTCCAGCCACGATGTGATCAACAATATCACAGCCAGGATCGCGCTGCAGCTCGACCACAGCGGCAGCGGATCACCGCAGGAATAGAGAAGTGACAGGATGAGAAGAGAATGATCAACGGGATTCTGAATATTTATAAAGAAAAAGGATGGACTTCCCACGATGTTGTCGCCCGCCTGAGGGGCATCGTGGGACAGAAGAAGATCGGACATACAGGCACCCTCGATCCCGATGCGGAGGGGGTGCTTCCTGTCTGTCTGGGCAGGGCGACAAAGGTCTGCGACCTGCTCACGGATAAGGACAAGACTTACGAGACGGTCCTGCTCCTCGGGAAGACGACAGACACTCAGGACATCTCGGGCGCTGTCCTGGCCGAACGGCAGACAGCGGGTGTCACAGAGGAGGATGTGCTGGGATGTATCCGGAGTTTTATCGGGGAATACGACCAGATCCCGCCCATGTATTCCGCACTGAAAGTGGGCGGGAAAAAGCTCTATGAACTGGCAAGGGAAGGAAAGACCGTAGAGCGTAGGAGCAGGAAAGTCCTCATCCATGACATCCGGGTGAAGGAAGTCTTTCTCCCGCGTGTGCGCATGGAAGTGGACTGCTCCAAAGGAACTTATATCCGCACGCTCTGCCATGATATCGGAGAGAAGCTGGGCGTGGGAGGATGCATGGAGTCACTGCTCCGCACACGCGTGGGAAGATTCCGCCTGGAAGAGAGCCTGCGGCTGGCAGACGTGGAGGACCACGCAAAGAATGGGAACCTGTCACAGATCCTCCTTCCCCTGGACAGTGTATTTCCTGAATTGAGGCAGGTGGTTTTAAAGGACGGGGCAGTCTCTCTCGGATATAACGGAAATCCTTTCTGTCTGAAACATGTCATACGGCAGCCGGGCGGAGCGGAACCTGCCGGAGCCCCGGAACAGAAAAGCTGTGCCGCGGGACCGGCAGACGGGGAAAGATTCCGCGTATATGACAGCCGGGAACGGTTCATTGGCATCTATCGGTACGAGGGAAAACGGGGGCAGTTCCGGCTGGAAAAAATGTTCCTTGATCCCGATGGACTGAGCGCAGGCAAAACAGAGAAAAAGGACAGATGAGGCAGGCATGGATTATATTACAGGAATAGAAAATTATCACGGGACAAAAAAGACGGCAGTAACCATAGGGAAGTTTGACGGACTCCACAGGGGGCATCAGAAACTGGTGGATAAAATAAGGGACTATGCCTCCGATGAATGCGACAGTGTGCTCTGCGCTTTTGACATGCACAGGGATGCGATCATGACGAACCGGGAGCGCAGGGAGCATCTGGAGGGGAAGATCGACTGCCTGATCGACTGTCCGTTTACAGAGACGCTCAGGAATATGGAGGCGGAAGACTTTATCCGGGACATCCTGTGCGCGGGATTAAACGCGGCCCATATCGTCGTGGGCAGGGACTTTGCTTTCGGGCACAATAAGCGCGGGAGCGTGGAGATGCTGGAACGATATGCCCCTCAATATGGCTATACCGTGGATGTGGTGGAAAAGGAGCGGTACGGGGATATGATCATCAGCAGCACCTATATCCGGGATGCCCTCGCGCAGGGGGACGTCCGGCTCGCGGAGCGGCTCCTGGGCTACCCTTATGAACTCACCGGGCCTGTCCGCCACGGGAAACAGCTCGGGCGGACGCTGGGATTCCCGACGATGAATGTGGAGCCGGAAGCGCAGAAGATCCTCCCCAGGTACGGAGTCTATGCCTGCCGGGTGAAGATCGACGGAGAGTGGTACAACGGCGTGGGAAACGCCGGGGTCAAGCCCACGGTCACGGATGAGCGCAGGCGGCTTTTTGAAGTCTATGTCTACGGATATGAGGGAGATGCCTACGGCAAAGAAGTGACGGTCCGGTTCTGCGGGTTTGAACGCCCGGAGGTGAAATTCGGCTCTGTGGAAGAGCTGAAAGAGCAGGTCATGAAGGACATGCAGTACGGGATCGATTTCTTTAAAGATCGAAGCTTAAAAAACTGACATACAGACTGGCATACAGTCATTGAAAATTTTCTTTACAACCACAGTGTGCTGTGCTATACTAGCTGAGGTTACACAATCAGCCGGCGTTCGGTGATCGGAAGACTCCAGCCATCGCTTAATGCCAGGCGGTTACCAGAGTATATTTAAGGAGGAGACAAAGCATGATCGCAAAAGACAAGAAACAGGCAATCATCAAAGAGTATGGAAGAAGCGAGGGTGACACAGGTTCACCGGAGGTACAGGTAGCGATCCTGACAGCAAGGATCAATGAGCTCACAGAGCACTTCAAGGCTAACCCGAAGGATCACCACTCAAGAAGAGGACTTCTTAAGATGGTAGGTCAGAGAAGAGGACTTCTTGCATACCTTAAGAAAGTAGATATCGAGAGATATCGTTCCCTGATCGAGAGACTCGGACTTAGAAAATAATCCGGGATCGGGTAAGGAACAGGATGAAAAAAGCGCCGGCGGCAAATGGATTTCCATGCAGCCGGCGCTTTTTTTGATGTTTTTTGATCTATGGCCTGTCGCGGAACACCGCTTTCACGGTCTGTCCAGATACCGGTTCTTATATTCCGTGGCAGTCATTTGATAATACTTTTTGAACGCTGCGTGAAAATGGTTCGGACAGGAGTAGCCCAGCCTGGACGCGATCTCGGAGACGGAGAGCCTGCCCTCTTTTAAAAAGGTCGCCGCTGCCGCCATCCTCGCTTCGGTCCGCTTCTGAGTGAAATTCTGCCCGTATCTGTCAAATAAGACCCTGCTGGTCTGACGGGTGCTCAAGCCCAGTCTCCGTGACAGCTCTTCAAGCGTGATCGTGTCATATTCTAAAAGGAAACTGTCCTCGATCAGGATATAGGCTTTGATCAGGGGGATCGGGATCGATGTGATCGCGGCTTTGGATGCAGGTTTATAGTTGCGCAGGACCTTGACCATGAACTGGATAAACAGCGCTTCGAGCATCAGTGCTCCGCCCGGCCTTGGATCAAAGATCTCCTGCCGGATCTGTTCCAGAGTGACCGGGAGTTCCGCGTGGTCAGTTCCGTACCAGAACGGGTAGTTTAAAAACATATCCATGATAGTTTCCCGGTCCAGATTTTTTCTGCGCTGCTTTGCATGGGGCTCCTCGATCCTCAGATAAATGCAGTATTCATAGGTTGGATCAGAAGGGTCCGGATACTGCTGGTGCTCGATATGGGGACCGGTCGTATACAGGACATTGGGATACAGGGCGTAGGACTTCTGGCTGCTGATCAATGTCCCCTTTCCCTGGGGGATATAGTGGAGCTCATAGCTGTTGGAGCTGTGGGAATGGGACGGGGTATTCCAGGTCTGGCATTCATAAGTAAATTTCAGGATCGTGATCATATATTTCCCTATTGAGAAGGTAATGTTCAGATTGTCATTTTTCATAGAAGATGCTCCTCTCAAAGTACGCTTATCGGACACGGATATACCGTAATTGTCTGATTTTGATGTATCTTCATCGTACCACAGGAGATATAATGAAAGCAAGATTGAGAGAAAAATATGGTCAGAAGGAGGAGTTATATGATCATTGATGCACATGCACACTTATGGAACCCTCAGGCAGGCCGTGTGAACGGAAAACCGGTGATCCCGCTTACCGGCGGGAGGAGCGATTTCGGCGGCGAACTGAGACAGATGATGCCGCCCTATATGCTTGACGGCCGCAATACCGTGGAAATGCTGATGGCAAATATGGATTACGCGCGGGTCAGCGGCTGTGTGATCACACAGGAATATATAGACGGCAGTCAGGACAGTTATCTTCTGGAGTGTAAGGAGAAATACCCGGACCGGATGCGGATCACCTGTCTGTATGAGGAGAAACCGATCGCGGACGAATGGATGTCCCGGTTTGACGGCGTAAAGATCTGCGGGGGCAGGCTGGATAATCAAGATCTTCTTGCCCACGAGGAAGTCTTCGCACAGGCGGAGCGTCTGGGAAAATTCGTTGCCATTGACATGGCGGACGGGGATCTGCAGACAGACGCCTTGGAGGAGCTGATCGGAAGACACCCGGACCTGCGCATCGCGGTGGGACATTTCGGCATGGTCACAGTGGACGGCTGGGAGAAGCAGATCGCTCTTGCAAAGCATAAAAATGTCTATATCGAGAGCGGCGGCATCACATGGCTCTTTCACAGGGAGTTCTATCCGTATCCGTCAGCGGTGAGGGCGATCCGCACTGCCATCGATATCTGCGGCATAGACAAACTGATGTGGGGCAGCGACTACCCGAGGACAATGACAGCGATCACTTATGACATGAGCAAGGATTTCGTGGAGAAGACAACAGAGCTGTCAGACGAGGAAAAGAGAAAATTCCTGGGTGAAAACGCGGAGAAGTTTTACGGATTCCCGAAACTGGCAGTCCCGGATAAGATGATCAACATGGTGGAATGACCCGGCAATTAACTATTAGGAGGATTTAATATGATCGTAAAAGGTACATATTTTCAGAACAGTGAAGACAGGCCTCTTGTATACGGGGATGTGGAGATCCACAATATCCCGAGGAGAAGGCTCAGAGGAGAGGAAGAGAAGGAAGGGATCCTGGCGGAGAGCGTACTGGTCGGATTCTGCGGGACAGACCATACTCTGATGGAGATGGGACGCAAAGGGGAGTTAAATGCCAAATTCCCGCCGGGATGTGACCGCCTGATCAACGGACACGAAGGCGTGGTATGGGTGCCGTCGGAGAACCGCTTTGCCATTGTCCTGATCCGCGGGGGGAACAGCTATGACCCTACCCGGTATACGGAGGAAGAGGATTATTTTGAGTACGGATGCGACCAGGCGGACGGCCTGTTCTCGGATATGGATTATTACAATCCTGACATGCTCCTGAAGATCCCGGACGGGTATGTAAAGGACGGAAAGATCGCCCTTTCCCTGGCAAAAAAACTGGTGTTCAGCGATCCCTATGCCTGCATGATCTTCCAGAGAGAGCGCATGGAAGATCTTGGCGAGGCGCACAACTTCCGGGTAAAGATGGCGCAGTACAAATGCTCGGAGACAGAGGCGCGTGAGATCGCGAGAAAAGAGACATTCCAGAGGGTATGCGTCTTCGGCCTTGGCACCACGGGGATGTTCATCGGAGACCTGATCCGGCAGAAATATCCGGAGGCAAAGATCGTCTTTGTGGCGAGGAGCGATGAGGACAGCCCGAAGGTTTCGTTTGCCCTGAAGCAGGCAAAGGCAGATTATGTAAAGAGCAATTTTGACACAAAAGAAGAGCTGGCGAAAGCGATCACGGATAAGCTGGGCGGCACGGCTACCGTGTTCATCGGATCCAGCGGCGCGGGGATCGAGCAGGAGATCGCGTTTCAGTACGGCGTGCTGGGATGCAACGGGATCTACAATTCCTTCTCCTTAGGCCCGGTGGTCTCCTTTGACACCATGCCCTTCGGCTTTAAGAACCAGGTGATCTTCGGCTCCATTAATTTCCGCCAGGACCATATGGAGGAGGCGATCCGCATCCTTGAGAAGAGCTGCTATGACGAGATCGTAGAGCTCATTGATAAAGGCGAGTTTGCCGAAGATCCCATCGGGGCTTATGAAAATAAGATCTATTCCAAGAGCGCGCCCATGAAGACCGCGGTCATCTGGAACGAAAAATATATCGACGCAGACCGCTGAGTCTAAACGGCTGAAAAAGAAAACAGATCATAAAAGACAGGAGGAAGAACCGTGAAAGCAATCTATATCACAGAACCCGGACACGTGGAGATCCGGGAGATCGAAAAACCGGTAAGGAAACCGGGGGAAGCTCTTTTAAAGATCCTCTACGGGGGGATCTGCGGGAGCGACCTGGGATCCTACAGGGGGACATTTGCATATTTTGACTATCCACGCATCCCGGGACATGAGTTCAGCGCGGAGATCGTAGAAGTCGATGAGAATGAGTACGGACTGAAAGAGGGGATGATCGTTACCTGCAACCCCTACTTTAACTGCGGCAGCTGCTACAGCTGCGAGAGAGGGATCGTCAATGCGTGCATGGACAATCAGACCATGGGATGCCAGAGGGACGGCGCTTTCTGCGAATACATCACGATGCCGCTGGAGCGGATCTATGACGGCAAAGGACTGGATCCGAAGCTGCTGGCAGCCATAGAGCCGTTCTGCATCAGCTATCACGGCGTGCAGAGAGCCGGGATCAAAAAAGGCGACAAAGTCCTTGTCATCGGAGCGGGCACCATCGGCGTGCTGGCGGGATGCGCTGCAAAGGCACTGGGCGGAGAAGTCTATATGTGCGATGTAGCGGAAAAGAAGCTGCGCTATGCCATGGACAATTTCGGATTTGACGGCATGATCCTGAATGAGTCCCCTGAGGCGCTGGAAAAAGCGGTGGCAGACATCACCGGACAGATCGATATCCGCGGCAATGCAAATGCCTACGGTTTTGACGTGTGCATCGAGGCGGTGGGCCTGCCGTCTACATTCCAGAACTGCATCGACGCCGCGGCCTTCGGCGGCAAAGTCGTGCTGATCGGCGTGGGCAAGAAGAACCTGGACTTTAATTTTACGCTGATCCAGAAGAAAGAGCTGAATGTATTCGGGAGCCGCAATGCCTTAAAGAAGGATTTCGTCGAGCTGATCGATCTGGTCAATGCAGGAAGGGCGGACCTGGGCAGGGTGATCACAAACATGTATCCTGCGGACAAGGCTGCAGAAGCGTTTGCCGAGTTTGATAAAAACGGGGCGGAAATGCTGAAAGTCGTCCTGGATTTTTCCGAGTTTTGACCAGAGAAGGTTTTGATATGAGGATTTGACAGAAGAAAGGTGAAAGAACAATGGAGCTTTTAAATTATGAGGTGCTTAAGAAATCCGGTTACGAGGGGTATGTTTTAGAGTCGGCGCCGGAGAAGGTGATGCAGTTCGGCGAAGGAAATTTCCTGCGCGCGTTTGTTGACTACTGGTTTGACGTAGCCAACGAAAAGGCGGGATGGAACGGAAAGTGCGTGCTCGTGCAGCCGATCCCCCAGGGACTGACCGATATGATCAATGCCCAGGAAGGACTCTACACCCTCTATCTGCGCGGCAGGGAAAACGGGGAAAAAGTGGACAGAAAGCGCGTGATTTCTTCTGTTTCCCGCTGTGTCAATCCGTATGAAAAAGAAGGATTCGACGCGATGATGGAGCTGGCAGTATCCGACGATCTGGAGTACATTGTATCCAATACAACGGAGGCTGGGATCGTCTATGACCCGGAGTGCCGGATGGAAGATGAGCCGTGCAGTTCCTTCCCCGGGAAACTGACGCAGGTGCTGTACGCAAGGTATAAAGCGGGCAAAAGCGGGCTTGTGATCCTTTCCTGCGAGCTCATCGACAACAACGGAAAAGAACTGTTAAAGTGCGTGGAGCAGTACATCAGCCAGTGGGGACTGGAAGAGGACTTCCGGAAATATGTCTCCGAAGACTGCACATTCTGCTCTACTCTGGTGGACCGCATCGTTCCCGGCCGGATCAAAGACGCTGAGGAGGCGGGGAAGCTGGAGTCGGAGAACGGATACAGGGATCAGCTTCTCGACGTGGGCGAAGTGTTCGGCGTATGGAATATCGAAGGCCCGCAGTGGCTCGAGGAAAAGCTGCCCTTTAAAAAGGCAGGGGTAAACTGCATCGTCGTGCCGGATGTGACTCCTTACAAGAAGAGAAAGGTAAGGATCTTAAACGGCGCACACACGGGATTTGTCCTGGGAGCTTATCTGGGCGGCTTTGATATCGTCCGCGACTGCATGGCGGACGATACGGTCCGCGGGTTCATGAACCAGATGCTCTACGAGGAGATCATCCCCACACTTCCGCTGGACAAGAAGGATCTGATGGAATTTGCCGGCGCGGTGCAGGACCGCTTCAACAACCCGTTCGTGGATCACGAGCTGATGAGCATCTCCCTGAACTCGACTTCCAAGTGGCGGGCAAGGAATCTGCCCAGCCTGCTGGACTACATCGGGCTGGAAGGGAAGATCCCGTCCTGCCTGGCCATGAGCTTTGCGGCGTATATCGCATTTTACACAAATGACATCCAGGAGTTAAACGACAAAGGCCTGGTCTGCCGCCGGGCGAAGGGAAACACCTATGTGTGCTCGGATGACCGCTGGGTACTGGAGTTTTACTGGGATCACAGAAAGGACTCCGCCGAAGATCTGGTCCATGCAGTGATGACGGATGAGCAGATGTGGGGACAGGACCTGACGCGGATCGAAGGATTCGAAACACTTACAGCCGATAATCTGAAGCTGATCCGGGAGAAAGGCGCGCTGGCTGCTTTTGCATCCTGCCTGTAGCAGCGTGTCCGTCGAAAGGACGGCACAGAAAATTTCCGGGGAAATACCAGACCGGATATCGGATAAAAATATGGGACTGCCGTTAGAAGCAGGGATGGCGCCGGGCTGCCGGGGGAAGACCACCGGACCGGCCCGCGCCATTCGAAAAATTTTAACGGCAGTTCTTTTTTATTGCCTAACAAAAAGGCATATGCTATAATATATAAGATTGCGGACGGCTTAAGAGTACCCGAGACCACTGAAAAGCATATCAGCATCCGGGCTGATGTTTTTTTCAGTAGTTTCGGTGACATCTGTCCGCGAAAGAAAACGAGTAAATAAAGGAGAACAACATGTACAAAAAGTATGAAATGGAACTCGCCGGCAGGACGCTGCGCGTCGATGTTGGCAGAGTGGCAAAGCAGGCGAACGGCGCTGTGCTCATGCACTATGGAGAGACGACGGTGCTCTGTACTGCGACGGCATCAGAGAAACCAAGAGACGGGATCGATTTCTTCCCGTTAAGCGTTGAGTACAATGAGAGACTTTATGCGGTAGGAAAGATCCCGGGCGGCTTCAATAAAAGAGAGGGAAAGGCTTCTGAGAACGCGATCCTGACGGACCGTGTCATCGACCGCCCGATGCGCCCTCTTTTCCCGAAAGATTACAGAAACGACGTGACTCTGGAAAACCTGGTCATGTCCGTGGAGCAGGACTGCAGCCCCGAGCTGACAGCGATGCTTGGCGCTTCCATCGCCACAAGTATTTCCGACATCCCGTTTGACGGACCGATCTCCACGACCCAGGTAGGCCTGGTAGACGGAGAGTTCGTCTTTAACCCGACAGCGGCTCAGAGAGAGGTATCTGACCTGGCGCTGACCGTGGCTTCCACAAAGGAAAAAGTCATCATGATCGAAGCGGGAGCAAATGAAGTTCCTGAGGACAAGATGATCGAGGCGATCTTTGCGGCTCATGAGCTGAACCAGAAAGTGATCGCATTCTTTGACACCATTGTCGCGGAATGCGGAAAGCCGAAGCACAGCTATAAGAGCTGCGCAGTACCGCAGGAGCTGTTCGATGCCATCAAAGAAATCGTCCCGCCGGAAGAAATGGAAGAGGCGGTCTTCACGGATGACAAGCAGACAAGGGAAGAGAATATCCGCCAGATCACGGAAAAACTGGAAGAGGCATTCGCAGACAAAGAAGAATGGCTGGAAGTTCTGGGCGAGGCTGTTTACCAGTATCAGAAAAAGACCGTGAGAAAGATGATCTTAAAAGACCACAAGCGCCCGGACGGACGTGCCATTGACGAGATCCGCCCGCTTGCGGCGGAGGTGGACCTGATCCCGAGAGTACACGGATCCGCCATGTTTACGAGAGGGCAGACACAGATCTGCACTGTGACCACACTTGCTCCGCTGTCCGAGGCACAGAGACTGGACGGGCTGGATGAGGCAGAGACGTCAAAGAGATATATGCACCACTATAATTTCCCGTCCTACTCCGTAGGCGAGACAAAGCCGTCGAGAGGACCGGGACGCCGAGAGATCGGACACGGGGCGCTTGCCGAGAGAGCGCTTCTTCCGGTACTTCCGAGCGAGGCGGAGTTCCCGTATGCGATCCGCACGGTCTCTGAGACATTTGAGTCCAACGGATCTACTTCCCAGGCAAGTGTGTGCGCGTCCAGTATGTCCCTTATGACAGCGGGCGTGCCGATCAGATCCGCGGTGGCCGGTATCTCCGCAGGTCTGGTGACAGGGGATACAGATGATGATTACCTGGTACTCACGGATATCCAGGGACTGGAAGATTTCTTCGGAGATATGGACTTCAAGGTCGCAGGTACACATAAAGGGATCACAGCGATCCAGATGGATATCAAGATCCACGGACTGACAAGACCGATCATCGAGGAAGCGATCGCTGCGACGAAGAAGGCAAGGACCTACATTATCGATGAGGTTATGAACAAGGCGATCGCAGAGCCGAGGCCGGAAGTCGGACCGTACGCTCCGAAGATCATCCAGATGCAGATCGATCCGCAGAAGATCGGCGATGTAGTCGGACAGAGAGGAAAGACGATCAACGCGATCATCGATATGACCGGCGTGAAGATCGATATCGAGGATGACGGTTCCGTATCCATCTGCGGCACAGAGAAAGAAGGCATGGATAAGGCAGCCAAGCTGATCCATACGATCGTGACAGATTTTGAGGCGGGACAGGTATTCGAAGGAAAGGTCGTAAGCATCAAAGACTTCGGCGCATTCCTTGAGTTCGCTCCGGGCAAGGAAGGTCTGGTACACATCTCCAAGATCGCGAAGAAGAGAGTGGACAAGGTCGAGGATGTGCTCAAGCTGGGCGATGTAGTGAAGGCTGTATGCCTGGGCAAGGATAAGATGGGCAGGTTCAGCTTCAGCATCCGCGATGTAGCTGAGTAAAAGAGGAGAAACTGTTGCCGGGACAGCGGTGACAGGGACATTCATCCTGCGGAGATCCGATCAAAGATAAAGAGAGTTTAAAAGAGAGACAGCAGCACTGAGTACGGATAAGTGCAGCTGTCTCTCTTTCGTAAAAGGAACGACACCGGACGAAGGGATTTATTCTCTATATCTGTCGAAGAGAATCTGTTATAATGTACCTGTAAAAACATCATTACAAAAAATCGTTTTTTAGAACCTGTAAATAATATGAACGGGGATTATGTGAAAGAACGTGGGAGGATACTGAGATGAAGAGAAAGATCAGACCGGCGGAAGAAGAGATCAGTGGGGTGATACCTGCAATTGTATTTACGGCCGTGTGGTACTCGGTCCTGATCCGAAGTATCGCGGCGGCAGGCTTTGATCCGTTTCTGCTTGTCTTTCTTGCGGCGGGTCTGCTCATGCCGTACACTGCGGTCAATAATGTGAGAAGGGCGCTGTTTTACCGTCGCCAGAGAGCGGAAGCAGTGGCGCTGGGCGATGTGTCCCAGGGACGGATCACAGGCATCGCAAGGCAGGATGTGCCCTATACGACGGGTGAGCATCATACGCTCAGGTACCGCAGATATTATTTCCTTCAGGTGGAAATGTATGACCCTGCGACCGGAGCGGCAAGTACGATCCAGAGCCAGGGCTACCGGATACCTGTCCACCGGTATCTTGCCTCTGACCGGGTCAGCGTCTATACGGACAGGAGCGGTTGGAAACATTACATAGAGGACTTTCAGCTGAAAGAGCACAGGAGAGACCCGGATATCTTCAACATGCCCAGGGAATTTGAGGAATTCCACATGGGCGGAGAGCTGTTTGGGAAAATAATCTTTCTATTTGCTGCCATCCTGATACTGATCAGGCTGCTGATGAGATAAGGGGGCTGTCAGAAAGCGGATATCGTTCAAAACCGGATACAGTCACAACAAGATTCAGTCATACCAATGGGAAAGAAGTGAAGTTTGATATGGAGCAGATGACATTATTTGGAAATAACAGGGCGATGACGCCTCTGGCGAGCAGGCTGCGCCCGGACACACTGGAAGGATTTGTGGGGCAGGAGCACCTGCTGGGACCGGGGAAAATGCTCAGGCAGCTCATCGAACGGGACCAGATCTCGTCCATGATCTTCTGGGGACCGCCCGGTGTGGGAAAGACCACTCTTGCCAGCATCATTGCGGGGAGGACGAAGTCAGAGTTCATCAACTTCAGCGCCGTGACCAGCGGCATCAAGGAGATCCGCGCGGTCATGGACCGGGCGGAACAGAGCCGGAGAGTGGGCCTGCGCACCGTGCTCTTTGTGGATGAGATCCACCGCTTTAATAAGGCACAGCAGGACGCCTTCCTCCCGTATGTGGAGAAGGGAAGCATCATCCTGATCGGGGCGACCACGGAGAACCCGTCTTTTGAGATCAATGCAGCGCTCTTATCCCGCTGCCGGGTGTTTGTGCTGAAGGCGCTGGAGGAAAAGGACCTGGTCCGCCTGATTGAAAATGCGCTGAAAGATCCAAAAGGATTCGGAGATCAAAACGTAACGATATCTGAGGACCATATAAAAGCCATCGCAGCGTTCGCCAACGGAGACGCCAGGACCGCGCTGAACACACTGGAAATGGCAGTGTTAAACGGAGAGATCAGCGCGGAAGGGATCACAGTGACAACGGAAGGGCTGTCCCAGTGTATCAGCAGGAAATCTCTTCTATATGATAAGACTGGGGAAGAACACTATAATCTGATCTCCGCACTCCACAAATCCATGCGGAACAGTGACCCTGACGCGGCGGTCTACTGGATGATGCGTATGCTGGAAGGCGGGGAAAACCCGCTGTATATCGCGCGCAGGCTGATCCGGTTCGCCAGCGAGGACGTAGGCATGGCGGACAGCCGGGCGCTGCAGGTCGCCGTGGCAGCTTATCAGGCGTGCCATTTCCTGGGCATGCCGGAATGCGACGTCCATCTGACCCACGCGGTGGTGTATCTGTCTATGGCGCCCAAGTCAAACGCCCTGTACAGAGCGTGCGAGGAATGTAAGCGGGACGTCAGGGAGCGGAACGCAGAGCCAGTGCCCATGCAGATCAGGAACGCGCCCACCGGGCTGATGAAAGAGCTGGGATATGGGAAAGGCTATGAATACGCACATGACACAGAGGAAAAGCTGACTCATATGCAGTGCATGCCGGATGGACTGAAAGACAGAACCTATTACCATCCGACTATGGAAGGGGAGGAAAAGAAAACAGCGGAACGGCTTGCCGAGATCAGACGGTTCCGCGAAGAAACGTAAGAGATTTCCACTTATAAAATCATGCCGGGATGTCCAGACTATGTATGGGACCATTTTCCGCTCTTGCGGAGAATGGAGTACAGAGAAAATGAAAAAGAGGATACTTACTGTGAAGCGACTGAGTGAATACTTATTTCTGGGAACGCTCGGCGGGACCCTGTATTATACATTTGAAGTGATATTCCGGGGATTTTCCCACTGGTCCATGTTCCTGCTCGGCGGGCTCTGCCTTATTTTTTTCGCCCAGCAGGGGATGTGGACCGGGTGGGACGCGCCGCTCTGGAAGCAGGTGGGCTGGTGCGTGATCTTTGTCACAGCGTGCGAGTTTATCACCGGGATCTTTGTAAATAAAATAATGGGCTGGGCAGTGTGGGATTACACGGACCAGCCCTTTCAGCTGATGGGGCAGATCTGCCTGCCTTTTGCCGTCATCTTTTCCGGCCTGTGCGTGCTCGGCATCTTTCTCAGCAGTTATCTCCTGCATTTTCTGTACGGGGAGAAACTGCCGCATTTCCACGTGCTGTAAAGAGCATGACCAGGATCGCGATGGTCAGCACGATGGTCACGGAAAGCCCTCCCTCGGCTCCGAAAGAACCGCCGTTCCAGAGTGAACGGGACGGATCAGAGGTGGAGGAGAAAAGAGAGCAGGATATCTCAAGGCCGCTCACCTCCATGCCGAATACATTCCCCTGGACAAAATTCCATACCGTATGCATGGCGCCCGCTCCCCAGATATTGCCTGTCCTCAGGAAATACAGAGAGAATACCACACCCGCCAGCAGAAGATTGACGATCGCCAGCAGGGAGATCCCGGGATTAAAAATGTGGAGCAGAGAGAACACGGCGGAATTCAGGAAAACTGCCGCGGCTGCCCGGTACCTCCGCCCCAGGGACACCATAAAATATCCCCGGCAGAGCACTTCCTCCCCCATCCCCTGGACGCCGAACCCGAGCAGGAACAGCAGGAAGAGGACCGGCGAGAATCCGGAAGAGATCCCGTCGATGGTCATGGATCCTGTCAGGACATTGATGAGGACCGCTCCGCAGAAGAGCAGAAGACCGGTCCCTGCGCCTGCAAGATACTGGGTGAAGGCCTTTTTGCGCACAAATCCCATGGATGCTGCGGTCCGCTTCTGGAGAAAAATACAGAAAAGCACCGTGATAAGGATCATGGCTGCATTGGCGAACAGCGTGACGATCATAATGGGATCTGAATCCAGGAGTGCGTTCATCAGTGTTTCAGCCTGCCGCAGATCTCCGCCGGCAAACTGTTTCAGGATGCTGCTGTCAGCCAGGACCGCAGCCACGCCTCCTATGATCACGATGATGCTTGCCGCCATAGATGAGATCATGTAAACGAGAAAAAATATCAGAAGTTCTATAAACCAGTTCTGTCCCTTCTGCCTGTCTGCCGCCTGCTTCATGTGAGGCGGGAATGTCGGAAATTGGATCATTATAATGTCCTCCTGTTTATGTGATATCACCAATGTAACACGGATCCTCCGAAAATTCTATGTATATTTTATTGAGATTTATTTAATATGGTCCGCCATACTTTGCACCCTTTCCTTTCACCCTTTTCGGTTGAACAGATTTCTCAAAAATGCTATAATACATCCGCAGAAATTTTTACCTGCGCACATGCGGTCCGGATCCGGAAGCAAATGTGCGCGCATACAGCAAAGGAGTACAAACGTGGCAGAATTAACACCAATGATGAAGCAGTACATGGAGACGAAAGCTCAGTACCAGGACTGCATCCTCTTTTATAGATTAGGAGATTTTTACGAGATGTTCTTTGACGATGCGCTGACCGCGTCGAGGGAACTGGAGATCACGCTGACCGGCAAGAACTGCGGGCAGGAAGAGAGGGCACCCATGTGCGGTGTCCCTTATCATGCTGTGGAAAGTTATCTGAACAAACTGGTGTCAAAAGGTTACAAAGTGGCGATCTGCGAGCAGGTGGAAGACCCGAAGACGGCAAAAGGGATCGTAAAGCGTGATGTGGTGCGCATTGTCACGCCGGGAACGAACCTGGATACCCAGGCGCTGGATGAGACGAGGAACAATTATATCATGTGCATCGTCTATATTGCGGACCGCTACGGAGTGTCTGTATCTGATATCACCACAGGGGATTATTTTGTGACAGAGATCCCGGACAGCGCGAAGCTCATGGATGAGATCTACCGTTTCTCCCCGTCGGAGATCATATGTAATGAAGCCTTTTATATGAGCGGCATGGACCTGGACGGGATGAAGGACAGGCTGGGGATCACGATCTATTCCCTGGATTCCTGGTACTTTGACGATGATGTGTGCCGCCAGAAACTCCTGGAGCACTTTCAGGTAACATCCTTTGCAGGGCTGGGGCTGGCGGATTATGACTGCGGGATCATCAGCGCAGGGGCGCTCCTTCAGTATCTTCTGGAGACGCAGAAAAACTCCCTGTCCAACCTGACGCACATCACCCCTTACGCCGCAGGAAAATACATGATGCTGGACAGCTCTACAAGGCGGAACCTGGAGCTGTGCGAGACGCTGCGCGAGAAGCAGAAGAGGGGCTCCCTTCTCTGGGTGCTGGATAAGACAAAGACCGCCATGGGGGCAAGGACGCTGCGAAAATATGTGGAGCAGCCTCTGATCGACAAAAAGGAGATCGAGAAACGGCTGGATGCTGTGGCAGAGCTGAAGGACAGCGCCATCTCCCGGGAGGAGATCCGCGAGTACCTCTCCCCGGTCTATGACCTGGAGAGGCTGATCACAAGGATCGCATACGGGACCGCAAATCCGAGAGACCTGACCGCGTTCCGCAGCTCCCTAGAAATGCTCCCGCATATCCGTTATATCCTGGAAGAAATGCAGTCAGAGCTTCTGAAAAATATCCACGACGACATGGATCCGCTGGAAGATCTCTGCACACTGGTAAAAGACGCGATCCGCGAGGAACCGCCCATAGCCATGAAAGAGGGCAATATCATCCGGGACGGCTACAATGAAGAAGTGGACAAGCTCCGCCGGGCGAAGTCAGACGGCAAGGAATGGCTGGCGAAGCTGGAAAACGATGAGAGGGAAAAGACAGGGATCAAGAATCTCCGCATCAAATACAACAAAGTGTTCGGATATTATCTGGAAGTCACCAATTCCTATAAGGACATGGTGCCGGACTACTATACGCGCAAGCAGACACTGGCCAACGCCGAGCGTTACATCACCCCGGAGTTAAAAGAGCTGGAGGATATGATCCTGGGCGCGGAAGATAAGCTCTATGCGCTGGAATATGAGATCTACAGCCAGGTCAGGGACACCATTGCCGGGGAGATCGAGCGGATCCAGAAGACCGCGAAGGCAGTGGCAGCCCTGGACGCGTTTGCCTCCCTTGCCGTTGTGGCGGAGCGGAATAATTATACCCGCCCGAAGATCAATGAGAAAGGGATCATTGATATTAAAGACGGGCGGCATCCGGTGGTAGAGCGGATGATCCCCAATGATATGTTTATCGCAAATGATACGTATCTGGATGATAAAAAACACCGGATCTCTATCATCACCGGACCGAACATGGCCGGAAAATCCACGTATATGCGCCAAACTGCACTGATCGCTTTAATGGCGCAGATCGGTTCCTTCGTGCCGGCGAAAAGTGCGAACATCGGTCTGTCTGACCGGATCTTCACGAGGGTAGGCGCGTCAGACGACCTGGCATCCGGCCAGAGTACCTTTATGGTAGAGATGACGGAAGTGGCGAACATCTTAAGGAATGCGACCTCAAAGAGCCTTCTGATCCTGGATGAGATCGGAAGAGGGACGAGTACGTTCGACGGACTTTCTATCGCATGGGCTGTAGTGGAATACATCAGCGACAGCCGCCTGCTCGGGGCGAAGACCCTTTTCGCGACCCATTACCATGAGCTGACCGAGCTGGAGGGCAAGATCAGCAATGTCAACAATTACTGTATCGCAGTCAAGGAAAAAGGCGATGACATCGTATTCCTGCGCAAGATCGTAAAAGGCGGCGCGGACAAAAGCTACGGCATCCAGGTGGCAAAGCTGGCAGGAGTGCCGGACCTGGTGATCGAGCGCGCGAAAGAGATCGTTGAGGAATTAAGTGATGAGGATGTGACCGCAAAGGTCAGCGAGATCGCGGTCAGGGAGCGCAGCGAAAAGAAGCGGCCAAAAGTGAAGAAATACGATGAAGTGGACATTGCGCAGATGTCGCTCTTTGATACCGTGAAGGACGACGATGTCCTCGAGGAGCTGAAAAACCTTGACGTAGGCAATATGACGCCCATCGACGCGCTGAATACGATATACAGACTTCAGAATAAGCTGAAGAACAGATGGTAAAAGAGAGGAGATTGAGATGCCCCACATTCAGGTATTGGATCAGGTGACGATCGATAAGATCGCGGCGGGCGAAGTGATCGAGCGCCCGGCTTCTATTGTAAAAGAACTGGTGGAAAATGCCATCGACGCCGGGGCGGATTCCGTGACAGTGGAGATCCGGGACGGCGGTATTGACTTTATCCGTGTGACAGACAACGGCTGCGGGATCCCCCACGATGAGGTGAGGAGCGCTTTCCTGCGCCATTCTACAAGTAAGATCCGCAGCGTGGAAGACCTGATGCACATCAGTTCTCTGGGCTTCCGCGGCGAGGCGCTCTCGAGTATCGCGGCAGTGACGCGCACAGAGCTGATCACAAAGACCGGGGACTGCGAATTCGGGACAAGATATGTGATCGAGGGCGGAAAGGAAGTCTCTTTAGAGGAAACCGGCGCGCCTGACGGTACGACGTTCCTTGTGCATCAACTCTTTTACAATGTGCCTGCAAGGCGGAAGTTCTTAAAGACGCCCATGACAGAAGCAGGGCATGTCCAGGACCTGCTTATGCACCTGGCTCTGTCCCATCCGGAAGTGGCGTTTCTCTTTAAAAACAATAACCAGGAGAAGCTAAGGACTTCGGGAAACGGAAAATTAAAAGACGTGATCTATAACATATACGGGCGTGATATCGCGGCCAATCTGCTGGAGATTGATTATGAAAAATCGGGTCTGAGGATCACGGGCTACCTCGGGAAACCGGTCATCACGAGAGGAAACAGGAACTTTGAAAATTTCTTTGTGAACGGCAGGTACGTAAAAAGTCCTATGATCTCAAAATCTCTGGAGGATGCATACAAAGACTTTACCATGCAGCATAAATTTCCTTTTGCAGTCCTCCATTTCCATGTGGACGGGGAGACGATCGACGTCAATGTCCATCCCACCAAGATGGAACTGCGCTTCCAGAGACAGCAGGACGTGTACAACACGGTCTTTGAGGGCGTGCACCGCAGGCTGCTGGAGCCGGAGCTGATCCAGAGAGCGGAAGTGCCGGAACCGGTACAGGCGGAAGGATCCGGGAAGGCTGTACCGGGAAGGACGGGACAGAAAGAGAGCCCCTTCCTGCTGCGCCCGAGGAATACGGCTGCGGAGATAAAGCCCGGAGATGCCGGGACGGAAGTGGTACAGCCTCCGTCGCAGGAAGAGGTGCATGATGAGGATTACTTTATCCGGAAGATGAGGGAGAGGGTCACTGCCTACCATGAGAGGATGTCCTCCGCGGAGGTGGCTGACAGAAACCAGATCTACCGCCCGGAAACACAGGCGGACAGGATCCGGGAGACAGTAAGATACGGCGCGGAGAAAGTCCGGACACCGGGAGACGTTCAGGCGCCGGAGAAGGAAGAGACAGTACATCAGGAAGCCTGCCCGGCAAAGATAAAACCAGAGGAAAACCCGGCTCCCGAAGAGGAAGCACCATCTGAGGCGCCTCAGAAACCGCAGCAGCTCGATCTTTTTGAGGAGAATTTCCTGAAGCGGGATGTCCGCGCGGAATACAAGCTGATCGGACAGGTATTTGACACATACTGGCTCGTGCAGTTTCAGGACAGCCTGTACATTATAGACCAGCATGCAGCCCATGAGAGGGTGCTTTATGAGCGCACGCTCAAAGGGATGAGGACAAGAGCGTTTACAGCTCAGTATTTGAGTCCGCCGATCATATTGACGCTCTCCATGCAGGAGGCAAGGCTTCTGGAGGAACATATGGACCGGTTCACGCGGATCGGATTTGAGATCGAGCCCTTTGGCTCTGAAGAGTATGCAGTGCGCGCAGTGCCGGACAATCTGTTCGGCATCGCGAAAAAAGAACTGCTGATGGAGATGATCGATGACCTGTCGGACGGGCTGAATACGTCCATGACGCCGGACCTGATCGACGAGAAAGTAGCGTCCATGTCCTGCAAAGCCGCTGTGAAAGGAAACAACAGGCTTTCCGCCCAGGAGGTTGACGCTCTGATCGGGGAGCTGCTCACCCTGGACAATCCGTACCACTGTCCCCATGGCAGGCCGACTATCATTGCAATGACAAAAAAAGAACTGGAAAAGAAATTTAAGAGGATCGTATAATGAAAAGACCACTGATCATACTTGCAGGCCCTACCGCCGTCGGCAAGACAGCGGCGTCCATACGCCTGGCAAAGGCCATTGGCGCGGAGATCATCTCCGCGGATTCCATGCAGGTATACCGCCATATGGATATCGGCTCGGCAAAGATCCGGCAGGAAGAGATGGAGGGAGTGCCCCACTATCTGATCGATGTGCTGGAACCGGAGGAAGAGTTTAATGTGGTACGCTTCCAGCAGATGGCAAAAGCGGCTGCGGAGGAGATCTATGCGAAAGGGAAGATCCCTCTTGTGGCAGGGGGGACCGGATTTTATATCCAGGCGCTCCTATATGATATTGATTTTACGGAGAATGACGGAGATACATCATACCGCCGCTCTCTGGAAAAAACAGCGGAAGAAAAGGGCGGGGAATATCTCCACGCCATGCTGAGGGAAGCGGATCCGAAAGCAGCGGAAGAAATCCACCCCCACAATATCAAGCGCATGATCCGGGCCCTGGAATTCCACCATCAGACCGGCGGAAAGATCTCCGAACATAATGAGGCGGAGCGGGAAAAGAGCTCGCCTTATGATTTCGCTTACTTTGTCCTGACGGACGAGAGGAGCCGGCTGTATGAGCGGATCGACAGGAGAGTGGATAAGATGATGGAAGAAGGGCTTCTCGAAGAAGTGCGGTATCTGAAGGAGCGCGGAGTGAAGAGAGAGTCCACTGCCATGCAGGGGCTTGGCTACAAGGAACTTTACGCTTATCTTGACGGGGAATGCACGCTGGAGGAGGCGGTGCGCATCATCAAAAGAGACACCCGCCATTTCGCAAAGCGTCAGCTCACCTGGTTTAAGCGGGAGCGGGACGTCATATGGGCGGATAAGTCTGTCATCGGGCAGTCTGACGACGCCGTCGTAGATTTTATGAGAAAAGAACTGAAGAACAGAGGGATAATAAAATGAACCAGACAGAATCACAATCTATGTACCAGAAGCTCGGCATTTCCGAAGAAGTCTGGAAGTACGGGCAGAAGACGGAAGAGAGCCTAAAGGAGCGCTTCCGCGGATTTGACGAGACAGCAGAATATAACCAGCTCAAGATCATCCATGCAATGCAGGAGAACCGGGTGAGCGAAGGCTGCTTTCACTATGTCAGCGGATACGGGTACAATGACCAGGGAAGGGATACGCTGGAACAGGTCTATGCCTCAGCCTTCCACACAGAAGCAGCACTTGTCCGCCCGCAGATCACCTGCGGCACACACGCGCTGGCTCTTGCCCTTGCGGCAAACCTGCGTCCCGGGGACGAGCTCCTCTCCCCGGTGGGAAAACCGTATGATACTTTGGAGGAAGTGATCGGCATCCGGCCGTCCAAAGGTTCCCTTGCCGAGTACGGGATCACTTACCGGCAGGTGGAGCTTCTGGAAGACGGATATTTCGATTATCCTGCGATCGAGGCAGCGTTAAATGAGAAGACAAAACTTGTGACCATCCAGCGCTCCAAGGGATATCAGACCCGTCCCAGCTATTCCGTAGAACAGATCGGGGAATTGATCGCATTTATCAAGGAGAGACGCCCGGATGTGATCTGCATGGTAGATAACTGCTACGGAGAGTTTGTGGAACGGATCGAACCCAGCGACGTGGGTGCGGACATGATCGTGGGATCCCTGATCAAGAATCCGGGCGGCGGGCTTGCCCCGATCGGCGGTTACATCGCGGGAAAAGAAGAGCTGATCGAGAACTGCGCGTACAGGCTTACTTCCCCCGGACTCGGGAAGGAGGTGGGCGCATCCCTTGGAGTAATGCAGTCCTTTTACCAGGGATTTTTCCTCGCCCCGACTGTGGTGTGCGGCGCGCTCAAAGGAGCGGTGTTCGCGGCAAATATCTATGAGAAGCTGGGCTATCCGGTGGTGCCGGACGGAAAAGAGTCCCGCCATGACATCATCCAGGCAGTGACACTGGGATCGCCGGAGGGCGTGATCTCTTTCTGTAAGGGAATCCAGGCGGCTGCCCCTGTGGACAGCTATGTGTCCCCTGAGCCGTGGGCAATGCCCGGCTATGACAGCGATGTGATCATGGCAGCCGGATCCTTTGTCCAGGGATCATCTATCGAGCTGTCCGCGGACGGACCGATCAAACCGCCGTATGCCGTGTATTTTCAGGGCGGACTTACATGGACGCATGCGAAGCTGGGGATACTGAAATCCCTGCAGAGCATGATCGACGCAGGAGTGGTCTCAATGGACAGGATACGCGGACTTTTATAAGCAGGCTTATGGCAGGACAGGCAGTAAAGCGACATTGAAAAGCGATGGAGGGAAGAGAGATGAGAACAGTCGCAGTGATCGGCGGGGGTGCGTCAGGGATGATGGCTGCTGTGACAGCGGCATCAGAAGGAGCCCGCGTTATCATCCTGGAACACAAAGACCGGATCGGGAAGAAGATCCTGTCCACAGGAAACGGAAGATGCAATTTTACAAATACACATCAGGAACCGCTGTGCTATCACTCGGAAGACCCTTTGTTCCCGTGGGGGATCATCGAAAAATTTGACGCTCAGAAAGCGATCTCTTTTTTCCTTCAGCTTGGGATCTACTCAAAAAACCGGAACGGATATCTCTATCCCAATTCCGACCAGGCCTCCGCAGTGCTTGACGCGTTCCGGATGGAACTGGAGCGTCTGCATGTGGAAATCCGGACAGGAGTTGATATCCGGGAGATCCTTCCCGGGAAAAAGGGCTTTACGATCCGCTCAGATCGTGAAAATATCCGCGCGGACCGTGTGATCCTCTGTACCGGATCCAGGGCGGCGCCTGCAACCGGATCCGACGGATCAGGCTATGACCTTGCCAAGCGTCTGGGACACAGGCTGATCCCGGTACTTCCCGCACTGGTCCAGCTCCGGTGTGAAGGGAGTTTCTTTAAAGCGGTCGCAGGCGTGCGGGCAAACGGCAGTGTCTCTGTCTGGTCTGAGGGAGAGTGCATCGCGACGGATACAGGCGAGATTCAGCTCACGGATTACGGGATCTCAGGGATCCCTGTATTCCAGGTGAGCCGGTATGCTGCAAAGCTCCTGTACGAGAAAAAAGAAGTGACGGCTGTGCTGGACTTTATGCCGGACTTTACAGAAGAACAGACCAGGGCATTCCTGAGTGCCAGGGCAAAGATACGCCCTGAGAAATCCGCGGATATGTTCCTGATCGGCCTCTTTCACAAAAAACTGTCCGACCTGTGGATCAAGCTCTCCCGCATCCCGCGAGAGCAGAATGCGGGGGCTTTGACAGAGAATGAGATCGGCAGGCTCGTACAACTGATCAAGCGCTTTGAAGTCCCGGTAAAGGCGACGAACTCCTATGAGCAGGCGCAGGTGTGCTGCGGCGGGATCGATACCGCGGAGGTGGATCCTGAGACACTGGAATCCAGATACGTGCCCGGACTGTATTTTGCCGGAGAGATCCTGGACGTAGACGGAATGTGCGGGGGGTATAATCTCCAGTGGGCGTGGGCCAGCGGACATGTGGCTGGGGAAGCGGCTGCCCGGTAATCTGTATTTGCAGGGGAAGAACAATAAAACTGATTGCCAAAGCGATTATAAGATATGCGCCCGTTGTCGCTAAATAGCCCATACAAAATCCTCCTTATTTTATGAAATGCAGCGGCAATACCTTTTCGCTGTCCCGCTTGTGGCAGGTTGCCACAAGCGCGGCGGCAAGCGTTTTTGTGTCAATTTCCATTCCTGCGTGTTGCAGGATATATAAGTCATAAAAATCCCGCAGACGGGTATTAAAGATTGTCCGCGTCAATACCGTTTCGATTTTTTCTGCAAGCACCGTTTCGAGGGTGTATGCCCACAATGAAATATACCGCTGCTCAAACATTAGCTTGTACTGATACGTAATCTCGACAGGTGTTACCACGTCCCCCGTTGATATGTTGCGAATTGAATCTTTTAGCTGTCTTGATGTTTTAATCATTAGAATAGTACCTCCATTGTTTCCCGGATTTTCTTTTCAAGCCGCATGGTCTTTGCATACTCCATAAGGCGGTTGAGGTTTTTATCTTTTCGCTTCATAAACTCCACTATCGCATAATTGAAAGCAGAAATATCCATATCAGCCCGTTTGCGGATTATATCGCAAATGGTACGCTCCATATCGTAAACGGCAATCGAATGTCCGGCAGGAGAGGACATTTGACGAACGCCCAGCGCGTGCCACTCCTTTTTTACATAAACAATCTTCACACCTTTTTCTGCAAGTGTCAGGCTGTTATATTTGGCGGGTACAGTTACCGTAAGCGGCATTGGCTCCATTTCCGCGAGATCGTGCAAGTACAGCGCGGTTTCGTGAGAGTATATCGCTTTGGGGATTTGGGCTTGCAGCAAATACATTTCATCAGCCCATGCAGAGGGCAAAAGGTAAATCCCATGCGCAGCCTTTTCAAGCCCAGCACTTTTTGCATATTTGTAAAATGTTTCTTTGGAAATGCCAGCGGCGACAACATCAGCCGTTTTCAAAATACCATTGTTTTCCGCAAGCAATTTTTCAATCATGTTTTGCTTCAAAAAAAATCACCAACTTTCATACGGATAGCGTATCATAAAGACTGTATAAAAGTCAATTTGTTTTTAGTTTCAAAACACCAACGCTTGCTCGTGCTCAAAAGCATTGAGTTTATCGCATTTTCAATGTTTTCTTATGTCAGAGGACCATCGATGCAACTTTTTATTTCTGATCTTTGTATATATAGTAAAGAGATGGGAAATGGAGGTGAAGTCACTTGAGTAATTGTTATAACGAGACTGAACTGATCAGCCGGATCCGAAAAGGTGATGAATCAGCATTGGCAATCATTATTTCGGAATATAACTCCTATGTGGCAAAAATTGTTTATAGCATCTTAGGCAGTTACTCGCATAAAGTTGACCTTCAAGGTATTGTTAATCAGGTTTTTTTCACCTTGTGGCAAAAGGCTGATAAAATCGATCCAGCGAAAAGCACCACAATAAAAGGTTATTTAGGTACATTAGCAAGGAATACAGCTATAAACGAAAAGAAAAAACATAAAGCAGACTATCAGATAAATGATGAAGTGATTGGAGAGATTTCCGATAATTTCAACCAGATCGAATTAAGACTGCTGCTAAAAGATGCTATCAGGAGCCTGAGTAAAGAAGAACAGCTAATATTGGTTCTGTTCTATTTCGAAAATGAGAAAATATCAGATATTTCTCGCATAACAAGTATCCCCGTATCTACAGTAAAAAGTAAACTGAAACGCTCCAGAGAAAAGATGAAAAAATTTTTAGAAGAAGGAGGGAATCATTATGAAAATTACGTATAACGACATGTTTGATAATATTTCGGATGCTGCTTTTGAAATATTGGATGAAAATGATATCTTTAATGATGAAATTGAGGAAATGTTTTCTTCAGACAAAACCTGCAAAGATGTAACAGATATGATCCACAAACAAAAAAGCGTGAGAAAAAGGCATTTTACCTTTAAAGGCGTTTTGTTGGCGGCGGCACTTACTGTATTGACTGTATTGGCTTCTGTAATTACCGTTGCCCGCAACAATGGCGCGGCATTGATCGATGACAGCAACCGGGATTTGGTTGGAAAAGCGTCCGAGATGACGGTCCAAAAAATAGGTGCTGATGAAGAGATTAAGTTCGAGACTAATTCAACAGGAATTTGGGATACAACAGGATTAATTAAATCTTATAATAACGTAGTCATTATTCCAAACAGTATTACTGAATTTGCTGTATCCGGTGATTCCGGACAGTCTATCACACCGGAAATTATATTTAACAATAATGACCTGGTTATTTTTGTGCAGGAAGATGGTTCAGGATGGAAATTAGACAAGGGAGAAACATTAGTTTTTCAGGCACAGGAATACGAATCAGAGCTTCATCGGGAAAAAGGCCAGTCAATCCACTATTTTTATATCCGTGACGGCGTATTATTGGAAGGAAATGTACAGACTGGCTTAAATCAAACCTTTGAATTAACCGCAGAAAAAGCCGGAGAATATTACATTTGTCTATTGAATTCAAGCTCTGACGCTATATCTCTAAAAGAAGGTAAAGTATTTATCAAATAGTGATAATTTATAAGAGAGACTGCAATTACTAGAATTGGTAATTGTACTCTCTCTTTTATACCGGAATTACGGTGGGAAACAGGAACGTGTCCATACTGCGGAGGGAATTAATATATTTACAGCTAATAAAAAAACGATTATACTCAATTCAGGGTCTATCATACTATGTCGAAGAGCAACACCGGACATTTTGAGGAACAGGAGGCTTAAAAATGATCCGCATCGCCGAAGAGAGTGATTCAGGAGAATTACTTGATATATATGCTTATTATGTGGAGAGGACTGCCATTACATTTGAATACGAAGTTCCTTCAATAAAAGATTTCAGGGGGCGCATTCAGAAAATTTTGAGAAGGTATCCTTATCTTGTATCTGAAAGAGACGGCAGGATCGCAGGATACGCATATGCAGGTCCGTTTAAGGAGCGGAGAGCTTACGACTGGTCGGTGGAAACGACGATCTACATAGCAAAAGATGTCAGAGAACAGGGGATCGGAAGAGAACTTTATACGGCGCTGGAGTATGCTCTGACACTTCAGAATGTGATCAATCTGAATGCCTGTGTCGCGTACCCTGACCCGGAAGACGAATATCTGACAAGAAACAGTGTGCAGTTCCATGAACATATGGGATATCACGCGGCAGGAAGATTCCACAAATGCGGATATAAATTCAGTCGCTGGTATGACATAGTATGGCTTGAGAAATGCATTTCTTCCCATCCGGACAGACCGTTGGAAACCAGGTGCTTTGACGAGATCAAAAGGGAGTTTGCAGAAAGGTATGGGAAGGGCTGAAGTCCAAAACAGGGGTAGGTATGATTCTCATGAGTCATGCCTGCCCCTGAAATTTATCCTGTAAAAAGGACACAAAATAAAAAACAGCTCCCTGTTCTACTCAGACAGATACCATCCCCACATATAGAGGATCGGGAGGATCAGGCCGAACACATAGGTGAACAGAAACCCGACCGTGACTGTGGATATGATGATATTTGCCAGGACGCCGACACAGTAGATAACACCGATGATCAGGACGGATTTTTTAGAGCGGTACATCACGCCCATGATCCCGGCTGCAAGCTCGATGACGGTCAGGACTAATGAAAATGCATAGTCGCCTGCTGACAGCGGGGCGACCCCATAGGCTTCGAGATAAGGCTCCAGCATGCCGGACATGGCGATCAGCGCAAGTGTGCCCAGAAGCCCGAGTGCACTGAGTACGATGATGATAATGGATACGACATTCAGAAGTTTGCTTTTTCTTTTCATTATGATTCCTCCTCATAAATTAAATGATAATATTGGTTCAGCCGCAGTCGGCTGAAATCTATAAGCAGCGGCTCGTTTATATGCGCCGCAGTGCTTCGATCGGACTCAGGCGCGCGGCTTTCCGCGCGGGATAGATACCGAAGACGATCCCCACTCCGCAGGAGAAGAGAGTCGCGATGATCACTGCCGGGAGAGAAAGGGAAGCGTGGATCCCGCCGATCTCAAGCACACTGATCAGTGCCGTGAGACCTCCGCCGAGCAGGATTCCTATGACTCCGCCCATGCCGGAGATAATGGCGGACTCACAGAGAAACTGGGCGATAATGGATCCGGTCCTGGCGCCCAGGGCTTTGCGGATACCGATCTCCCGGGTCCGCTCTGTCACGGAGACGAGCATGATGTTCATGACGCCGATGCCGCCCACGATGAGAGAGATGGCTGCCACGAGCGCCACAAAGGCTGTCACCCCGTCCATGACTGCGCCCAGCATATCTGACAGGTTCATCGGTTTCTGCTGCATGAAAGGATTGTCGCCCAGATCCTGATGCCGGGAGTTTAAGAGCTTTACAGCGGATGATGCCACGCGGCCCGCTGACTCTGTGTCCCGGGCGGTGATCGATACCGAAGAAAACCCTTCAATGGGAGTCCCGAAAGACTCAGCCAGCGTGTAAGGCACTTCAATGGAGATCGTCTCACCCAGTCCCATTGCCTGATACGTCTGTTCCACTTCCAGCATATCATCGGATGTCTCCCGGATCCCCGTGATCATGATCTCTTCGATGCCGCTGTCAATGGCAAGTTCAAAGCTCATACCCACGACGTTCGTATTTCCGAACAGATAGAGAGCAGTCAGCTCGTCAATGACACAGACCGGGTTCCCGCCGGCCAGATCCATGTCTGTAAAATACGCGCCTTTTACAAGAGGAGATGTGTACTGGGCGTGCTCATAATCCGGAGTAGTCATTGTCACATAGGCGTCAAAAGTCCCTTTGCGGGTCGTGCATTTCCCCGCGTACATGGAAGATGCAGTTATGCTCTCGATCGAATCACCCATAGCTGTTTCCAGATAAGAGATGTCGTCCCCTGTAATGATCTGTGTGTCAGTCACTTCCTCTGTGTTTGCCTGGACAGTCACGGTGTTCGTCTGCTCGTTCGCCGCGTCTACCACATCGCTTTTCAGACCATTTCCTATGGAAACAATGGTCACAACAGAAGAAATGCCGATGATGATCCCAAGCATGGTCAGGAAGGAACGGCCCTTATTGGAGCGGATATTATCCAGCGCCATTTTGATATATTCAAGAAATTGTCCCATCTATCTTTCCTCCCGGCTGGTTATTCCGCCGCTGCTTCCTTTGCGGAAGCCTTCATGCCCGGCTTGATATCCGCGTTGAAATCATTGATGACGATGTCTCCCACGTCAAGTCCTTCCCTGATCTCTGTCTCTGTGGAAGAGGAGATCCCGAGGGTGACCGGTTTTTCTTTAACGATACCGTTTTCGATCACATAGACAAAGTCACCGTCAGTTGAGGCATTGACTGCCTCAGTTGGGATGACGACCACATTTTCTGCCTCAGCAACTGTCATCTTGATCTTCGCGGTAGCGCCGATGCAGATGTTTTCATCCGGGTCCTCGATGTGGATGCGGGCGCCGATGACAGGGACTCCCTTTGCGTTGGGGACAGCGATCTTGTCAACTCCGTCAAGCGTTCCTTTGTATGTATGGTCTGCAAGCGTTACTGTTACCTCGCAGCCGGGCTTCATCTTATCATAATCATCAGGGGAAACCTCGATCTTCACACGGACGCTGTCTGTACCTGCGATGGTAAAGAGGGCAGCTCCCTGTGCCGCGCTGTTAGACTGAAGGATGTCAACCGATGCGATGACACCGTTCATGTCTGCTTTCATGCCTTCTTTTCCTTTTGCCAGAAGTTCCTCCGGGATTAAGGCGGCAAGCTCCGCCAGATTGTCGCTGATATCCAGGTTATTGAGTTCAGCGGAACTCATCCCTGTCTCAGGGATCACAGCACCGGCAGCCTGGTATGCTGCCTGCCATTCGGCATATTTTGCCTCATACTGAGCCAGGAGATCAGCATAACCCGCGTCATCAGCCGGGGGAACGCCGAGTGCGTCCAGAGAATCCTGCGCCTGGGCGAGGAGTGCTTCTGTGTCAGACTTTGACTGTAATGCAGCGCTATAATCCTCTGTATCTTTTATGATCTGTTCCTGGACCGGATCCGGATCTTCTGCCGCAAGCGCTTCATTGATCTCTACCTGCCGTCCGGTATAACCTCTCTCATAGGATGAGATCACTGCATCTGCTGAAGCTATGGCTTCATTATAAGATGTGATCTGCGCCTGGAGAGCTTGGACCTTCGGGGCGTTCTGAGCGGCCTGCTGTGCCGCTGCCTGCTGATTCGCCTGATACTGGGCATAGGCGGAATCGACCTGGGATACAAGGGCATTCACTTCGTCTGCAAGTGCGTTCGCCTGTGCCGCTGCCTGCGCGGACGCTGCATTTGCCGCGTCAACAGTTTTGGCGTTCTGAGCCCTTGCGGCGATGGAATTATTGAGGCTGGACTGGAGTGTAAGCTGCGCCTGCCGGTTGTTCCGCTCCAGATCGGTTGTGTCAAACGTCACGAGCAGATCTCCCGCTTTTACTGTCTGGCCGACGACTGCCCTGCATTCTTTGATGGGAGCTGTGACAGGAGAGTAGTAGGTCTTTGTATTCTCGCTCTCGACCGTACCGCTGGAATTGTATACTTCCTTTACTGTACCTTTCTCAGCTTTTACCACATTGAGCGGAGTCCCCACAGAGTCCTCCGTCTTTCCTCCTGCAAAAAGAGAAAGGAACCATGCCAGGAGAAGGACAGCCGCCAGGACAGGGAAGATGACCCATGCGGGCAGTTTTTTCTTTGCGGATACTGCGCCGGACGTACTGCCGGCATCCGTTGTATTCAGCGGATCATGTGCTGCTGACGCACTTTCTTTGAGATGAGTATTTTTCTTATTGGAAAACATATCAGGAATCCTCCATTTTTTCTTTCTTATTTCCCGGATCGGATAAAGCTTTATTCTTATAATCTGCCTCCACTCGGCCGTCCAGGATCCTTATGACACGGTCCGCCTGCCGGGCGATGTCGTCGTCATGCGTGATCACGATCACCGTGCGGCCGCTCCTGTGGAGCTCTTTTAAAATATCCATGATATCCGCAGTGGAGCGGCTGTCCAGATTTCCTGTAGGCTCGTCAGCGAGAATGACTGGCGGCTGCGCTGCGATCGCTCTTGCCACGGCGACTCTCTGCTGCTGTCCGCCGGAGAGCTCGCCGGGCTTATGGCGGAGCCGCTTCCCCAGACCGACCCGTTCCAGCGCCCGGACTGCGGTCCGTCTCCGCCTCTGCCTGCCCATCCCCCGGTAGATGAGGGGGAGCTCCACATTGCCGACTGCATCCAGGCTGGGGATCAGGTTAAATCCCTGGAAGATAAACCCGATCTTCTGATTGCGGATATCTGACAGTTCATTATCCGACAGGCGGGAAACGTCTCTTCCGTCCAGATAGTAGTGACCGGACGTGGGGGTATCCAGGCAGCCAAGCATGTTCATAAGCGTGGACTTTCCGGAGCCGGAATGTCCGACGATCGCCGCGAATTCGCCCCGCCGGATCTCAAGAGAGACTCCGTCCAGGGCACGCACCTCGTTTTCGCCGGGGTTATAGATCTTATGTATATCCTCGACTCTGATCAGTGGTTCCATAAAATATCTCCTATCATAAACAATATTATTGTATTAATTGAACAATACAATAATACGAAAGACCCAAAAAGTCAAGATAAATTGTTTTTTTATTGACCAAATCAGAAGATAGCAGTAAGATATGCAATGCAGAAAAAGTTACCAGACCTAAGGAGATGGACAGAAATTGAAGACAAATAAATATGAAATAGACATGTGCAGCGGATCGATCATGGATAAGCTGATCTCGTTTTCTCTGCCGCTGATGGTATCGAGTATCCTCCAGCTGATGTTCAACGCCGTGGATATCATTGTTGTCGGCCGGTTCAGCGGAAGCCAGGCACTGGCTGCCGTAGGGTCTACCACAGCGCTGATCAATATATTTACGAATCTGTTTATCGGCATCTCACTGGGAGCGAACGTCCTTGCGGCAAGATATTTCGCGGCAGGGCGGGAGAAAGAAATGTCAGAAGCCGTACATACAGCGATAACGCTTGCCCTGATCAGCGGGGTCATGATGGCGTTTGTCGGGGTGGGCGCGTCC
>DWUV01000062.1 GCA_019120595.1 Candidatus Mediterraneibacter tabaqchaliae | reverse complement strand
ACTCATCCTGCCCCCTATTGTACCATTGTTCGGTAATTGCCGCCACAAATTTCGGTACAGAAAATTCTTAAGAAATTATTAGCAGTAACAGTTCATCCGATTTTCTCCGCCATGTACATCCCGCCCATAACACCGGCAAGGCAGAAGATGACGCTCGCACACATATATGTAAACGCCATCCCATAGTGTCCTTTCCCGAGCAGGGTGTACGCTTCCAGCGAAAATGTGGAAAATGTCGTAAATCCTCCACACACTCCGGTCTTAAGGAAAAGGACCAGGTCCGCAGGCAGATCCTTTCTCGCAGCCATGCCCGCGATACACCCGATCACAAAAGCGCCCAGCACATTTGTCACAAGAGTAAGGACCGGGAACTCCCCTTTATAAGGGAGCAGGCTGATCCCATACCGGAGTACTGCCCCCAAGGCCCCGCCCAGGCCCACACAGATGATCCCTGACATCTCCTTACCTCACGTATACGATGTAATCGTCTTTCCTCGGCTTTGCCTCAGGGACCGCGCCGTCTGCCGGATAACCGAGGATGCAGTGCCCGACGCCGATATAATCGCCTTCGACGCCCCATTTCTTAAGGAGCTCTTTCCCCTCTTCAGAGCCGAATACCTCTCTCGCCCTGTGGATCCAGCAGGAACCCACTCCCACTGCATGGGCAGCGTTCATCAGATTCCCCATAACTAAAGAGCCGTCCTCCACACAGGTGGGGCGCTCCTTTGAAGCCAGCACCACAAGGACAGTGGGCGCTCCGTAGAACGGGTCTGCCCCTTCATCGCCCATCACTCTGGCATTGAGTTTCGAGAGATAATCCCTTGTCTCCTGATCCTGCACCACAATGATCTTCGGAGACTGCATCCCCATACCGGTGGGCGCGTAAGTCCCTGCCTCAAGGATCTTCTGGAGCTCTTCCTCTTTGATCTGCTCCGGTCTATACGCGCGGATGCTCCTTCTCTCTTTCAGATCTTTTAATGTTGATTCCATGATCTCATCTCCTGTATCAATCTTAAATATATCGATTTCAAGTATTTCTGTCCCATTCCGCCATATGTTTTATGCCAGGATCTCTTCTTTCTTCTCCAGGATCTTCTCCACAGCAGCACACGCCGGGCAGTCGCAGTATGCAGCTCCTCCCGCTTTGATCTCCTTTGCATGGGCTGCCACTCCGGCAGCGGCCTCTGCCCCGCCGAATACTTTTGCCCCGGCTTCTGACTCGGCGAAGCTGATGAGCATATCGATGGGCATGATATCCCCTTCCAGGTCAGCGATGTATTTCTTTGTCGCCTCTGCCTCCTGATCCGTCCCCACAGCTGCCAGCCACGCCTCGGCTGACGCCTTTGTCTCAGCGCTGCATGTCGCCGCCCCGATCAGCTCGTTGGTCTTCTCAACAACATAATCCAGTACTTTCTTATCCATAGCAAATCCTCCTTTAAATCTGTCATTGTCTGTATTTTATCACTCTGTCCTGTCTTTTACAATCCGCCAGCCATCCTGTAGATCTGATACATCTCCTCCTGACCCAGCTTTTTCACACAGCCGATGGTCCGCGTCCCGGAAAAGCTGCACTTCTCAGCCAGCTCACGCGCCTGCCCGTCCGTCAGGTCCACACCCAGTTCCTTTATGGATGCCGGCATCCCGACTGCCCGGTAAAACGCTTCCATCGCTGTGATCCCTTTCATGGCAGTCTCCCTGTCGTCCTTTCCGGGCTCCTCCCCCATGACCTGTACCGCAAACTGCGCGAATCTGTCCGGCCGGGCATCCATCACGTATCTCGCCCAGCTTCCCCACACAGCCGCCAGCCCGGCGCCGTGGGCCACATCGAACATCCCTCCCAGCTCGTGTTCCAGCTGATGGCACGCCCAGTCTCCGCCGTCCGTTCCGCATCCGGTGAGCCCATTGTGGGACAGGCTCCCCGCCCACATCACTTCTGCCCTTGCGTCATAATTTTCCGGCTCTTCCATCAGGATCTTTGCATTCCGCATGACTGTCCGGATCAGATGCTCACTGATACCATCTGTCAGTTCCATGCTTCCGCTCTGATTGAAGTATCTCTCCATGGTATGCATCATAATATCCACACATCCGCTCGCTGTCTGGTACGCTGGCAGCGTCATGGTAAGCTCCGGATCCATGACCGCAAACCTGGGGCGGGAAAAGTCGCTGCTGTACCCGCGTTTCAGCCATCCTTCCTCATTGGTGATCACAGAAGAATCGCTCATTTCCGAGCCTGCTGCCGAGATCGTAAGGACCGCGCCAATGGGAAGGCATCCCTCAGCCTTTCTCTTTCTCGCATAAAAATCCCACACATCCCCTTTATTTACTATTCCATAGCCGATTGCCTTCGCCGAGTCGATCACGCTCCCTCCTCCCACGGCAAGGATAAAATCCACTCCTTCCCTGCGGCACAGACTGATCCCCTGATACACCAGGGACAGTCTCGGATTCGGCACAACGCCGCCCAGCGAGATAAAGTCAATGCCTTCCTCTTTAAGAGAACGGTAAATCCGGCCCAAAAGGCCGCTCCTCTCTGCGCTGCCCCCTCCGTAATGGACCAGTACCTTCCTGCATCCCTGCTCTTTTACAAGCCTGCCGATCTCTGACTCTGTCCCTTTCCCAAAGACAACTTTTGTCGGTGTGAAATAAGTGAAATTTTCCATTTCCGTCTCCTCCTTCTTCTGATCGATCCTGCCGCTCAGCAGACCTCTATCTGGCACACCTTCATCGCCTCCAGCGCCTGGCTGTGGCTCTGCGGCGTCACGCCGGCGCAGCACGATGCCGCCACCCGGATGGGGATTTCCGGACAGTATGCTTTCAGGAGAAGCGCATTGGAGATCACACAGATATCCGTGCACAGCCCGGCCAGAGTGATCTCTTCCACAGGGCCTTCCGCCCTGTCCAGATTTTTTACAGATTCCCCGAGCTCCACACTCCCGAACGACGGTTTGTCTATCAGCAGGCATCCCTGTTTTTCATCCAGGGCTTCCATCACTTCCCGGCGGATCTCCCAGCCTTCTGTCCCTTTTATACAGTGCGGCACCGGCAGATGCCTGCCCTCCTCACTGTCCAGATAATCCTCCCCGTGCGTATCCCTTGTGGCGATCACCTTCCCGTCAAATCCCCGGATCATTTCCACAACGCCCGGCACGATAGCCTCCGCCTCTTTTGTCCCGAGAGCTCCGTCGATAAAATCATTCTGCATATCCACTACTACAAGTACCTTCATCTGCTCATCTCCTTTCTCACTTATCCTCCGCCTTTTATCTTTACTTTGAAAGCATACCATGACAGCCGACCCCACGGCAAGCCCCGCCCGCTTTCAAACACCGTTTTCAGACATTGTAATCCCTTTTCCGCTGCGGTATAATCATGCTGTACTTTAGGATCTGTGTCAGAAGTCAGTCAGAAGGGGAACATATGAGGACCATCGAAGTTGTAGACTATCGCCCGGAATGGGAAAAAATGTTTCAGGAAGAAGCGAAAAAGATCCAAAAGATCCTGGGAAAAAACTGTATTGCCATATATCATATCGGCAGCACCTCCGTCAAAGGTCTCGCCGCAAAACCGATCATTGATATCATGCCTGTAGTCCGGGATATCTCCCTGGTGGATGCCCATGACCCCGAATTCCGGGCGCTGGGCTATGACTGCCGCGGTGAATTCGGCATCCCCGGCAGGCGTTTCTATGCCAAAGGCGGGGATGAGCGCACCCATCATATCCACATTTTTGAAAAAAGTAATGCCGCAGCTGTCAACCGACACCTTGCGGTACGGGATTATCTGCGGTCACATCCTGACACTGCCCGGGAATACGCGGAATTAAAGAAGCAGCTCGCAGCCCGGTATCCCCATGACAATGACGGCTACTGCGATGGAAAAGAAGCCTACATGAAAGAGCTGGAGCAGAAAGCCCTCAAATGGCAGGAAGAGCAGGACGCCCAGGGCACCATCCTCTCCCTGGGCGTCTGCCTCGGCCTGTGCATCGGGGCCGCGCTGGGCATGCTCTTCGACAACCTGGCATTCTGGCTCACTCTCGGCATCGCTCTCGGCGTCTGCTTTGGACTGGGCTTTAAGCGTCGCCCTCCAAAGTCTGGTCAATGATGCTCCTCATGATATCCTCCGTAAGCTGGCCGCTCACATAACCGTATACATTTCCATCTCTGTCGATCATGAATGTCGTCGGGAATGCTGAGATCCCGTAATAGCTGAACATCTCTCCTGTCTCATCCATGAGCACCGGATACGTATAGCCGTTTTCTTCCATAAATGCAGTGATCTCTTCTCTTGAGCCTTCTCCGCCCATGCCGGGGCCTGCCACGCCGATGACAGCGACTTCGGCATTCTCACCCTGGGCTGCATACTCCTCATACAGCATCTGGATCTCGGGCATCTCATTCCGGCACGGTCCGCACCACGTCGCCCAGAAATTCAGAAATATGACTTTCCCCTTGTAGTCATCCAGCCTGTGCACATTCCCGAACTGGTCTTCCATCTCAAACTCATACGCCCGGACTGTCTGAGCCGCATCCGCCCCGTCATCGCTGTCCGCGGCGTCCCCGCCGCCTTCACCGTCTGCGGGATCTTCTTTTCCGCTGTCACTGGCATCGGCATCTGTTCCGGTACTGCTCTGCGACGCAGAAGACAGATATCCTGTAATATCATTCATTTTTCCCGTAAACATCAGAAGCCCCATCAGGATCATGAGCACACCGCCCACTTTCACCGTATACCTGACGATCTTCATATGTTTCTTAAACCATGCCAGAAGGCCTGCCGTAAATATCCCTGCCGCCAGGAAGGGCAGGATAAAGCCGAGCGTATATACCCCGATCAGAAGGAATCCCTTTGCCCCGGTCTCCGCGCTCCCGGCCATCAGGAGCACACTGGTCAGGGCCGGACCCACGCACGGAGTCCATGCAAAGCTGAAAGCAAAGCCCATGATCAGCGCCGTTACCGGGGACATGGTCATCTTCTCCAGCCTGAGCGGAAGCCGGTGCTCCGAGCCTAGGACTTTCGAGCTCCCGAAGACGCCCAGCTGGTACAGCCCGAACAGGACGACGAGCACTCCTCCGATGCGGGCGAAGAGCATCCGGTTGTCATTGAAGAAGCTGCCCGCCGCCGACGCGCCCATCCCCAGTACGAAGAACGCTCCGCTGATCCCGAGCGTAAAAAACAGCACGCGGATAAACAGCTTCAGGCGTTCTCTCTTCCCCGGCCCGGCAGGACCTGCCCCAGGGTCTCCGGCCTGGACGGCGCCGCCGCCCGTCCCCACGTTCAGCCCGCCTGCCAGGTACCCGAGGTACAGCGGCACCAGCGGCAGCACACAGGGCGAAAAGAAGCTTAAAAGCCCCTGTATAAAAACAGTAACTGCTGATATTCCCGTCTCGATCGTAAATCCCATATGCGAATTCTCCTTTTCCTCACGCACTGCTTATTCCGGCATGTCATTCTCCATTATAGTCCATGCCTGTGAGGAGAGGATATCATATTTCATATGGATAGAACAGTGATTTTGTCACTTTGCGGCTATTTTTTCTGAGTCATTTTCTCAGTCTCCGCCATCCACTCATATTTCCCCGCCTTTACCTCAAAGGGTTCCATCCCCGGAAGTTCGACCCGGGCAGCCGTATTCGGCGGTATCTCGGCCGTATATCTCACACCCGCATCACTGCGCTCCCACCGGCAGGCTACAGTTCCGTATATACTGTCGTAAGATGCGCCCGCACAGGTAAAGCTGCCGCCCGGCTTCGGGCTGAGCAGGAAGTGGTTCTCCCCGTCGATCCGAATCCCGCACATGGTCTCAAACAGCCACGCGCACACCGCTCCCTTGGAATAATGGTTCAGGGACGCGATCCCGTTCTGCGCCTCTGTCCCCTCCCACGACTCCCAGATGGTCGTGGCGCCGTGCTTCGGCATGAAGAGCCAGCCTGGCATCTCTTCGTTTTCCAGCAGGCGGTAGGCATATCCGATATCGATCTCCGAGAGCACATCCAGGATCAGCGGCGTGGAGAGGAATCCCGTCCCCAGCCTCCATCCGTAATGATCCAGCGCCTTCACCAGGCGCTCCTGCGCATACTTCCTGCCTTCCGTATCCAGAAGTCCCATATACAGAGGACGCACCAGCATTGCCTGCCGGTCCGTATCCAGTGTGAACTCAGGCAGGCTGCGGATCGCCTGATAGGATCTGCGCACCTGCCGCGCATACTCCCTGTAAAGGTCAGCATCCGCCTCTTCACCCAGCTCTGCCGCGATCTCCGCCATGTGCCCCATGACAAAACTGGTATATGCGGTAGATACCTCCGGGTGCGGCAGGACCATGTCCGTCCACTTATTCGGATGGACGTCCGCGGGCTCCGCCCACTCGCCGTAAGACTGTCCCGCATTGACCGCGTACTTCCTGTACTCGTGCGGGACCCGCAGAGGCTTCGACAGAAGAGTATGCTTCCCGCAGCGCTTCATCATGAACCGGGCATACTTCTTCATCCCCTTATAATATTCCTCCAGGATGGAGCGGTCCCCGTACCTCTTCCAGAACCGATAGGGGATCAGGATACCTGCGTCCGCCCATCCCACGGATCCGTTCATGGCATCCATATAGAAATCCACTCCGCCTTCCGGGACGATCTGAGGGAGGCATCCGTCCTTTCTCTGCCAGTCGTACATATCCTGCACGTATTTTCTGAAAAACGCAGCGCAGTCAAACAGCCAGCCCGCTGTGTCAAAGAAGATCTGGGCGTCGCCTGTCCAGCCGTGCCTCTCCCGGGTCGGACAGTCTGTCGGGATATCCAGGAAATTGCTCCTGGCCGACCAGACCGTGCTCTCAACGAACTGATCGAGCAGAGTGTTTGAGCTTTTGAAAAATCCCGTCCGCCGCAGATCCGAGTAAACAGCCACAGCAGTGAACTCCGCATCTTCCAGATCCGAAAGATCGTCCGCACTGACCTCACAGTAGCGGAACCCGAACACAGCAAATCTGGTTTTGTACACATTGAACCCTTTCCTGCACCTGTATATGATCCTCTGAAGGGGTGTTGTCTTCTTTTTGCTGCTGCACTGGATATTTTTCTGTGTCAGTTCGCCATTTTCGTCCAGCATCTCCCCGAATCTCAGGATCATTTTCCCGGTCCGCTCCGCCCGGAAGGAAAAACGGATATAACCTGCCATATTCTGCCCGAAATCAAGGAGAAGCTTTCCGGACGGCGTCTTTGTCCGGACCGGGGTGAACTGCTCATGCTCCGTGACCGGCACATTGTCCGAAGCAGACGGGACCACGCCGCAGGACGTCACTCTCGCCTTTCCGGAATAAGAAGGCTCTCTGCCTGCATCCACGATCTCCCCGTCCTTGTTGTCCGCAAACCGGATGGGCCCGTCAGAAGACCATTCCCAGCTTCCGTCTGATGCAATAGTCTCCCGGGATCCGTCCGGGAAGGTCAGTTCCAGCTGCGCCAGCAGTTTTGTCTCTGTGCCGTACTGGTTCCGCAGGCCCCATGCCCCTGTGCTTCCCCTGTACCAGCCGTCCGCCAGCTGGAACGTCAGCTCATTTTCTCCGTCTTTCAGCAGTTCCGTCACATCATACGTCTGGTACTGGATGCGCTTCTTATAGTCCGTGACTCCCGGGGCAAGGACAAAATTTCCTGCCTTCCTGCCATTTATGCAGCCCTCATAGACTCCGCATGCAGAGGCATAGAGCCTGGCTTTCACTGCGCCTCTGCATGCAAAGCGTTTCCGGAAGCAGTCTGCCGGATATCTTTTCTTCGGATCCGCCTTATAATCCCCGGTGATCCAGGTTGCCTTCCAATCCGAAGGGGATAAAAGGCCGATCTCAAACGAAGCCTCATCAGACCATCCGCCCTGACTGTCCTCCTCATCCCACAGGCGTACCTTCCAGAGCACTCGGATACGGCTTTTCAGCGGACTGCCGGAATAGACAGTCCTCATGCTGCTTCCTGACACCTTCCCTGTATCCCACAAGATCCGGCCGCTGTCATCCCTGCATACGATCTGATACGCCGTCTGCTCGATCCCGCCCCCGCAGTTCCAGAACAGACGCGGCTCTACAATATCGATCCCCATCGGATCTCTCAGATATTCTGTCTTTAGATTTACTGCTCTCATCATTTCCCTCCGTTCTCTTTCCTTGCCCTGATCTCCGCCTGCTCTCTTTCGATGTCTTTCTCAACATTTAAAAATTTCAGAAGGATGACCATGAGCACTGCCGTGATAACTTCCAGCCCTACGAAAAAGAAGATAAACACATTCTGCGTGGCCGCGTTCTGCACAAATCCTACCGTAGTATTTGTAAGTGCGTCGTATTCCGGGGCAATATATCCGGACAGGGACAGGCAGAGATTCAGGATCCCTGCACTGATCCCCACGCAGACTGTGGCGATTATGGTATTGACGGATGTGGAGATCCCGTCGCAGCGGAACCCGTATTTCCACTCAATGTGGTCCAGCACATCCGCAAAGAGTGCCATAAACACATAGGCAGACGGCAGGCCGCCGATATTCTTGATAAACTGCCCGGTCAGCACGACCCCCATGCTCCGTGGCGCCAGGAAGCAGATCAGGCTGCCGATGGCATAGAGGACAAAACCTGCCATCGTCACATTCCGTTTCCCGAACTTCTTCGCCAGCGGCCACACAGCAAAAATCCCGATCCCCATGGGAAGCCCGCCGATCACCGAGAGCATAGTCTGGGTGATACCGTCATTGTATGTCCCCAGCACGTAATTACAGTAATAGACAAGCGATGCATTCTTAAAATTCGTCCCCAGCGTATAGAGGATCAGATACGCAAAGAGGATGACCCAGTACCTGTCATGGAGCACAGCTTTTAATTCTTCCCGGATAGGCCGGACCTCCGCTGTCTCGCCGCCCTCTGCCGTGATCCTTTCCTTCGTATAGAAATATTCCATCAGGGTAAGGGGCAGGGTCAGGATCGCGAGGATGCTCATGACCAGGAGCCAGAGATCCCTGTTAGCACCCAGTGCCGGCATGATCACCATCGGGAATACGAGCGCCACGATGATCCCGCTCATCATGACAGTCGCGATATTATTAAAGACGGACAGGCTCCCCCTCTCAGTAGTATTCCTCGTAGACAAAGGCACCATCAGGGTATGGCTCATATTATAGATCGTATAAGCGATGGAATAAAAAAGGTTGTAGGAAAGCATGATCCAGATGACCTGGACCGTCTCCGAGGCGCCCGGCACGGTAAACAGCAGGATCGCTGTGACCGGCATCAGTATCGCCGACAGGAGCAGCCAGGGACGCGCTTTGCCTTCTTTTGACCTCGTGTGGTCAATGATCCGCCCCATGATCACGTTGGTAACAGCATCAATAATTTTGGAGACGATCGGGAACACCATCAGGAAGGCGCCGCCCCAGACCCCTGTCAGCTTCAGTACGTCTGTGTAAAATACATTCAGATAGGTGGCAAGGACCGCATTGAGCAGAAGAGCCCCGCTCGGTCCTGCCAGATACCCCAGCCACTTCTCTTTCCGTGAAGTATGCTCTGTCCGGATGCGCGAAGCCGGAAGTTTCTTTATCATGATCTCTCTCATTAGTCTCATTTCCTTTCATCTTTTTTCTTTTCTGTCTGATCCTTCGGCAGTTCCGGCACTCTCACCGGGGAGAGGAAATACCGGATTCCCCGCAGCAGATGCCCGTTCGCCAGTTCCCGGAAACCGCAGGCGAAATGGTAGGGCATGGACCTGCCCGCTGACATGGACATACTGATCAGGGAATTGGACTCCAGGATCCTCTTTAAGAATACCGCGCCTTTGCGTTTATTGTCTTTGTCCGTTCCCTCCGGCATACGCTCCGCCTCTTTCCTCTGCTTCTCCGCAACACTCAGCACAGCGCGGAAGAGGATCCTGCCGAAAAACGACTGGTTCAGGTCCGTAAACCTGGATTCCAGCGTCACAGGCCGGGACGGCAGCGGCTGCGGGACCGTCACACCGCTCATCCCGGTAAACACCTCATCCGTCACTTTTTCCAGATCCGCGTGCCCATAGATTTCCTCCGCTTCCGGGCTGTAAGGAGGATCCGCCTCTTCCCCTGCAAGGGATACCGTCTCCGAAAGCACCACTGTACAGCAGTCCCGGCAGAGCTGGAACCCATACTCCCCGGGCTCCAGGATCCATCTCTTCTGCCCGGTATGATAGTACCGCAGATCATCCGTCTTTACCGCAAGTGTAACCTGCACACTCTCCCCGGCTTTGACGTAGACTTTCCGGAATGCCCTCAGCTCTTTCTCCGGCTTGAAAATCCGGGTGCGTGGAGCACTGACATAAAGCTGTACAACCTCAGCGCCGTCCCGCAGCCCCGTATTCTCCACCATGCAGGTGACCCGGAACCCCTCTTCTGTCTCTTCGACCTGCATCTCTCTGTAGTCGAATGTCGTGTAGGACAGGCCGTATCCAAAAGGAAACCGCACCCTCTTCCCTGCTGTCAGGTAATAGCGGTACCCTACATACACGCTTTCCCTGTATATCTCGCGGATCTCCTTTCCGAACGATCCGGAAAACGGAACATCCTCATACGAGACGGGCCATGTCTCCGCCAGACGTCCGGAAGGACTGGCATCACCGTAAAGCAGCCGCACTGCGGCAGTGCCTCCGTTCTGCCCAGGAAGGAACATGTGCAGGATCGCCTGTACCTGATCCGCAAACGGAAGTTCCACAGCCGAGCCGCCAAAGAGCACGACCACGATCTTCTTTCCGGTCTCTGCAAGCGCCCGGATCAGCTCCAACTGGTTCTCCGGCAGGCGCATATCCGCCCGGTCACATCCCTCGCTCTCTACATGATCCGTAAGCCCCGCGAATATCAGCACTGTATCATATCCCTCAGCGCGCTCTACAGCCTCCCTGATCATCCCAAAATCTGCTTCTGTTCTATTCTCTCTGTACCCCGGGACATATTCATGAAATAAAAAGTCAGGCGCGCGCAGCCATGCAGGAGCTGCTGGAGCTGGCGGCTCCCAGACCGGGCAGCCTGGTGGTCGTCGGCTGCTCTTCCAGCGAG
>DWUV01000004.1 GCA_019120595.1 Candidatus Mediterraneibacter tabaqchaliae | reverse complement strand
GTTCTCGCCCTTTTCATATTCCCGGCAGATGATGTCGATCACACTGCGCCCGATCTTCCGCTCTTCCACCACATACTCCCTGGAAACGAATGCAAGGTACGCCTCCTGGAGCCGGAAATACGCCCCCTCTGCGTAGTACTGCTCAAAGATCTGCGCTTCCTGGAAGAGTTCTTCCGAAAACAGCATCTGCGTGAGGATCCGCTCCGCCAGTTTGTGGGTGTGGACCTCATAATCTCTCGCCTCTCTCCAGAGCATCTTCATATCCGGGGTCGCCCCGCAGTAATAATTTGCAAGATATGTCAGGATCACCTTGTCATACTGCTGTTTTTTAAACAGTTCAAAACATACATAGGTCAGGAAATCGTCATTTTCATAATTATTTTCCCGGATCGTCCGGCTGCACAGCCCGAGCATCTCTTCTTCCGTATAGTTCTCAAGCCCTTTCTCACGCACGACATCCAGAGTCAGCTCCTGGGCCTCCTCTTCCGCCCGGTTCCGCCTCAGTCCATTGAGATATCTCCTGCACATATCCATATAGCGCAGTTCGTAGAAGAGCCGTTTGCTCTCATAGGGGATGGAATCCGTGTAGTGCCTGCCGTCTTTTGACTCCCACACGAGGCGGTCTGTCTTTGCATACAGGAATACACGCGCGCCGGTCTCCGTATATGCCGCCTTCTGCGTGATCGTTCCATCCTCCGCGATCACATGGATATACTTCATGTTCGGCACCTTCGTTGTGATCCAGTACGCATGGCACACATCGTACAGCGCCTTGATCCGCTCCGTGTTCATCGCGGATTCGACCACAAACCGCTTGTAAATGATGCGCAGCTGCTCGTCCACATTTCTCCGGTCCAGCTGGTTCCACGCGAACGCCTCCATCTCATCCCGGTAATGGGCATAGATCTCGCTGGACTCATCCTCATAAGTGATCAGGTTGGAATACAGGAATGCACATTTGTGGTAGTCCAGGTTATTGCCGTGCATGAAATACAGGTACACAGACCTGGGCAGAGATTTATGGAACTGTGAAGGCACGACAGACGCCATATAGTATTCATAGAGCTGTGCGATCTTCAGTTCGGATTCCACTGCCTTCTGGTACCATTTAAAATACTTCCTGTCCACGCAGTTCCCTTTGATCAGCAGGGTGCAGATGGAGGTCAGGATCATGGACTCGTGGTATATCTTGTAAGAGAGTGCGAGCACATCGTAGAGATGGCGGTCAAACACCTTCATCTGGCTCGCCAGGTTCGCGGTATAAAGAGCCAGTTCCCGTGTCATCAGCCTGTGCTTCACTGCGAAAAGGAGCACGCGCACCTCAAATTCTCCCAGCTTCTTCAGCGAAGAACTCTTATCCCGGAAACACTTAAACGCCTGGAGATAGAACCAGATACTGTGGGATTTTTCTTCATAAAACTGCTTCTCCAGGGCGCGGAGCCTCTCACTGTAGATCTTATACTCAGGATCCACTTCCACGAGCATGCAAAGGATCTTCCAGCTGTCCGGATGTTTCATAAATGTTCTGGAAAGCTCCTCAGCCACCTTGCGCTGTCCGATCGTATCACTCGAAAGGAAGGTGGTCAGATACAGATAATACGAACTGAGCTCCACATCCTTCCCGATGGCGAAGCGATTATAATTGTATGACTCAAGAAGCCATTTTGCCTCATCCGTCTGCCCGCCGATCAGGCAGATATGCGCATGGAAAAGCAGATAAAATTCATTTTTCGGATCCATGTCCCGCAGATGGCTGATCCTCCGGACCGCCTCCTGCACCCAGTCGGAAAGCTCCATCTTCCCGCTCTCATATTTCAGGTAATTGCGGATGATCCCCGCGAATTCACGGTCATTGGCGCGGCGCTCCTCATCCCGCTTTACATCTTTCTCCACTACCACTTCATAGGTCAGCGTCTCATAAGGCGACTCCAGGATGATCCTTCCGAAATTGCTGCCTTCATGAAGCTTATCTACATTCAGGAAATATTCCAGCCGGTAGGAATTGCCGATGAACTCCTCCGTGGTGACCCTGGTGTGTTCGACAGAGAGGAACTCGCCCTCTGTGCGCACATCGATCTCCAGATACCCCCATGTATTTTTCTTGACAGTAAAGGTCTCCTTGCGCGCCTCGGTCAGAGAGATAAACGCCCTGCTCTCTTCCTCCAGGGTCAGAAATATCTTCTCCTTCTGCTTGCAGCCTACGAGGAATTCTTCCAGCGCCTGCTGGTCCAGCTCCCATTTCCTCATATTATCATAGAGAGCCTGGATCCGCTTATCCTCATACTTCAGGATCTCATAGAAATCCCTGGAACGGAACAGCTTTACCGCCTCAGCCGCATCCCGGAAGGACAGCTTCTTAAAATCCTCCAGGCTCTGGATCTTGCCATAGCTCGTCATCACAAAAGGCTTCTCGATAATAGCGGTAAACGCCACGTCATATTCCCCGCCGTTGCAGACGATCGTAAATTTGCCGTGCTCCACATGCCCGGGCCTGAGGCCATTTCCGTCATATGTATAATAGATATTGACCGGATTGCCGTCAAACCCCTGCTCATCGCAGTGGATACGGTAAGAGGAGGGATAGACCAGCCCGCGGATGGTCCCCTCCCCCTGGTTCTGGAGCGAAAAGCTCCCCCTGTATTTTTCTCCCTCGCCGACACGCATGATAATCCGTGTCTCCGGGAAAATGATCTCCGGCTGCGGGATGTGGAAATCCCCTTTGGCAAATCGCTTGATCTTATTCTTCAAATCAGTCACCTACTCACAATTCTTCTCCTGCCCGAAGGCAAAAGTACGCTACTTTGAATTATAGCATTGTTCGACAGGTTCTTGCAACGGTGTATTCAAAGAATTTCCTTTGAATCGTATACATGTATGCATCCCCTTTACTTCGGGTCATCTTTCACCATCTGCACATAGTCCAGCACCTCATACCCAAGCCTTTCATACAGAGAGACCGCCCGCGTATTGTCTGCCTCTACTTCCAGGCGCAGGCGGGTAACATCCCTGCCTTTCTCTTCTTCCAGATAGCGGAAAAACTCCCTGCCCAATCCGCGCGAGCGGAACTTTTCCCGGATATAGATCTCCTCGATCCACCACACACAGCCCCCGGCCTCCTGGGAAAAGGTTTTCGCGGTCAGGCCATATCCCGCCGTCTCTGCATCGCACTCAAACAGAAAGATCTCCGCATAGGAGTCCGACCGGAGCGCTTCTTCCACTGTCCTTGCGAAATACTCATCCGGGATCGGATGGAGCACTGCATCCGAATGATAGAATTCCCTTGCCATCTCAATATAGATCTCTCTGTCCTTTTCCGTAAATCTGCGTATCATCTTTTCTTCTCCTTCTGAAATCATATCTGTCATCTCATTTCATCGCATCCCGCGTTCCGGCGAAATGCCGTATACGTACCGGCAGAGCAGGCGCCTGCCCGCTGTCATCCGCTCCCAGGCAGCGTCCGCGCACTCCCCATACAGGCGAAGCGCTCTCTCCCTCGCCCTGCTCCCGCCTTTCGGATGATAATAAAGGGCGCGCATTACCTGCTCATAAAACCAGTCCCATTCCTCCGCGCTGATCTCCCGGTATTCCTTTTTCAGCAGTTCGAGATCTTCTGTCCCCGGGAAGCCGGTGTGCCTTTTCCTGCCCCGGACCCTCCTTCTCTTCCCGGGACCGGGCACAGATCCCCTGGCAAGTTCCGCCATCCTCACAGCTCTTTCATACAGCGCAGGGATCCCGTTCCCCTCTGCGGTATCCGCCGACTCCTCCCGGAACTTTTTCCTCCGGAAAGCCGCTCTGACCAGGACTGCCGCCGCCGAGATCAGCAGGACGGATCCCGCTGCTGCCGCAGCCGCTCCGGGCCAGCCCAAACGCACCCCCCGGTCCGTCCAAAGACGGTCCGCGCCGCCCGCCTGTTCAGGCAGTCCGTCTGCTGCGCTTCCGCCGCTCCCAGCCGGCGTATGTTCTTTATTTACCCAGCCCCGGTCCGCGCCCTCATACACCTGGCACCAGGCATGTCCCATGCTGCCTTCCACCTGCGCCTGCCAGGTGCCGTCCCCTGCCGGCTCAAACGCGGATGCCGGTACTGCATAGCCCTCGATATACACAGACGGATACCCGCACATGCGGTAGAGCAGGGCAGCCGTGGTGGCAAAATGGACGCAGAACCCTTTGTGGTTTTCAAACAGGAAATATTCTGCAAAATCCTCTTCTTCCGGCACAGATCCTGGGGCAGTGTCATAGACAGCCATCATTTCAAACGTCTCATCGATCTGCCTTCCCACTGCTTCATCTGAACTTGTATCCCAGTATTTACACAATTCTTCCAGACGGTCCAGCCCTCCCGGAAACATCCGGCATTCTTCGAGGAAATCCGGCATATCTTCCGGAAGGACTTCTTCCGGATATTCTCCTCTCTCCCAGCTTTCCCCAGTGTAGGCAGTCCCTGTCCTAAACGGAATGTACACAGTTCCCGTTGGTTTCTCCTGTGCGTATACAGTTCCGGGATTTTCCAGCTCTTCCGGCACAAAAGCACTGATCTCCTTCAGATGGTCCATACTGTCCGATGATGAAACAGGCTCTCCGTCGAAGATTTCCATATTCTGGTCTTCTTCTGGGAGCGGACGATCCTCCTGTTCCGGCTGCAGCTCTTCCGGAGCATTGTCCTCATCTCCTGACACAGGCTGCTCCCCCGCTTCTTCTGTTCCGCTTTCAGCCAGCCTTTCGATCCTTCCGATGAGATCCGTATGGATCCGCGCGCGGACAGTCTGGTAAACGCTCCCTTCCTCCTGCCGCCCCGTATCCAGAAACCTGCCCGCAGAGACGGATATCCATATCAGGAAGATCAATCCCGCCGCTGTAAAAAGAAGGGCAGCCATTCTCCGGACCCCTGCCCTCATTTTCCCCGGGCCGGCATCTCCGCTGCGCTTCTGAGCGCCGGAAATTCCCGAAGCGCCCACAGCGTAATACATAGCCCCCGCGAAAACAAGGATCCAGGAAGACTGCGCCGATGGAAGGTATCCATTCCACGCACCCGCTGCAAAAGGGGCCGCCAGAGCCAGACCCGCCGCCAGTTTCCCCTTGCCGGATAAAAAGACAAAAGTCCAAAGGATCAGGACAGGAAGGGTGAGGACAGCCTCCCCGGCGCCGGACAAATGTCCATAGGTTTCATTGAGCCACCAGAGACCGGCGCCGGCAAGGATCTCCGGGACTACCGCCCGTTTCCCGGCGCACACGGCAAGAAAAGATACGATAAGGGACAGCAGGCAGAGCCCTCCGTACAGCCGCGCCTCACTTATCTCCAGCGGAAAGACGGACAGGAATGCATTCCACCACGCTGCCCCCAGAAAAGATACAGACACAGATGAGAAGCACACTGCCGTGAGCTTCTCCCCGCTGTTTTTCTTCTTTATTTTCTGAGTCTGATATACTTTTATCCCATGACCTCTTCGCGCCACTGTACCATCTCCCCTTTTTGTCATCACAGCCGCAGGAGCTCCGGTTTCTCCCCGTCCTTCCATAGTTCTCCCCTGCTGTCGATGGTCACTGTACTGCTGAACTGCAGTCCCCTGAACTCATCCGCAAAGCAGGCGTCCCGCTTCCCGATATCCCGGCACGGCACAAGGTCCAGGAGATGCCACACCATATTGTACGCTTCTTCCTCGTCCCTGACCCGGTACTTCACGATCCTCTCATTCTCCTCCTCGTACCACGCCGCCATATGGATGCACTTTTCCTCCGCCAGAGTGACAGACAGGGACGCCGCCCTCTCCGCCACAGCAGAAAAGCTCTCGGAGGTAGTCATGCTTTCCCTGATATCAAACCAGATCAGGACCGTGCATCCCAGGGGGAATCCTTTTTCTTTCACCATAAGCTCATCCTCTTTGGCGCTCAGCTTCCAGTGGATATCTTTCAGCGGATCCATGACTCTGTATTCCCTGACCTGGTATATTTCAGAAGGGTCATCCCCTTTCTTCTCCCCTGAGTAATCATCCGACTCTGCCTGGAATTCCCTTGTCTTTCTCGTGATCTCCAGAGGCATCAGCGCAAAGCCGGGCATGATCTTCACAGAACAGGCCTGATCCTCTTTCCTTCCGACGCAAAAGATACCGAGGAGATCAAAGACCCTCAGCTTCTCCAGCCTCACCTCGATACTTCCGCAGCGTCCGCTCACGAACTCACACCATAAGGTCTCTTCCCCGCCTGCGGGCACAGTCCCCGTATATTTCTTTTTCTTCCGCTTCTTTTTCCCGTCCCTGGCATCCCGCACCGAGAGGATCAGCTCATACCGGATGCCTGCCAGCCGGGAATCATTCCGCACGGTAACTCCGGCGCGGATGCGTTTCCCATTCTCCCCCATCGCGGGGACCCGCTCCAGATCCGCGGTCACGTTCCCTTTCACCAGCAGCAGATATGCATGCGACACCGGAAGATACAGAAGAATAAACACAAGGATCCCGGATGTCACAGTCTCATCGTACATAAAAAACAGATAAGCCGCAGCCAGCGCCACGGCTGAATACCCTGCTAATCTTCGGACCATTTCGTCTCTCCCTCAAAAAACCGGTTCAGCTTTTTTCTCTGAGCGCCGGCACGGGCACGCTCTCCAGCGCCTGGCGGATCAGCTCTTCCACCCGGATACGCCCCACCTTTGCCTTCATGTTCAGATAAATCCTGTGTCCTGCCACGCAGGGGAAAACCTCCCTCACATCCGCAGGGATCACATACTCCCGGCCCTTCATCCATGCGCACGCCTTTGCCATGGCAGTCAGGGCAACTGTTCCCCTGGGACTGATCCCGAGCTCTGTCCACTCATTCTCCCTGGTCGCTTTCGCCAGCTCCGCGATGTACCGGTAGATACGCTTATGCACAAAGATTTCCGACACTTCCGCCCGCATGTCCAGAAGCTGCGGCGCATCCAGCACAGGTTCCGTATCCTCAGCGCCTCTGCCTCTTGTCTGCCCTCTCCGCAGGATCTCCATCTCTTCCTCCACCGTGGGGTAGCCCATGCTGACACAGATCATAAAACGGTCCAGCTGGGATTCCGGGAGGAGCTGGGTTCCCGCCGAGCCCGCCGGATTTTCCGTTGCGATCACGATAAACGGGCTGCCCGTCCTGTGCGTGACCCCGTCCACTGTCACCTGCTGCTCCTCCATCACTTCCAGAAGGGCGGACTGGGTCTTCGGCGACGTCCGGTTGATCTCATCCGCCAGGAGCAGATTACAGATCGCCGCTCCCGGCTGATAGACAAATTGTCCGGTCTCTTTCCTGTAAACCGTAAACCCGGTGAGATCCGCAGGAAGCACGTCCGGCGTAAACTGTACCCTTTTCACTTCCAGCCCCATGGCCCTGGAAAAGGCAAGCGCCATCGTCGTCTTCCCCGTACCGGGGATATCCTCGATCAGGATGTGCCCTCCCGCCAGGATCGCGGTCATGATCTTTGTCAGGATCTCCCGTTTCCCGACAACCGCTTTTTCCACCTCTTCTATCACACGCTCTGCTTTATCTCTGTTTTCATCCATGTTCCGGCTCCCCTTTAAATTGAATGTACACTGCACCGTCAGTGTACCACACCTCCCGGTGCTCCCACAAGGGGATGGCTCCATTTCCTAAAGTTCGTGCGTTTCCCGGACCGCGCGGGCTGGACGGTTTATATTCAGCGCACGATGCGGTAGTATTCCCGGGATGTCAGAAGATACACGACCACATAGAACAGCGTAAACACTGCCGTTACCCCCACGGTACACGCAAGGAAAAGGGGCACATTCAGCACATACATGACCGCCAGCAGCATGGTCATCACACGGAAGGCAAACGCCACATGGAGGAAGGCTCCCAGAAGAGGCAGGAAAAATACTGCCAGGATCTGGCTGCGGATAGTCCGCCGCACTTCTCTTCTGTCCATTCCCACTTTCTGCATGAGCTGGAAATTCTCCCTGTCGTCATACCCCTCTGAGATCTGCTTGTAGTAGATGACCAGCACTGTGGATATGAGGAAGAGAACTCCCACAAAGATCCCCATAAACAGGGCTCCTCCGTTCATTATATAGGTAGACTGCCGGTAGTCTTCTTTATACTGGACATAGGACCCCGGGTTCTCCTCCGCAAGCTTTTCCCCGAGCATCCTGACCATTTTTTCCTTATCCCCGGCGTCCCCTTCCAGGTTGAACCATGCGTCATATCCTGCATGATTCATCTCTTCGGAAGAGAATCCATACTCCTGCGCCAGTGAATCCACGGAGTTTACATCCGGAAGGATCACATAGAACATCCCCACTACACTGGACATCGTGCCATCTGCCACGATAGGCACATTATCCAGCACTTTTTTCACCGTGTACGGGACATCGCCCAGAAGGATCGTGTCATATGCATACTCATCCTCCGGCGCGTAGATCAGCGCCTCTCCCTGCTGGAGAGTCTCATCCTCGCCGGTCACTGCGTTATAATCTTCCAGAGGGATCAAAACCATGCCGCGGTACGAGTCGGTAAAGCCTTCCTCATCCCCATAGTCCATCGCATTGCCGAACATCGCCGTATCGCCCCTGAGCATACACGGGAGCAGGAAGGACCGGTAGCCAAGCTCTCCCGTCACTTTTACCCCGGTCTCCTCTGCGGTCTCCCGGATCAGGCGTGCAGTCTCTGTCCTGGTCTCGTCCGAGCCGTCGGGAATGCCTACAGACACATCCTTCGGGAACTGGTTCTTCATAGAGTCTTCGATCCCGGCATAGAGGCAGACACATACAGACAGCACTACGATCACGACCGTGCTCATGATACAGATATTGGCAAGCCCCGCCGCATTCTGCTTCATCCGATAGAGCATCCCGGACACAGCCGTAAAGTGCTTTGCCTTATAATAATATTTTTTATTCTTTTTCAGCGCCTTTAAGAGCACGATGCTGCCTGTCATAAAAAGCAGATACGTCCCGATGACGACGAGGATCACCGCCAAAAAGAACACATTCACTGCTTTCAGCGGCGAATCCGCTGTCTGGGCGATATAATAACCGCTGACAAGCGACGCAAGCCCCAGGAGCGCCAGGAGCCATTTGCCCCGCGGTTCCTTTTCCCCCGCCCGGGAGGCCCCTACCAGCTCCGTGATCCCGGTACGCGCCACCCGGAACAGATTCCAGAGAAGGTTGATAAGAAATACTGCCAGGAACAGCCGGACTGTCTGTAAGAGCGCTTCCGGCTCCACCGCAAAATCCAGCGGCACAGGGAAATGTATGATCTTCAGGAAAATAAGGAACAGAAGCTTCCCAAGCGCCAGGCCGAGAAGAAGTCCTGCCCCCAGGCTGACCGCAGCGGTGATCAGCGTCTCCCAGAACATCATCAGGCTCAGATTTTTCTTATCCATGCCCATCACCTGGTAAAGCCCCAGCTCTTTTTTCCTCTGTTTAATGAGGAAACTGTTCGTGTAGAACAGAAAGATCAGCGAGAAACCGCCTGTAAGCGCTGTCACCCACCCCATTACCGTACCGATCGATGTTCCCCCTCTTATCTGTTCCATCCCGCTGTTCATGCCGATCGCGCTGAGGGCATAAAAGAGCATAATAGTCAGGATACAGGTAAACAGATAAGGCACATAGGTCTTATGGTTTTTCTTCAGGTTCAGAAAAGCAAGCTTTGGATAAAATACCTTATTCACGCACCTCACCTCCTGTCGCCAGGACTGTCAGCGTGGCAGCGATCTTCTGGTACATCTCCTCGTCCGTCAGATTCCCCCGGTAGATCTGGTGATACACCTGGCCGTCGCGGATAAAGAGCACTCTTCCCGCGCTGCTGGCCGCCTTGACACTGTGCGTCACCATGAGGATCGTCTGCCCCTCCCGGTTGACCTGTGAAAACAGCTTCATCAGCTCATCTGACGAACGGGAATCCAGCGCCCCGGTCGGCTCATCCGCCAGGATAAGCTGAGGGCGCGTGATCAGAGCCCTTGCCACTGCCGCCCTCTGTTTCTGCCCGCCTGAGACTTCATAGGGATACTTCTTCAGAAGTCCCGTAAGCCCGAGCCTGCCTGCGATGCGGTCCAGCTTTTCCTCCATCTGCCCGTAGCTCTCTCCCGCAAGGACAAGGGGCAGATAGATATTATCTTCAATGGAGAACGTATCCAGCAGGTTAAACTCCTGAAAGACAAATCCCAGGTTCTTCCTGCGGAATGCAGCCAGCTCGCTGTCTTTGATCCCCTTCATGTCCCTGCCGTTCAGCAGGACTGTGCCCCCGGAAGGTTTGTCGAGCGCGGCAAGGATATTGAGGAGTGTGGTCTTCCCGGACCCGCTCTCCCCCATGATCGCCACATACTCTCCCTTCTCCACAGAAAAGCTTACGTCCGAGAGTGCCTGCACCTGGCTTGCGCCGAATCTTGCGGTATATATTTTTTTCAGGTTTTTCACTTCAAGCAGTGTCATCTTTGATCTCCTCCCTGTCTTTTATTATGATCCCATTATAAAAAGACAGAAGGCAGCCTTCCATAAGCCTGCCTTACATTCCTCCCTCTATCCTTACATTTCTGTCACTTTCCGCACTGCCTACTCGTGCCGCATCTCTTTTCTCGAGAGATCGAGGCGCACTGCCGTGCCCTTTCCCGGTTCAGACGTGACCGCAATGGTATGGTTCAGCTTCCCGCAGACCATCCGGCACAAGTACAGCCCGATGCCCGTGGATTTCTTATCCTGTCTCCCGTTGTACCCGGTAAAGCCTTTCTCAAACACCCGGGGCAGATCCTCCGCCTGGATCCCGATCCCGGTATCCTCGATCAGAAGGACTCCATGGCTGCCCGGCTCCATGCGGATCCGGATGGAACCCTTGTCTGTATATTTCAAAGCGTTTGACAAAAGCTGCTCCAGCACAAAGAGAAGCCATTTCTCATCCGTCAGTACTGTCTCCTTACAGGGCTCGTATTCCAGTCGGATCTTCTTGAGGATAAACATGCCCGAATATTTGCGGACCGCCTGCCGCACGATCTCATCCAGAGAGTATTCCTTCAGGAGCAGATCCGACGACAGATCCTCCGCGCGCAGATAGGACAGCACCATATCCACATACTGCCCGGTCTTAAAAAGCTCCATGCGCATCTCCTGAAAGGTCCTGGCGCTCCGGTCCCCTCCAGGCTCTCCATCAGACTTTCCGCCAGGCTCTCCTGCATCCCCGGGATCGGCTTGGGCAGCATCCTCCCGCGCTTCCGCGGACTGGAGGAGCAGGTCCAGCGCCGCCAGGGGCGTCTTGATCTGGTGCGCCCACAGGCTGTAAAAGTCGATCATCTCCTGCCTGCTTTTGCGGGCGTCATTTTCCTGTGCCACAAGCCGCTCCCCGAGCGTCCGCACCTCTTCCTGGTACTTTTCCTCCGGGATATCCAGGGGCTCCGGCAGGCTTCCCAGCTCATAAGGCATATTCCGGAACGCCTCCCCTATGGCCTTGATCCTTGCCTGATAGCGCCAGAAGTCAAAAATCCCAAGCACGGTAAATGTGACCAGGGACAAAAACACCGCATATCCCAGAGCGTCCGCGCGCACTCCGTAGAGATACAGCACAAGATAAAACATGGTCAGGAAAACAACATAAAATAAGATTGGTTTCCTGTTCTTTTTCAGATAAGTGGTGATCAAATGTGTCATTGTATCAGATACCCGCTTCCCTTTTTCGTCCTGATCAGGTCCGTGATCCCGATCTCTTCTAACTTTCTGCGCAGCCTCGTCACATTCACGGTCAGGGTATTGTCATCGATAAATTCATCGCTCTCCCAGAGCCTCTGCATCAGTTCCTCCCGCTTCACGACCCGCCCTGCGTTCTCCATGAGCACCTGCATGATCCTGAAATCATTTTTAGTCAGCTCCATCTTCTTCCCCTTATAGCTTACGCAGGTATCATCCAGGTTCAGGATCACACCGGCGTGCTCGATCAGGCTGACCCTGCCCTGAAAAGAATACGCCCGGCGGAGCATCGCCTGGATCTTCGCGGTCAGCACGTTCAGGTCAAAGGGCTTCTCCACGAAATCGTCCCCTCCCATGTTCATCGCCATCACGATGTTCATATTGTCCCCTGCGGATGAGAGGAATAAAATAGGGACCCTGGATATCTTCCTGATCTGCGTGCACCAGTGATATCCGTTATAAAAAGGAAGAAGGATGTCCATAAGGACCAGCTCCGGCGAAAATCTCGCAAACTCCTCTGTGATATTGCGGAAATCTTTTGCGCACTGCACCTGGTAATCCCATTTTTCCAGATGCTCCTTCAGTGTCCGTGCAATAGTCGCATCGTCTTCTACAATATAGATCTTATACATAAAGCAGTCTCCTTTGAAAACCTGTCCTTGCTGACAAACAGAAAATATCCTCAGTCCATGATACATTTTTTTCAGTTTGCTGGCAAGATTCCCGTGATTTATATTTCTTTGAAAATGTAACCTGAAAATGTAACACCTGAAAAAGTAACGGTTCATCCGCTTCATTCGGAAAACATCCTGATAAGTATTGACATTATATATTATACAAAATATAATATGCATAAATAAAATATATATTTCAGATCAACATATGAGAGGAATGATGTTATGACGTTTACACTGAACGCTCCCATGATGGACTTCCTCGTACTGTCTGTCATCGCTGAGGGCGATGCGTATGGCTATCAGATCAGCCAGATCATCAAAAGGGCATCCAGCACAAAAGATTCCGCCCTCTACCCGATCCTGAAACGGCTCCAGGAAAGCCGTTTCGTTGTGACCTATGACCAGCAGTACCAGGGACGCAACCGCAAATACTACCGGATCACCCCGGAAGGAAGGCAGCGGCAGGCAGAGCTCCTAAAAGAATGGGAAGAGTACAAATTCATTATTGACGACATTGTAAAAGGAGGGAACTCAAATGACTAAAACCGAATACATGAAAATACTTGCCCGCAGCCTGCGCCGTCTTCCAAAGGAGGACTATGACAGGGCGATCGAGTATTTTGAAGAATATTTCGCAGAAGCAGGACCGGAAAACGAACAGCAGGCAGTCTCCGATCTTGGCAGCCCGGAAGAAGCGGCAAAAGAACTGATCATGGATCTGGCCGCCCAGAATATCAAAGAAAAACCCAAAACCGTAAAACGCGGCCTGTCCACCCTCTGGATCGCGGTGCTCGCCCTGTGCGCAGCTCCGATCACCGTCCCCTTTGCCCTCTGCACACTGATCGTTCTGGCAGTCCTTCTTCTCTGCGCAGGGATCGTTTTGTTTGCTGTGGCAGTCTCGGCTATCGCGTTTATCGCTTCAGGGATCCTCTGCCTCTTCGGCGGGATCGCGGTACTCTTCCGCTCCGTGGGCGACGGTCTGTGCAACATCGGCCTCGGGCTCTTTGCTGGCGGGATCGGGATCCTCCTTGTATACGGATCGGTCCTCCTGTTTAAATGGTGCATCAGAAAAGTATCCGTATCTCTCGGAAAAATGACAAAAGGGGGTAAGAACCATGAAAAAAACAACTAGGAATATCCTGATCATCTCCGCCTGCTGCATGGGCGCGGGCATCCTCGCCGCAGCGGCAGGGATCGCTGCCGGCGGCTGGTTCGGCGTCCAGATCACCCGGGACGGCATCCGCTCCGCCTCCTCCGAAACCAGGCCGTACATCCTGAAAAAGACAAAGCTGGATGACTTTTCCAGCATAAAGATCGACATCACTTCTGAGGCTGACATCGAATTCCTGCCGTCTGAGGATGGATCCGCCTACCTGGAATACACTCTGGACGGAACCGGCGCAGAACCTCTGTGGGGCGTTTCCGGCGATACCCTTACCGTTACCCAGAAAGGGATCCTGTCCGGCGGGATCTTCCTCGATATCGGATCCCTGTCCACCTTTTCTGACTCCGTAGTCCGCCTGTATCTCCCGGAAGGCACCGACTGCTCCGACGTTGAGATCAGCAGCGATTTCGGCAGCATGGATATCAGCAGTTTTACTGCAGACACACTCACTCTGAACCTGGGGTACGGAGACCTGGACATGAAAAACATTCACACAGACAAAGCCGACATTTATCTGGATTTTGGAAATCTTGACATGGAGGATATCACCGCCGATACCTCGGAGATCGGTCTGGATTACGGGAATCTGAGCGCAAAAGGATGCACCTTCACTGACACAGAGATCACAGCTGCTTCCGGCAGCATCGAAACCCAGGACACCGCCATCGGCACTCTGGTGCTCACCGCCGAATACGGAGACGCGTCGCTGCAGGGCATGACAGTCCGCTCGGCAGACCTGACCATAGAATCCGGCAGCCTCTATTTTGCAGCCAGCGGCCTCGAGACACTGACCGGGGTAAACAAATTCGGGGATACCGTATTCGTGCTCAGCGATGCGCAGGATTACGCCTATGACCTTGTGACCGAATTCGGAAAGATCACACTCTCCGATGACATCCCCGGCAGGCTCTCCTCGCCAGGCACCGGGGAAATGACCTTCACATCAGACGGCGGCAGGGAGAAAACCATCGAATTCACCGCAGAATCCGGGGATATTCAAATACACGAGAAGTAAATCTGGATTTGTATGTGAGGACGAGAGGCGGAAAAACGTCCGAAAACAGCGGAGCGCCTTTGCGAAAACCTTTCAGAGCGTGTGTAGGGGTGACTGAGGTGACTTCGGAATGAGGCTTAGTAAAACTTAAAATCCGGAACTATGCGTTGAAATTGGCAGGGGGATTGTCTGAGACGAAGGCGAGTTGCCCCCTGCCAATTTCTGTTCTTAGCATAGTGCCGGATTTTATAATTTTACTTGCCTCG
>DWUV01000061.1 GCA_019120595.1 Candidatus Mediterraneibacter tabaqchaliae | reverse complement strand
CTTCCCGGCCCCACTGAGGGGAGCTGGTCCACATCCCCTACCAGCACCAGCCTCGTCCCCGGCACGACTGCCGAGAGCAGGGCGTGCATCAGAGGCAGATCCACCATGGACATCTCGTCAATGATGATCACATCCGCTTCCAGGGGATTCTGCCGGTTCCGCATAAATCCGCCCACACTGTCCGTCTCCTCCGGATTTACATTTACCTCCAGAAGCCGGTGGATGGTCTGCGCCTCATAGCCCGTGGCTTCAGTCATGCGCTTCGCCGCGCGCCCGGTAGGAGCAGCCAGCAGGATACTCATACCCTCGCTGTCAAAAAACCGGATCATTGTATTGATGGTAGTCGTTTTCCCTGTACCTGGGCCTCCGGTCAGGACGAGGAGTCCGTGCTTGATGGATTCGATCACCGCCTTATGCTGCATCTCGTCCAATTCGATCTGCTCGGTCTCTTCCACCTTCCTCAGTCTCCGCTCCATCATATCTTCCGGCATTTCGCAGTCAATATTCAGGTCGTGGAGCATTTTCGCCGTATTCAGCTCCAGATAGTAATAGTGAGCGGGATAGATCCTGATCCCGTCCTCGCCTTCTTTCATCACAGTCTTTTTCTCAATGCACAGATCCATCACATGTTTGCTGACGTCCTGTATCTCCACGCCGAGCAGCTCGCCTGCCCGGCGGACGAGCACTTCCTCCGGGAGATAGATGTGCCCCTCTCCCACCGCCTGCTGGAGCGTATAGAAAAGCCCGCTCTTGATCCGGTAATCAGAATCCGTATGTATCCCTATGCGCGCGGCGATCTCGTCCGCTGTCTTAAACCCGACTCCCTCTATATTATCCGCAAGCTGGTAAGGGTTCTCTTCCAGGACTTTGTATACACGCATTCCATAATACTGGTATATCTTTGCGGCAAGTCTGGTGGAGATCCCATATTTCTGGAGATAGATCATTGCCTTGCGCATGTCCTTCTTCTCTTCTACCTGCTCTGCGATCTCTCTTGCCTTGCGCTCGCTGATCCCTTTGACTTCCGCCAGGCGCTCCGGCTCCTCTTCGATGATCCGGAAGGTGTCCTCTTTAAATTTCTTTACGATCCTCCCTGCAAGGGCAGCCCCCACGCCTTTGACCGCGCCTGAGCCGAGATATCTCTCGATGGACACCAGATCCTCAGGTTCTTTCACCACATGGGATGACACTTTGAGCTGCGTTCCGTATACATTGTGGTTCACATACTCACCTGTCAGCTCCAGCATTTCCCCTTCATTGATAAAATTAAAATTTCCGACGCAGGTCACTTCCCCGTCATCGTTTTCCAGATGAAAGACTGTATATCCGTTTTCTTCATTCCGGAACACGATGTGCCCCACATATCCTGTGACTGTCTCCATTGCCTTCCCTTCTTACCTTCTCTTCCTGCCGCATTACACCAGAACAGGGATGCGCTATCCAGCTCTGCTAAATAGCCCACATCCCTGTCGATCACCCACTCAACTTTTCCGTCTCTTCTCCTGAGCCAGAAGTTCCTGTCCGCTCTCCCGTGCCCGGAGTTTCTCTCTGTTTCTCTGTATCAGAAGTCTTTTCTGCCGCTCATAAATTCCACGAACTGTCCTGTCCCGATCGCCACGACCTTCATCGGATCTTCCGCTGTCATGGTATTGATCCCGGTCTTCTCCTCGATCAGCTCCTCCAGGCCACGGAGCATCGCGCCTCCGCCTGTCAGGACGATCCCCCGGTCCAGGATATCCGCGGACAGTTCCGGCGGCGTCTGCTCAAGGACAGATATGACCGCCTCCACGATCTGACTGGTCGCTTCCCTCAAAGCTTCCTCAGTCTCAGATGAAGTCACTGTCACCGTCTTCGGCAGCCCGGTCACAAGGTTCCTTCCCCTGACTTCCATCGTCTCCTCCTCCACAAGAGGATATGTTGTCCCAATCTTGATCTTGATATCTTCTGCTGTCCGCTCTCCGATCAGAAGATTATGTTTCTTGCGCATATAGCGGACGATTGCCTCGTCAAAATCGTCTCCCGCCACTTTGATCGAGGTATTCACTACCGTGCCTCCCAGCGAGATCACCGCGATATCCGCAGTGCCGCCGCCGATATCCACGATCATGTTCCCACAGGGCTTCGCGATGTCGATCCCGGCTCCGATCGCCGCTGCCACCGGCTCTTCGATCAGATGGACTTCCCTTGCCCCTGCCGCAAATGTCGCCTCTTCCACGGCTTTCTTCTCTACTTCCGTCACGCCGCTGGGCACGCAGATACTGATCCTCGGCTTTTTAAACGTACGCTTCCCAAGTGCTTTCTGGACAAAATACTTGATCATCTTCTCGGTCACTGTATAATCTGAGATAACACCCTGTCTGAGCGGACGGACCGCAACGATATTGCCCGGCGTCCTTCCCAGCATCATCCGGGCTTCCTCGCCGATGGCTTTTATCACATTCGTATCCCGGTCAAAGGCGACCACAGAAGGCTCTTTCAGTACTACACCTTTGCCGCGCACATAGACCAGCACGCTTGCGGTTCCCAGATCGATCCCGATATCTACCGACATATTCAATTCTCCCTTCTAAATCTTCATACTCTTTCCCGTGTATCTTTCTCCCCT
>DWUV01000060.1 GCA_019120595.1 Candidatus Mediterraneibacter tabaqchaliae | reverse complement strand
GTCACCCTGGGCGAGCTGCTCTTCCTGTGCTTTGAAACGTTCTCTCTGGTCGATCGGGTCGTTAAGCTCGGAGTAGGCATTCGCCATCTCCCAGCCGTTCATGAAGAACTCGAAACGCTCCACGTAGTCCGGGTTCTCCGGTTTCTTCTTGGTCAGCGGGGAGATCTCGATCGGGTGATCCATTACGAATGTGGGCTGTACCAGATGCTCTTCTACGAATTCCTCGAAGAACAGGTTCAGGATATCGCCCTTTTTATGTCTCTCCTCAAACTCGATATTGTGCGCCTTCGCGAGCTCTCTCGCCTGCTCCAGCGTCTCTACTTCATTCCAGTCCACGCCGGAATATTTCTTCACAGCGTCAACCATGGTAATGCGCTCAAACGGCTTCCCGAGATCCATCTCAATGCCGTTGTACACGATCTTCGTCGTACCGAGCACTTCCTGCGCCACATGGCGGTACAGGTTCTCTGTCAGGTCCATCATGCCGTTGTAGTCTGTGTATGCCTGGTAGAGCTCCATCAGGGTGAACTCCGGGTTGTGCCTTGTATCCAGACCTTCGTTGCGGAATACACGGCCGATCTCATAGACTTTCTCAAGACCGCCCACGATCAGCCTCTTCAGGTAAAGTTCCAGGGAAATGCGCAGCTTCAGATCCTCGTTCAGCGCGTTGAAATGCGTCTCAAAGGGTCTTGCCGCAGCGCCGCCGGCATTGGCAACCAGCATCGGCGTCTCCACTTCCATGAATCCTTCTCCGTCCAGATATTTGCGGATCGCACTGATGATCCTGGAACGCTTGATGAATGTATCCTTCACTTCCGGGTTCATGATCAGGTCCACATATCTCTGGCGGTAACGTGTGTCTGTATTTGTCAGCCCGTGGAACTTCTCCGGGAGGATCTGCAGGCTCTTGGAGAGCAGTGTCACATGGGATGCGTGGATGGACATCTCACCGGTCTTTGTCTTAAACACTTCTCCCTCGATGCCGATCACATCGCCCACGTCCAGTTTCTTGAACTCTTTGTAATTCTCCTCACCGATACTGTCCCGCGCCACGTAGGACTGGATATTCCCCTTCAGATCCTGCACATTGCAGAAAGACGCTTTCCCCATCACACGCTTGGACATCATGCGCCCTGCAATGGATACCTGTTTTCCTTCCAGTTCCTCAAAGTTGTCTTTGATCTCCTGGCTGTGGTGTGTCTGCTCATATTTTGTGATCACAAACGGGTCCTTCCCGTTCTGCTGCAGCTCCGCAAGTTTCTCGCGGCGCACTTTTCTCAACTGGTTCAGATCCTGCTCCTGTCCGTTTTTCTGCTGCTGTGCCACTGTACTTTCTCCTTTCATTACTCCCGCCGTGCTGATTTTACGGCATACTCATTACGCCTTTTCCGGCATTCTCCTTACGCCTTTTCGGCGCTCTCAATAACCCCATACACGCGAATTCAGACCTCTTAATATTAAGAGGTCTGTATCATGTCGTATGTTTATCGCATGTTTACTTTGAACGGCTGATCTCAAGCACTTTGTACTCAATATTTCCCGCCTGTGTCTCTACGGTAACTGTCTCGCCGACTTTCTTTCCGAGCAGTGCCTGTCCGACCGGCGACTCATTGGAGATCTTCCCCTCAAGGCTGTTTGCCTCTGTGGAGCCGACGATCTTGAACTCCATCTCTTCGTCATAAGTGATGTCGTACACTTTCACCGTACATCCAACATTGATCTTGTCAAAGTCAACTTCATCCTCAACGACTACCTCTGCGTTTTTCAGGATCCCTTCCAGCTCCTCGATGCGGGCTTCTATATCTCTCTGCTCATCCTTCGCAGCATCATACTCCGCGTTCTCTGAAAGATCCCCCTGCTCTCTGGCCTCTTTGATCTTGGCTGCGACTTCTTTTCTCTTTACCACTTTAAGATCTTCGAGCTCATCCTCAAGTGCCTTTAATCCGGCATAAGTAAGTAATCTTTTCTTTGCCTCTGCCATTGGTTACGCTTCCTTTCTGTTTCTCTGGTTTTCTTTCTATTTTTTGATGTTCATCACACGGGACTGTATGTCCTGTAATGCTGTCATTTAAGTCTATTTCGCAATTTCAATATTATAACCAAACTCTATAATGATGTCAAGAGATTTTCCAGCTCTTCAAGGCTCTCCACAGCGTTCACTTTTTCCCTCAGGCGGGCCGCTCCTTTAAGACCTTTCGTGTACCATGCGACATGCTTCCTCATCTCTCTGATGCCGCAGAATTCGCCCTTATATTCAAGCTGCAGGCGGGCATGTTTAAGCATCATTTCCCGGATCTCATCCTTATCCGGCCTGGGCGGGAGTTCTCCCGTCTCTTCCCAGCGGATCATCTCCGAGAAGATCCACGGATTCCCTTCCGCGCCTCTGGCGATCATGATCCCGTCGCACCCGGTCCGGCGCACCAGTTCATCCGCCTTCTGCGGGGATGTCACGTCCCCGTTTCCGATGACCGGGATGGATACGGCCTCCTTTACCTGACGGATGATATCCCAGTCCGCCTTTCCGCTGTAATACTGCTCACGCGTCCTGCCGTGCACCGCCACAGCGGCCGCGCCCGCCTCCTCGATGATCTTCGCGATCTCCACCGCATTCACATGGTCATCGTCAAAGCCCTTCCTGATCTTTACCGTCACAGGCTTATCGATCGCTTTCACAAGGGCGCTGACGATCTCATAGACCAGCTTCGGCTCCTTCATCAGGGCCGAACCCTCGCCGTTCCTGACGACCTTCGGCACAGGGCATCCCATATTGACGTCCAGGATGGCAAACGGCCTTTCCTCGATCCGCTTCGCCATCTCGCTCATGATCTTCGGGTCAGAGCCAAAGAGCTGGAGAGAGACCGGCGTCTCATCCGGATGGATCTCCAGCAGGCTCTCTGTATTTCTGTTGTTATAGTAGATTGCCTTTGCGCTCACCATCTCCATGCAGAGGAGCCCCGCGCCCTGCTCCTTGCACAGCAGACGAAATGGCAGGTCCGTCACGCCTGCCATGGGTCCTAAGATATATCTGTTTTCCAGTTCTACATTTCCTATCTTTAAATGCTTCATCCCGCAATCCTCTCATAGATCAGCCTCAGCCCGTTCAGCGTCAGCCTCGGTTCATACAGGTCAATACACTCTGTCTCTTTTGCGATGATCTTTCCCAGGCCGCCCGTGGCTATGACATATGCATCCGCATACCCGGACTCTTCTTTCATCTTCCGCACGATATATTCTGTCTGGCCGATCGCACCGAAGACAAGCCCGCCCTGCATTCCCGCGATAGTATCCCTCGCCAGGATGGTATCCGGCTTTTCGATCTGGATCGCGGGCAGCATGGCGGCTCCGCCCCAGAGCGAGCGCCCCGCCGTCTCGATGCCGGGCGCGATGATACATGCCTCGAGTGTCCCGTCCGGTCCGATCAGGTCATAGGTTGTCGCGGTTCCGAAATCAATGACAATAGCCGGACCTTTAGCGATCTCATATCCTGCCACTGCGTTCACGATGCGGTCCGGCCCCGTCCTGGACGGGTTCTCCGTATTTACCCGGATGCCCGTGTCCGACTCCGGCGTCACGATCACCGGCGTAGTGTGCAGGTACTTGATGATACCGCTTGTCAGAGAATGCATAATGTCCGGGACGACGGATGCGATGATCACCGCGTCAATCTGCTTCGGATCGATCCCCCGGTGTTCCAGTATGCCGCAGATCGTCATTCCGTATTCATCCGAAGTGCGCTGGCGTTTTGTCGTCATGCGGAACATGCCGGGAAGGAACTCCCCGTCAAACGCCCCCATTGTAATATTTGTATTTCCCACATCGATCGTAAGCAGCATAACTGTCCTCCTCTGACATTTCTCTCCATCCGGGCCCTGCATATTTTTTCTTTATGTTTGTATATCATAACAGTCAAAAAAGGGTAGAGTCAACGCTTTTTGCAAAGTTTTCGATACAGCACATGTGCCGCGGTTACCGGTCACAATAATATGCCACGCGGCAGTGGACCCGAACAGAACCGGCTTTCCCGCCGCTCAGCAAAACAGCGGGCAGAAATCCTCTCTGCCCGCTGCATATCCAGCCAAAGTCAACCGCTTATGCCCCACCATTCTGCCGCTTCATCTGGCCCTTTGTATTTCCTGCACATATCAGAACCTCTTGATCTTCCTCGTGGTCGTCTTCTCGAACTCTGTATCCCTGACGATCAGGCTGTAGATCTTCTTCTGAGGCGCCGCGCCGCGGTTGTACTCGTCGATCACGTCCTGGAGCGCCGCGCGCACATCCTTGATACGTTTCTTCTTTACATAATCCTGATCCGGATAGATCTCCGCCTCGATCACGCCGCCTTTTTCGCGCACGAGGACTTCGCCCACAAGGCGGTTCGTGCTCAGGGCGTTCTCCAGCTCCTCAGGAGACACATTCTCCCCGTTCTTTGTGATGATCAGGTTTTTCTTTCTTCCCGTAAGGTAGACAAAACCGTCCTCATCCACGTATCCCAGATCCCCGGTCTTGAGCCATCCGTCCTCCAGCGTCTCCGCTGTCTCCTCCGGCATCTTGTAGTATCCCTGCATGACGCTGCTGCCGCGCACCCAGAGTTCGCCGTCCACGGTCTTTGCCTCGCAGTTCGGGATGAGCTGCCCGACAGAATCCGAGCGGATATTCCAGCTCTGGTTCACGCTGATGACCGGCGCGCACTCTGTCATGCCGTATCCCTGCTGGATCACGATGTCATATTTCCTGAACAGGTCGATGTACGACGGGTCCAGGTAAGCGCCGCCGCTGCAGATCGTGTGGAACTGTTTTCCGAACACCTGGCTCTTCACAAGCTTCGCCGGGAGCATGGAAGCTTCTTCGAGCTTCTTTGCCATGGTCTCGATCATGAGCGGCACCATCAGGATCATCTCCGGCTTGAAGAGCTTGATATTTTTCGCCACGCGCATAAGCGAATCATTGATGCAGATCACCGAGCCCAGGGATACGCCTTTGAGGATATCCATGCTCAGGCAGTACGCGTGGTGGATGGGCAGCACTGTCATGATGACCGTGCGCTCCGGTATCTTCATGTCAAGGCAGGTCGCGTTTTCCGCCACATTCCTGTGGGTCAGCATGACGCCCTTGCTCTTCCCGGTCGTGCCGGATGTGAACATGATCGTGCAGAGCTGGTCCGGCTCCGGCGTATAGTCAAAGCTCCCCCGATGCTCTCCCAGCAGCTTCCGGAAAGAATATGCATGGTCATCATGCTCTGCCTGCTGCATGGAGATCAGAGTCTTAAGCTGCGGGCAGCGGTCTTTGGCGATCGCCGCCACATCCTTTCTTGCCTCATCGTATACGAGCACCGTAGAGTCCGAACGCGCGATCAGGTCGCACACGTCCTCCGCCGGGAGATTCACATCCAGCGGTACGATGACGCTCCCGCTGTTGACTGTGCCGAAATATGCCACGAGCCACTCATAGGAAGTCATGCCGATGACTGAGATATGTTTCCCCTGCTCGCCGAGGTCTTTCAGTATATTTGAGAAGCTTTCGCTGTCTTCCCTCAGCTGTGTGTAAGTTTTTGATTCGATTTCATTTTTCTTTACTTTATAACGGATCGCGTCTTCCGGCCCATACTTTTTCTCTGTATTGACCAGGATCTCGCGGACGGTAGTGCAAAGCATATTTTTACATTCCTTTCTCTGCGCCTGCCGGGCGCAGGACCAGGCCTTCCCGCAGCTTCACCGGGAGAGGCAGACTAAAACTGTGTGTATCCTTTATTCGTTTTCAGCTGCCAGCTTCTCCAGATAGTCAGCAGCCTCCTGCACTGTGCGGATGTTCGCCGCCTCAGTCTGCTCCACCTCTACGTCAAACTCATCCTCGATCTCGCCGAGCATGCTCATAAAGTCAAAGGATGTAAATCCGAGATCTTCCATAAAACGGGACTCCGGATGAATATTCTCCGGCTCAACTTCAACATAATTGCAAATGATATCAACTAATTTTTCAAACATGATCGTTCTCCTCTTCCTATCTATATATCTTTCTATCTATATAAGAATTTTCCCTGTGTCTGGCCCTATACTAACTTGATGATCTCTCCGATCGTCAGATCCGGGTTCTCCACACCCTTGAACATGATCTTGCACAGATAATAGTACAGGTACTCCAGCTCATCCCTGGACACTGCCTTGACCTGATGCTCAAAGTTGAAGTCCAGCCCATTGTCCTCCGGGCGGTGCATCACAGTGAGGTACATTGCCTGCGGACATGTGCCGTTGGGATACCATTTTGTCTTATAACGGATATCCCCGAGCTGGTCCAGCCCCTTCTCCTTCAGCGTCAGCGGCTGGTAGGTCAGGGAAATCTGCTCATAGGTAAGCCCTGCGTGCGGCTGGGGATAGGTCTTTGAGCGGTATGCAAAATATGCCGTCGGGTCGTAATCTGCATGGCGGAAGATCTCGTTCTGCTTATCGCGGATCGCAAAAACTCCGTCGATGAACTTCATATCCTCCGGGAAGATCGTGCGGATCGGGAAGGAGTGGATCCTTGTGCCGCCGCATTTCTTTTCCTTCAGGGTAGCGCGTCTCGCTATGGCATTGTTGATGGACACATCCTCGAATCCGTTCATCTTCTGGAGATAGGTGCGCAGCCCCATCAGGAGCAGGCATGCCAGGGAGACATGATACTTCTCGCAGAAGTCCATGAGCCGCTTCGTGGGCTCCTCCTCCAGGTGAAAGATATCCAGCGCGGACGTCGTATCACCGGATGCACTGAATGCGGTGCGCAGTTCCGGATTTTTGAACATCTCTCTCGCCGCTTCCAGCTTATCTCTTCCTGTGATGCCGCTGAAGATCGGCTCTCCCTTCTCAATCTCCTTCTGGAAATACTCGATGTCTCTCTTCTGCGCCTTGCTCCCCGCCTCATACGCGAGATCCTTCTGCAGCTGCTCGAGATAGGACGTCATTTCCTTCGGATACGGAACCCCTTCAAACTTCGCATTGCAGTAGAGCTCGATGATATCCTTCAGGAAACAGATCAGCGACTGCGCGTCCACGATCATATGCTGACCGAGGAAATAGA
>DWUV01000059.1 GCA_019120595.1 Candidatus Mediterraneibacter tabaqchaliae | reverse complement strand
ATATCTCTATAAACTTATCTATCTTCTGACTAAAATTTCCCATTGCCTTCCCTTCTTAAAAGAAGGAAAACGCATGCACCTATGACAGAACGCCATTGATGCCTGTATTTCCCTTCTCATTTCAGTCCTGTGTTCCGTATTCTGTTATCTGCTCTGCTGCCGTCCGGCTGGCTCTCTGCCGGATCTGTCATCCGACGTGCGGATTACTGCAGCTCGTTGATCGACTCTGTGATCGCTGCCGCCGGAGCCGCATCGATGATCACAAAATCAATATTGCCGTTGAGCATATCCGTCACAGCCAGTGAACCATTCTTATATGTCTGGCATGTCGCTTCAAGTCCCGGGAATCCCAGGTCTTCACTGCCCGTGATATAACTGTTTCCTGTCGTGCCCTGCTGGCATCCGATCTTTACGGAAGAATCCAGCTCAGCAAGCGCTGCCGCGATGGAATCAGCGTCTGTCATATCATCAAAATCTGTGTTGTCGCTCGGCACGATCAGTCTCTGTGACGCCTGATAATATGTATCAGAGAATGTCACATACTCTCTTCTCTCTTCGCTGACAGTAAGTCCTGCCATCGCGATATCACATTTCTGCTGTCCTACGGAGAGGCAGACCGCATCGAAATCCATGTTCTGGATCACAAGCTCTTTTCCCAGCTCCTCAGCGAGAAGCGCCGCGATCTCCATATCGATCCCCACATAGGAATCACCCTGCATGTACTCAAACGGCTCGAACGCTGCATTTGTAGCAACGACAAGCTGATCCTTGGACTCATCAAGCGCTGCGGATTCTACCGGTGCAGGCTCGCCGCCTCCGAAATACTTATCGCAGATCTCATCCAGTGTTCCGTCTTCTTTGATCTTATTGATAAATGCATTTACCTGCTCCAGAAGTTCCGGCTGTGTCTTATCAACGCCGAAGGCATATTCCTCATTTGTCAGATCGACATCGATCACCTTCGCTGTCTTCTTGCTGTCCGCATCACCGCCGTCTTTGCTCCCGCATCCCGCGAGCGCGCCCACAGCAAGAACCGCACATAAAGCTGCTGCTAATAACCTCTTCATCATTCCATTCCTCCATTTATTTCTCTTTCTGCATAATCATACAGACTAATTTCATATTTTAGCATATTTTTCACAAAAAACAAGTGTATTTCCGCCTTTTATGCAGGTAATCCCTGTAATTATATACGCGATCCGATCCATCGCTTATTATGTAAGCCGCTGTCATGAAAGCATGGCAGTGATCCCGAAATACAGAAATACGATCACGCCGAGTACGATCCTGTAATACCCGAACACTTTGAAGTCGTGGTTTTTGATATATTTCAGCAGGAATTTGATCGCAATGACGGATACGATAAACGACACAGCCATCCCAATGATAAGGATCGCCGCCTGCATTCCCGTAAAATCAAATCCAAACTTAAACAGCTTCAGCGCGCTCGCCCCGAACATGACCGGGATGGCGAGGAAAAACGTAAACTCCGCCGCCACGCCTCTCGACACACCCAGCATGAGCGCTCCCACGATCGTCGCCCCGGAACGGGAAGTCCCTGGTATCATCGCCAGCATCTGGAACACACCGATGACAAGCAGCATCTTAATGCTCAGCTGGGAGAGCTTCTTCACCTTCGGTTCTTTCCCCTTCTGATAATTCTCTACTATAATAAAGAGGATACCATAGACAATGAGCATTGCCGCCACCACGTACCAGTGGTACAGCTTTTCATCGATCCAGTCATTGAGCAGCAGCCCTACGACAGCCGCAGGCACGGATCCGATCAGCACTTTGATCCAGATCTGCCATGTCATCATCTTCTGTTTCTGAGTTTTCTTCGGCGAGAACGGATTCAGCTTATGGAAATAGATCACAACCACTGCCAGGATTGCTCCGAGCTGGATCACCACCTGGAACATCTCAAAAAACGCATCTCCCTGTTTCAGCTGCAGGAATTCATTCAGCAGGATCAGATGGCCTGTGCTGCTGATGGGCAGCCATTCTGTGATCCCTTCCACAATACCGAATATAATAGTCTTTAATATTTCTAACATACTCCTTTTCCTCCTCTGAGCACAAATTTTTCAATCGCTTCCGCCACGCCTTCCTCTTCATTCGTCAGCGTGATATGATCCGCCGCTTCCTTCACCTGTTCTTCCGCATTTCCCATAGCAACGCCGAAACCGGCTTCGCGGAGCATTACCGTATCATTGTCTCCGTCCCCGCACGCCATGATCTCTTCGCGTTTGATGCCGAGCAGCCTGCCCAGGTTCACAAGCCCGGTCCCTTTATTGACGCCCGCTGCGTTGATTTCTATATTATATCTCAGCGATCCCACGAGCTCCAGGTCAGGTTCCCTCTCCAGCTCTCCCCAGGCCGCCTCGCGCTCTTCCATATCCGCGAACAGCGCCTGCACCTTATCGAGCCCTCTGTCCTCCCGCTCCAGAAGCTCAAAGATATCATCGACCGGGATCCTTGTCTTCCTCATATATTCCCACATATTCGGGTTTTTGTGATAGCGCTCTACTTTTGCCATCTTATCCGCCGGGGCGTAGCCCTGCCCGTCAAAATAGATCTCCTGGAGCGTATCATATTTCCCGCAGATCCGCAGCGCCTTTTTCGCGGAGTCCGGCGGGAGCAGATGCTCTTCCAGGATAACCCCTTCCTGTACATCGAGGATCCTCGCCCCGTTGGACGTGAGCGCGTACCGCATCCCCGGGAACTCCCGCAGTTCCTCAGGGACTCCCATCCACGGTCTGCCGGTGGCGACAAGGACGATAACCCCTTCTTCGATCGCCCGGCTGAGCACTCTCCGCGTGCGCGGGGTGATCTCTTTTCGGTCCGTCAGCAGAGTGCCGTCCAGATCCAGCCCTACCATTTTTATCCTGTGTTCCATTCTCTGTCCTTTCTGAGTGCCATCAGCCCAGCCGCGCCGGTCGGAAAACCATGCGGGCATGTTTTAGCCCCGCCCGCACAGCCTGATGACTGAACTGTTACCCCAAATTATAAAACCATTCTATCAGAGTTTGCCAAAATACGCAATTTATAGTATAATAGTTTCCCGGCAACTTAAAGGACACAAGTTGCTGTAAATAGTAACGGACACAATAGACTTGCACTGAGAAAGGAATATCAGGTATGAAACTCTGCAAAAAACGCTGGGCTCTGTCAGGCATTGCCCTTGTCAGTTCCCTCGCAATTGTACTTTCAGTTTTCCCTTCTTTCGCAGACGAGGATATCTCCAGTCTGGAAGGACAGAGCGCGACTCTCCAGAATGAACTGGAGGGCATCAATGAGGAAATCCTCTCATTGAGCGAAGAAATATCTACCGCTGAAATGCAGATCGAGATCATGAACGGTGAGATCGCACGTACATCCGACGCGCTGGATGAAGCGGAAGAAAACGAAAATCAGCAGTATGAAGATATGAAATCCCGTATTAAATATATGTATGAGCATGGAAACGCAACACTCCTCGAGATGCTTTTCTCTGCTGAGGATATGACGGATTTCTTAAATAAAGCAGACTTTATCGAGCATCTGAGTGAATATGACAGGTCTGCTCTTGACAGCCTGAAAGAGGTTCACGAACAGATCGAGGATCAGAAAGAAACCCTGGAGGTCCAGCAGGATTCCCTCAAAGAGATCCAGGCCAGCCTCACAGCACGTCAGGAGGAGCTGCAGGCCAAAGCCGAAGCGACCTCTACAGACCTGGCAGACGTACAGGCACGTCTCGAGCAGGCAAAAGCCGAAGAAGCAGCCCGCATCGCGGCGCAGCAGGCCGCCCAGGAGACGATCTCCGGCGGTTATGACAATTCCGTAGTCAACGGCGGATCCATCAACGCCACAGCAGATGACGTCACACTTCTGGCAGCGATCATCCAGTGTGAGGCCTACCAGAATTATGATTACCTGCTGGCAGTTGCCACTGTGATCATGAACCGCGTGGAAGACCCCCGCTTCCCCAACACGATCAGAGGAGTCATCTATGCACAGGGACAGTTCGAACCGGTTTGGACAGGCCGTCTCCAGCATGTGCTCGACTCCGGTCCCACGAAACTCTCCATGCAGGTCGCGCAGGACGCGATCAACGGAGCAAGGCTCGCGGCAGTGGCCGATTGCTATTTCTTCCTGTATGCAGGGACAGGGCATGCCGGCATCAACATCGGAAATAACGTGTTCTTCCAGAGCTGGTAAAAATACTATAGCGGATACAAAAAACCGGGATCCATTCCATCCGAGACAGATGGGATGGATCCCGGTTTTTTGTATCCGCTGTTCTTTATTATTTCCAGCCCTAAACAGGAAATGGCAGCCAGAACTAATTCAGAAACTTCAGCGTATCGATCTCTGTCACATGTTCCAGGAACTCCTCTATCTGGCTGCTGCTTTTGTTATCCAGGTTTTTCAAAAGTATGATCGCATTGTAATTTCCCGAATTCCCCGGGTTATTCATTGTCACCTCTCCAACCTGGACGCCGCATGACTGCAGGATATTGCAGATCGTCTCCAGGCAGGACGGATCGTGGAATTCCACATAGATCCTCATCCAGAGATTATTATGTGTGAAATGATCGGAGATTAATTTAAATCTTGAAACAACAACATACACGACTGCTGTCGCTGCGATCCCGCTTACAACCTGTGCTCCCAGCCGGGCCGGATCCCCGGCAGAAAATTTGTGGAACATATACTCTCCGGTCAGCATGATCAGCGTAGCCCCGAGGCATACGAGAATGTGAGTCCTCATCCCCGCCGCCTGGTTCGCTTTCCCCCTCTCGATCCCCAGAACCCCGCCGCACAGTGTCGCGAGCAGGATCCTTAGAGTTACAGACAGTACATTAAATTCTTCCAGATACACCGCCAGTTCGGCAGCTGCCGCAGCAGAAGGAGGATCTATGCGAAAACGGAACAGTTATCACCTTGAAAACATCTCTTCCAGAAAGAATAAATGGAATATCGAATACAATGATTACACCAGTCATCTCACACTTTCGAACACCTTATCCGTCTATCAGAGCGGTCACAAAAAATACTGTCCGCCGAATTTCAAATGCGGTCCGGACGTATATGACCACTACATCATCCACTATATCACTTCCGGCTGCGGTACTTTTACAAATCACGCCGGCACGTATACGATCCGGACAGGTGACGCGTTTCTGATCCGTCCCTATGAATCTGTCACCTATACTGCAGACTCTTTGTCTCCATGGACCTATTACTGGGTAGGGTTCAACGGGTCGGAAACACCCCAGTTTCTCCATCTCTGCGGATTCGATGATGATAATCCTATGATCCATTATTCTGAATCCGATATACTGGTCAGAGAAATGCATGCCATCACCGCGCTCCACCTCGATGGCGCAGCGCAGGAGTGCGCCCTGCTCGGCCATCTCTACCAGCTCTTTTCCCTGCTTATCCAGAACAACCAGAAACATATCGTTACCGGCTATGCAGATTACTACTACAAAGCGCTCCAGTTCATCCGGCTGAACTATCCTGATCCCGAGCTTTCCGTTGCCCGCATTGCAGATCATATGGGGATCAGCCGCTCGCATTTATACCGGATCTTTGACTCAGTGTCCCATCAGTCCATCCAGGACTGTATCCTGAGTTTCCACAATTTCAGCTCTTCCCATGTCTCCTCAGGGAACATCGCTGAGTCTTGTCCATATAAAACCGTCCTGCCGTCCCTGCTGATAATATACAGGTGGCATTCTTCCGACTGCATATGGTTCGCACGGAGAGGCATCACTGTGTACTGCTCTATCTGGAAAGGATAAAAACTCTCTGTTCTGTGGAAATCCACTTTTGACTCATATCCTTCCTGAAGAGTATCTTTTAAAAGCTTTCCGATCTCCTCATTCCCATACACTTCCAGTTTCCGCTCCGGGGACGTTTCTGCCATCGGCGGGAAGATCCCTTCGATATCAGCCGCATAGAAATGATCCGTATGGGAGTGGGTAACCAGTAAGTATTTTATCTTCGTCAGATCCAGCCCGCCATATACCTCATGCGCGTAAGTATCCGGCGAGAAATCGATCAGCAGACTTTCGTCAATCTGCGCGGATGACCTTGTCCTGATATTTTTTCCCCCGATCTTCCTCGCTGTCCTGCAGTATTCACATTCACAGAACAGCGCCGGAAATCCCTCGGAAGAACCTGTGCCATAAAAATGTATTTTCATCCATACACCTCTGCCTATTTATTATAATCAGTAGTTTGCGTCATTATAGTCCTGGATCGCGGTATTGCTCTCTTCCGCCATAGTCTGCACCGCCTCATCCACGGTCAGTGAACCGTCGAGGCAGTTCATAATGCCGTCTTTCACGATCGTAAGGATCGTCCCTGCCACGCCGCACATTGCTTCCTGTACATTTGGATCTGATTCCGCAACGCAGTCAGCAGCTACCGCAAACTGGGGATTCTCAGCGATAAACTGTGCGTAAGCGTCCGACTCATAGGTCGAATTTGTTACCGGGAGGTATCCTGTTCCCGAGTGCCATTCGAGCTGTGCTTCGTCTGTATAGAAATATTTGAGGAATTCATAGGTTGCGTTGAGCTTGTCCTCATTGCCTTTGTCGATCGGATAGACCGCATTTCCGCCAAAGGTGACGCTTCCCGTCGCATTTTCGTCCACGCGCGGAAGAGCTGCCACTCCGAGCTCAAATTTATCTCCGACGCTGTCCATTACAGTTGTCAGGGAAGCGGAAGATGCCAGCGTCATTGTAATATTTCCCGCAGAGAGGTTGTTTACCGGATCATCTTCTTTATATTTGAAGTTTCCAGTTTCTGCTGCTGCCTTATACACTTCAAGGAAATGCTTCATCGTTCCGTTTTCATCAAACACCACTTTCGTCATTACGCCGTCGTGTCCGTTATTATTATCTCCGAACAGGGAGTACCCCTGCCCGTCCGTATCCTGCTGTCCTACCCAGCTTGCGACTACCCAGGAATCAGCCGCATAACCGAACCCGTACTGCGCGATCTCACTTCCTTCAGTCTTTGTCAGCTGCTTTGAGTACTCGCCCAGCTCCTCGATGGTCTGCGGAGCTTTTTCCGGATCCAGCCCTGCTTCCCTGAATGCGTCCTTATTGTAATAGAAAAGGATCGCTGAGGAGGAGAACGGAAGCCCTACCGCCTCTCCTTCATATGCCAGGGAATTCAGCATTCCTTCCTGGAAATCATCCGCTGACAGCCCGATACTCCCGATGTCAAAGATCTGCTGTGCCTTAACCGCAAGATCAAGATCCTTCATATATCCTGTTTCACCTGATGACATTGTTGTAATGTCCGGAAGTCCGTCCATGTCCTTTGCCTGCACGGCAGCTTTCAGCTTCTTTGCCAGCTCTGTATTCGCCCCCTGATAGACCGTGGTAACCTTGATCCCCTTCTCGGCTCCCACAGTTTCGTTGAACTCATTGACAATATTGTCCAGGGCCGTCTGCTGAACGCCGCCCATCGGATGCCAGAACACGATCTCTGTTACGCCCGAAGAACCACCGTCCCCGCCGTCAGATCCGCCGGATCCGCATCCGGTGACTAATGAAGCTGCCATTAACGCTGCCATGAAACCTGCGATCACTTTTTTTCTCATAATTAGATCCTCCTTTGATTTTTACTTTTACCCTTTTACCGCGCCCGCTGTCATTCCTCTTACGATCTGTTTCTGGCAGATCGAGAAAATAACAACTGTCGGAAGCAGTGCGATCAATGTTGCCGCCATGATCGGTCCCCACGAAGTCTGGTCAGCAGTGCTCAGCATGGACACGCCGACCTGTATCGTCCTCATAGATTCATCGTTTGTTACGATCAGAGGCCAGAGATAAATATTCCACAGACCGACGAATGATGAAAGAAATACCGCCACTATGATCGATTTTGACAGCGGAACTATGATCTGCAGGAAATACCTGAAATTGCTGCACCCATCCACTATCGCCGCTTCATACAGCGACCGGGGAAGGCTCATCATATGCTGGCGCAGCATAAAAATGTAGTTTGCATATACCAGGTAGATAATAACGATCCCAATATAGCTGTTCATCAGTCCCATATTGCTGACAGTCAGGTAGTTGCTGAAGATAAGCACATCCCCCGGCACCATCATCGAGCCCATAAACAGCATGAAGATCAGATTCTTCCCCCGGAATTCATAGTAACTGAACGCGAATGCCGCCAGTGTGGATGTGATCACTCGCCCCGCTGTGCCAAGAAGAGCGATCACGAGCGAGTTGATCATATACCGTCCCATATCTACCATTCCATAGGCATACGCAGTACCGTAATTGGAATTTGTATAAGCGTACGTGTACATACTGTACAGCAGAGTCTCCGTTGCCTTGCTCGGTCCCCCCTTAGTAAGGATGAGAACCGGAGTTATCATTGTAAGACCTGTGATAATACTTGTGACAATCAGATAAAACATCGACGGGGATATCAGGGGAAGGATAAACTTCCTTACTTTTGTAAAATAGTTTGCCCCGTCAATTTCCGCACTCTCCATAACATCATCCGGAACATTCTTGATCGCAGCAGACAGATAAATATAATTAAATCCTATATTTACCCAGATCGTAATGATCGTAATGGCAAGCATCGCAAACTGCGAATCCGTAAGCCATTCTACACTGATGCCGAATATCTTTTTGATCATTCCGTATGAGGGGTTGTACATCATACGGAAAATCTGACAGGCTATGGATATGGATACCGTCATGGACAGACAGAACAGGACCTCATATACCCTGTGGAACCGGCTCTTTTTATCCGCGATCAGCGCCAGGACAAAACCGATCAGTATCGAAAACGGTACAAAGATCACAGTGTGAAGGAACGTCTGCCCGAGAGCTTTGTAAAAGGACTCATTTGTAAAAGGCTTTACGTAATTGTCCAGTCCGCAAAACTCCTTCAGCTGTCCGAACATATCTACTTTATACGTGCTTCCGACGATCGTTTTTACAAACGGGCTGTAAATAAACGCTATGATCACGATAAGCCCCGGGAGCAGGTACAGATACGGCTCTATACGCCTTACAACTTTTTTCTTTTTTCTCATCGTTTGTTTTCTCCTCTATTGAATCCAAACAGTATTTCCCTAATGTCTCATTCCGTTTTTCTTTTCTATTCTCCTCCTTCTTTGTAAATTAAATGTAAAGTTTGTTAATTTTTTGTTACATTAATATTGTCGGAGGTGAGAAAAAACAATGAACTGTCCTTATTGTAAAAAAGAAATGGAAAAAGGGCGAATATCAGTGCCCGGAACATCCTTTTACAGCTTTTTACCTGAAGAATATTTTGATTCTGCTATTAACAGAATGATAAATAAAATTGTAATAGAATCAGACGACAGAGTTACTTTGTCAAAATGGAACTTGTTTGGGAATGAAATCAAGAATTGTTATTACTGCTCACAGTGTAGAAAGATAGTTATTTGTCTTGATGATTGAAAAGATTGTAAGCTTGATACCATAAGTCTAAAAACAGCCTGCTGGCGGATGCCTGCAGGCTGTTTTAAACTATAGTATTTGAGACTATACGCTCTGTTTATACGCTTCTTGTGCGCTTATTTCCTACTGATAATCAATGACATCGATCCACTTCATCAGGAAGTCTTTCTCAAATTCATTGTTTTTCGTAAGCTGCGCCGCCGCAACGATCGGAAGCCACTGCTGTACATACTGTCTTGCCGTATCGCTCTTCTTGCAGAACATGTTCAGATAGAGATCTGCTGTCTCCTGGTCTTTCAGCGCGAAGAGGAGATAGGTCATAGCCGCGTCCGCGCTGGCATTTCCCTGTGTCGCATGCGCCCAGTCTACAACGGTCATCTTGCCGTTCTTGCCTACGATCACATTGCTCGGGTTGAAATCGCCATGGCAGACTTTGTTGTGCTTCGGCATACTTTCAAGGCGGGTCAGCAGCTCATATCTTGTAGTTGCATCTACTTCCTTCAGGCTGTTGATCTGGCGGGAGAGCTTATCTTTCATTCCTTTCAGGAGCGGGAATGTTTTGCTCTGTACCTGGATCTGGAGATCTACGAAATCTTCCATGTATTTCTCAATGTTCTTTTTGTCGGAGTTCATCATCTCTTCCAGAGTCTTGCCGTCTTTATACTCGATCTCGATCGCCCACTTCCCATCGATCTGCGTCACTCCCTTTACCTTCGGGATATCCAGACCCGTCGCCTCGATCTGGGATGTGATCAGCGCCTCGTTAAATACATCTGACTTCGGATGTGTCTCAGCAAATACTTTGACGATGCTGTCATCGCATCTGTAGACGGTCTTATACGGACGTTTTACGATAATATTTTTTTCTTCCAGCTTCATAAATCATGCCCTCCTTGATCTGCGTTTGCGCATTTCTTTTTCTCGATGGGGATATTATACACCAGAAAAAAGAGAAATGTAACCCGTCCGGGCAAATTTTGTGCAATTTTTAACTATCTTTTTTTACAACTTTTTATTGTTAATTTTTTAACTATCACTCTTTTTATTTTATATTATTTTCATATTTTGTTTTGCCGGATCAGTCCTTCAGACAGCCGATGGGCACTATATATACCCCATCCTTCCGGCGGTAAGCATAATCCCCGATGCCCGTCAAAACCATAAGAAAAGACGGAGCGTTCATCTTATCAGTATCGATTTTCGCTTCCATTGATTTCAAGCTTCTGGCTCCCTCCTCGATCAGTTTGTCACCTCCGAGTTTGATTTCAATAAGTCCGTATTTGCCATTTCTTAAATGGACGACCGCATCACACTCCTGGCCTTCCTT
>DWUV01000058.1 GCA_019120595.1 Candidatus Mediterraneibacter tabaqchaliae | reverse complement strand
TGTCCATGAAGCGGTCAAAAGTGAGGACGGAAGCCGGGAACAGGAAGTGGAAATCTTCTACCGCTTTATCGGCAAAATCGAATGACACATCTTGAGATACCCAACAATATCTTTAACTAAGGGAAACGGGGCGGTCTATGCCAGATCTGGCATTGCTGCAGCCTCTCAGCCGTATGCTGAAAATCGATGTGAATGATCTGTTAAACGGTGCGATTATTTCTGATAATACATACAGAAAAAAGTGTGGGGAAAATCTGATCAGTTTTGCTGAACTGAATTATTTGAAAAGTTTTAGATATGGATATATCGGGTTTTATCCGCTGGCTATACTGCTCCTTATCTACTGTTTGGTAAAACACATTGAAAGTGCCGGGATTTTGTCGCTTATTGTTGTATACAGTACGGTCGTTTACTATTTCAGATATCGGACATCAAGAGATGTAATGCCACTTGTTATTGTCATATGCGGGATGATCGGCACAGCGGGAAGTCTGATAGGATTTTTTGTGAATACATGGTAAACATACACCGCGGGAAGCCATTATTGCATTTATCGCAAGAACGTGGTAACATAAACCCCGGACAATCGAATAACAGGTTTTCCCGGGCGGGGAGCGCCGTCCCGGGTTTTACTGTACATCATTACAGCCCTGCTGTACGAAATGTACGAAAACACATGCGAGGGAATCCGTGTTCCGGAGTGAGAGGGCGCCAGCAAGCGCCGACCGTTAAGTGTCAGCCCTGTTGTTGACGCGCCGCCCTTTTGGTATCGTTAGTCCGGGCGGGGAGAGCATGGCGGCACGTGTACAGGAGGTTCAGTGATGAAAAACGTCAACGTAAGAAAACTTGCCCTTGCGGGCATCCTTGTGGCAGTGGGGATCGTGTGTTCACCGCTGTCGATCCCGGTAGGAGCGTCAAAATGCGCGCCTGTCCAGCACTTTATCAATATCCTTGGCGGCGTGTTCTTAGGTCCGGGATATGCGGTGGGTATGGCTTTTGTGACCAGCCTGCTCAGGAACCTGATGGGGACAGGGACGCTTCTTGCATTCCCGGGTTCTATGTGCGGGGCGCTGCTCTGCGGTCTGCTTTACAAATACGGGAAGCACCTGCCATTCGCCTACGTGGGAGAGCTGTTCGGCACATCTGTGATCGGCGGTCTTTTGAGCTACCCGGTGGCGACTCTGATCATGGGAAGCGAGAGCGCCGTGTTCGGGTTTGTCATCCCGTTCTTTGTATCGAGCTGCGGAGGAACGGTCATCGCGGCAGTCCTTGTGACAGCGATGAAGAAGATGAAGGTATTTGACATCTATCTTGGCAATCTGGATACAGAGACGCAGAAGACCAAAGGATGATCAGTGTGGAAAGCAGGAGAGGAAACGGCAAAAAGGAAGAATAAACGGATATAGAACAGAGAATAAAACAGATAGATCAAACGGGGAGCTTGCGTACCAAGCAGGCTGAGAGGAGAATGAATGTCTCGACCCGACACCTGATTTGGGTAATGCCAACGTAGGGAACATACAGAACCTCAGCGCGGGCGTACCCCATTTCAGGCGGTCCCCGCTTTTTTTGTCTGCGCAGCGGTTTTATCTGTCCTGCCGGATTTCGTCTTTTCTGCGGAAGAGGAGGTATCTGAGATGTTAAAAAAATGTCTGGAAAATGTAAGAAAAACAGTACCGCTGGTACATAATATCACAAACTATGTCACAGTCAATGATGTGGCAAATGTGCTGCTCGCCTGCGGCGGGAGCCCGATCATGTCCGATGAGGCAGAGGATGTGGAGGATATTACTTCTGTGTGCGGCGGGCTGAATATCAATATCGGCACACTTCACAAGACAAGTATCGAAGGCATGTTCCGCGCGGGGAAGAAGGCGAATGAGCTGGGGCACCCGGTGCTCCTCGACCCCGTCGGGGCAGGGGCGAGCGCGCTGCGGACAAATACAGCGCTGGATCTGATGCGGGAATTAGACCTCGCTGTGATCCGGGGCAATATTTCCGAGATCAAGACACTTGCGCTCGGGAGCGGCACCACAAAAGGGGTGGACGCGGACGTGGCGGACGCAGTGACAGAGGAGGATCTTGACGAGGCAGTGGAGTTTGTGAAGCGGTTCGCAAAAGAGACGGGCAGCATCATCGCGGTGACAGGAGCCATTGACCTGGTGTCTGACGGGGAGAAATGCTATGTGATCCGGAACGGACGCCCTGAGATGGGGAAGATCACAGGGACGGGCTGCCAGCTTTCCGGCATGATGACAGCCTATGTCACGGCAAATCCTGATGACAGGCTGGAAGCGGCGGCAGCGGCTGTGTGCGTGATGGGGCTTGCGGGCGAGAACGGGTGGAGCCGGATGCAGGAGGGCGACGGCAATGCCACATATCGGAACCGGATCATTGACGCGATTTATAACATGACGGGAGAAGACCTGGAGAAAGGGGCAGACTATGAGATCAGGTAATACAGTGTGCAGAGAAGAGGACCTGCTCCTCTATGCAGTGACTGACAGAAGCTGGCTTGGCGGACATACGTTGTATGAGCAGGTAGAGCGTGCGTTAAAGGGCGGAGTGACCTTCGTCCAGCTCAGGGAAAAGACACTGGATGAGGCGGCATTTCTCGAGGAAGCAAAGGAGATACAGAAGCTCTGCGCCCGCTATGGAGTGCCCTTTGTGATCAATGACAATGTAGAGATCGCGGCAGCCGTCAATGCGGACGGAGTCCATGTAGGACAGAGCGATATGGAAGCCCTGGACGTCCGCAGGAAGCTGGGGCCGGACAAGATCATCGGTGTGTCCGCCCAGACCGTGGAGCAGGCGCTCAAAGCCCAGGAGCACGGGGCTGACTATCTCGGAGTGGGCGCGGTATTCCCCACAGGCTCCAAAGCAGATGCGGTGGAAGTGAGCCGCGAGACGGTAAAGGCGATCTGTGAGGCAGTGGATATCCCGGTCATCGCCATCGGCGGCATCACAAAGGAAAACGTAAAGGAGCTTGCCGGATGCGGGATCTGCGGGATCGCCGTGATCAGCGCGGTCTTTGCGCAGGAGGATATCGAGAGCGCCGCGCGGGAGCTGAGAGAGCGCACGGAAGAGATGTTAAGGGAGAGCTGAGGTATGATCAAAGGCGTAATATTTGATGTGGACGGCGTACTGCTCAATTCGATGCCGGTCTGGGAAAATCTGGGGGAGCTGTATCTTCAGCATCTGGGGATCGAGGCGGAAAAGGATCTGGGGACAAAGCTGTATACAATGAGCCTGGAGCAGAGTGCGGAATACCTGATCGAAACATACCACCTTGACCTGGCTCCGGAACAGGTCATAGCAGGGGTCAACCGGGAGGTGAAAGACTTCTATGCCGGCCGGGTGCCGCTCAAAGAAGGAGTGCGCCAGTACCTGAACGAATTCCACGAAAAAGGCGTGCCCATGGTGATCGCGACGACAGGGGACAGGCAGAACGCACAAGCAGCCCTGAAAAGGCTCAATGTACTGCGGTTTTTCCAGGGGATCTTTACCTGTTCGGAGATCGGCAGCAGCAAGAATGAGCCGGACATCTATTACGCCGCGGCGCTCCAGCTTGACACAGACCCGGGGCAGACCCTGGTCTTTGAGGATGCTTACCATGCCATCTGCACCGCGAAGAAAGCCGGGTTTAAGACGGTCGGCGTCTATGACAGGGCGAATGACAGAGACCTTGCGCATATCTGGAACACAGCGGATATCTATCTGCCGGAGTTCCGGGATTTTAATATATTCTGGAAAAGGGCGTCTGCGCTCTGAGACGGAAACTCAGGACAGACACTTTTCAGCGGCAGGCCGGGGGCACCACTTTCTGCCGCTATATAAAATTAATGCTGAGAAACATGCAAAAGAAGAAAGGATGAGGAACAATGAGAACAGCATTAACGATCGCCGGAAGCGATTCCAGCGGAGGCGCCGGGATTCAGGCAGATATCAAGACAATGACCGCGAACGGCGTGTTTGCCATGAGCGCGGTTACAGCACTGACTGCACAGAATACGACCGGCGTGACAGGGATCATGGAGGTATCTCCTGAATTTCTAAAAGAACAGATCGACTGTATTTTCACGGATATCCGCCCGGACGCGGTAAAGATCGGGATGGTATCTTCCGCGGAGCTGATCCGTGCGATCGCTGAGAAACTGAAAGAGTATCAGGCGGAAAATATCGTGGTGGACCCGGTCATGGTGGCGACCAGCGGGGCAAAGCTGATCAGTGATGACGCCATCGGGACCCTGAAGGAAGCCCTGCTTCCCATGGCAGATATCCTGACGCCGAATATTCCCGAGGCGGAAGTGCTCTCCGGGATGGAAGTGAAGACAGAAGAGGATATGGTAAAAGCGGCGGAAAAGATCAGCAGGACGTATCGCTGCGCCGTGCTGTTAAAAGGCGGACATCAGTTGAATGACGCAAACGACCTTCTCTGCCGGGGCGGGGAACACCGCTGGTTTTACGGGAAGCGCATCGATAATCCCAATACCCACGGCACGGGCTGTACCCTGTCCAGCGCCATCGCGTCGAACCTGGCGAAAGGTTTTGGCATGGAGACAGCCGTGGAGCGGGCAAAGGCTTACATATCCGGCGCGCTTGGGGCTATGCTGGATCTGGGGAAGGGCAGCGGCCCTATGAACCACGCCTTTGACATCTCCGGGGAATACATAAAGGAATCTGACAGGGCGGCTGAACGGACCGGAACCGACGTAGCGGGAACCGCAGGAAACGGAAAGGAGGGCGTCTGAGATGGAAGTGAAACGTACCTCTGTGTTTGAAAACAGCCTGATCTGGTTCGGCGCAGGCGTCTCCATCGCGGAGATCCTGACCGGTACGTACCTGGCGTCCCTGGGATTCCAGAAGGGACTTGCCGCGATCATCACAGGCCATGTGATCGGCTGCCTGATGATGTTCTTCGCGGGGCTGATCGGCGGCAGGATGCGCAAGAGCGCCATGGAGACCGTAAAGATGAGCTTCGGCCAGAAGGGAGGGCTCCTCTTTGCAGTCCTGAATGTGCTCCAGCTCGTTGGCTGGACAGCGATCATGATCTATGACGGCGCTCTGGCTGCGAACGGCACCTTCAAAACCGGCGCATGGGTGTGGTGCATTGTGATCGGCGCGCTGATCATCCTGTGGATCGCCGTTGGCGTGACCAATCTGGGAAAACTCAATACAGTCGCCATGGCTGCGCTTTTTGTGCTTACGGTCCTGCTGTGCAGAGTTATCTTCTTTGGGGATTCCGGCGCGGCGGCAGATCTGGGCAGTGAGGCGATGAGCTTCGGCGCGGCGGTAGAACTCTCCGTGGCAATGCCGCTCTCCTGGCTGCCTGTGATCAGCGATTATACACGGGAGGCGGAAAAGCCGGTGAAGGCGACTGCTGCGAGCGTGATCGTCTACGGCCTGGTGAGCTGCTGGATGTACGTCATCGGCATGGGCGCGGCCATCTATACGGGAGAGTCAGATATCGCGGTGATCATGGTGAAGGCAGGACTGGGGATCGCGGCGCTTCTGATCGTGATCTTCTCCACTGTGACGACCACCTTCCTGGATGCGTACTCGGCAGGCGTTTCGGCAGAGTCCGTTTTCCCGAAGCTGAAAGGGAAGCATGTGGGGATCATCGTGACCGTCATCGGCACTGTGGCGGCGATCCTGTTCCCGATGGATGATATCACGGATTTCCTCTATCTCATCGGGTCTGTGTTTGCGCCCATGATCGCAGTGCAGATCGCGGATGTGTTCCTGCTGAAAAAAGAGAAAGATCCGGGAGATTTTGAGTGGAAAAATCTCGTGATATGGCTGATCGGTTTTATCTTCTACCGGTGGCTCATGACCGTGGATATCCCGGTGGGGAATACGCTGCCTGACATGGCGGCGGTCATTGTGCTCTGCCTGATCGCGGAAGCGGTCTTCGGGCGGAAAGAAAAAGACGTAAAAAACAGATAAACTAAAGAAAGAAAAAGAAAGAGAAAGAAAGGGAGGGCGCAGCCGCGGGCAGACAGAGCCGTGGGCGGGCGCCTTCCTTTTTTTCGGCGTGTATGCTATAATTTCCCCAATAGTCCTGCAAAAGTTTAAATGAAAGGAGAGAGACAAATGAAAAAATTTATCGAAGAATTTAAGGCATTCGCCCTTCGGGGGAATATGATGGACATGGCGGTCGGCGTTATCATCGGCGGCGGTTTTACCGGTATCGTCACATCTCTTACGGACAATTTTATCAATCCCATCCTGAACCTTGTGACACGGGCGGAGATGTACACGCTCCGGGATCTGGTAAGGTTTGCGTCCAGATTCGCATCTGACCTGTTAAATTTCCTGATCCTGGCATTTGTGCTGTTCTGCCTGATCAAAGGCATCAATAAGATCATGGCGCTGGGGCAGAAGAAACAGGAGCCGGCAGCCCCGTCCACGAAAAAATGCCCGTACTGCCTGAGTGATATACCGGTACAGGCGACACGGTGCCCGCACTGCACATCCGTGCTCGCGGAAAAAACAGAGAGCGCTGAGACGGTTTAAGATTAAAAAGGAATGGAGAGTACAATATGGACAGTTCAATGTTTATCGGCACATGGTGGGCCCTGGTGCCGCCGCTTCTGGCGATCCTGCTCGCCTTTATCACAAAGGAAGTATACAGTTCCCTCTTTATCGGCGTGGCAGTGGGAGCCCTGCTTTACAGCGGTTTTCATCCGTGGGAGTCGTTTGTGAATTTTTTTGAGATTATGAAGGACAGCATGAATCTGAATATCCTGATCTTTGATGTCCTCCTGGGCATGATCATTGTCCTCATGGCGAAGTCAGGCGGTTCCGCTGCCTACGGGAAATGGGCGGGGACCAAGATCAGATCCAAGAGGAGCGCCCTTCTAGCAACGGCGGGGCTGGGAGTCCTGATCTTTGTGGACGATTATTTTAACTGCCTGACTGTGGGTTCGGTCATGCGCCCGGTGACAGACCGGTATAAAGTGTCAAGGGCAAAACTTGCATACATCATTGACGCTACGGCTGCCCCGGTGTGCATTATCGCTCCGGTGTCAAGCTGGGCTGCGGCGGTGAATTCTTACGTGCCGGAGGACGCGGGGATCAGCGGGTTCCAGCTTTTCCTCAGCACGATCCCCTATAACCTGTATGCCATCCTTACGCTGGTCATGGTGTTCTACATCGCCATTACGGCATTTGATTTCGGGCTGATGAAGAAGCATGAGGACAATGCGGCGAAGGGAGATCTCTTTACCAGCGGGGCGGAAGAGTTTGAGCAGGTGTCTGAGGATGAAGTCAATCCCAACGGGAAGGTGATCGACCTGGTACTGCCGGTGGCAGTGCTCATCGTGTCCGCCATCGGGGCGATGATCTACACAGGCTTCCTCGGCGGGGCGGAGGATATCATCACGGCATTTTCCGGATGCGACGCTGAGACAAGCCTGATCTTTGCGACGCTGGTCACTGTGTTTTTTATGCTCCTCCTGTATCTGCCGCGGAAGGTCGTGACATTCAAAGGATTCATGGACAGCCTGGCGGACGGGTTCAAGCTCATGGTGCCTGCGGTCACGATCCTGATCTTCGCATGGTCATTGAAAGGTATGGGAGATGCTCTTGGGCTTGCGGATTTTGTGGGGCATGTGGTGGGGGACAATGCTTCGGCAAGCATCTTCATCCCGGCGGTCCTCTTTGCGGCGGCAGTGTTCCTGTCGTTTTCCACAGGGACTTCCTGGGGGACATTTGCGATCCTCGTGCCCATTGCCACAGCGATGTTCTCGGGCGGGGCGGATATGCAGATGATGGTCATCTCCGTCTCAGCGGTCCTGGCGGGCGCAGTGTGCGGGGATCACGTATCGCCGATCTCGGATACGACGGTCATGTCCTCGGCGGGCGCCCAGAGCAACCACATCAACCATGTGTCCACGCAGATGCAGTATGCGGCCATTGTCACGGTCATCAGTTTCGCGGGATACATCTTTGCCGGATTCGTGCATGTCTGGTGGATCGTGCTGGGGGCCAGCCTGATCGTACTGCTGGCGGTGCTGACGGGGATGAAGACGTATCTCGGAAGAAAGCAGGAGCGGGCAGATGGATGAGAGAAGGCCCGGCGGCATGAGTGCGGATAGCAGAGACGCTGCTGACAGGAGAGCCGGCAGCAGAAATTCCGGAGAAAAAGTCTGCATAAAAGCGCCGTACATCGACCAGAGCGGCGCTTATCCCACCGGCTGCGAGAGCGTATCAGCAGTCATGCTGCTGCAGTTTTTAGGAGTTGGGATCTCTGTGGATGAATTTATAGAGAAGTACCTGGATAAACAGGGATTTGAAGAGCGGGACGGAGTGCTGTACGGGCCGGATCCCCGGAAATATTTCTGCGGGAGCCCATATGACGCGGATTCCTTCGGGTGTTACGCGCCGGTGGTCGCGAAGGCTCTGCGGCGGGCGCTGGGCAGCGGATATACAGTAACTGATGAGACAGGCGCCCGGCTGGAAGAACTGGCCCGGCGCTATCTGGACCGGGGGATGCCGGTCGTCTGCTGGGCGTGCATCAATATGCGGGAGCCGATCGTCGGCCCGCAGTGGAAACTCCTGGATACGGGCGAGACGTTTACGTGGATCTCCAACGAGCACTGTATGCTCCTTGTCGGATATGATGAGGAAGGGTATTATTTTAACGACCCTTATGACAATAACGGGCTCATCCGTTATCCGAAAGAAACGGTGGAGGAGCGGCACCGGGCGCAGCATATGCAGGCTGTGGGAGTGTGGAAGAACGGGAAGTGACTGTGAACGGTGGAGAGCGGGAAAGAAACGCTGAAGAACGATAAAATTTGTACTATACATTCCCGGCGCAGCGTGGTATAATAATCGATGGACGCGGAAGCATAGCTCAGCTGGGAGAGCGCTCGCCTGACTAGCGGGAGGTCATGGGTTCGAGCCCCGTTGCTTCCATCGATCCTTTTGGGGTATTAGCGCAGCTGGGAGCGCGCCACATTCGCA
>DWUV01000057.1 GCA_019120595.1 Candidatus Mediterraneibacter tabaqchaliae | reverse complement strand
GGTATCAGGCTATGCGGATCATTCTGAAAATCATCGCGGCTCCTGCAACGCGGGAGATGGTCAACGGGGACAGCATCTATGATTTCGATCCCACGAAGCTGTCCATCCACACGCTGGATATCGGACTGGCAGGGATCGAGGTGTATGACATCTTACGGGATGAGTATGATATCCAGATCGAGTTCGGCGACCTGGGCAATATCCTTGCCTACCTGTCCATCGGGGACCGCATCCGCGAGGTGGAGCGGCTCGTGACCGCGCTGGCGGATCTGAGGCGGCGGTACAAGAAGGATAAGGCGGGGATGCTCTCCCAGGAATATATCGCCCCGAAAGTGGTCATGACCCCGCAGGATTCCTTCTATGCGGAGAAGGAATCCCTTCCCCTTAAGGAGACGAAAGGGCGGATCTGCTCGGAGTTCGTCATGTGCTATCCGCCGGGGATCCCGGTGCTGGCGCCGGGGGAAGAGATCACGGACGAGATCATCGATTATATCGTGTATGCGAAGGAGAAGGGATGCTCCATGACAGGGCCAGAGGATGAGAAGATCGAGCGGCTGAATGTGCTTGTGTGACTTTCAGGCGGAAAGGAGACAGATATCTTATGGAAATGTGGTTTTCAGACATACATACGGACGGGGTCAAGCTGTCCATACGCATCGAAGAGCAGCTTTTCAGCGCCCAGAGCGAGGTGCAGAGGATTGATGTGCTGGAGTCGAAAGATTTCGGGAAGATCCTTGTGGTGGACGGGGATCTGATGCTGACAGAGCGGGATGAGTTCATCTACCACGAGATGATCACCCACGTGCCGATGGCAGTGCACCCGGATGTAAAGGAAGTGCTTGTCGTGGGCGGGGGCGACGGGGGCGTCGTCCGGGAGTTGATCAAGTATGACGATATCGAGAAGATCGACGTGGTGGAGCCGGATCCTCTGCTCGTGGAGGTATGCCGGAAATATATCCCGGAGATCGCCAACAGCCTGACAGACGAGAGGGTCAATATCTTCCACGAGGACGGATTAAGGTTTATCCGATCAAAAGGGGATGCATACGACCTGATCATCATCGACTCGCCGAATCCATTCGGCGCGGGCGAAGGGCTGTTCACGAAAGAGTTTTACGGCAACTGCTATAATGCGCTCCACGAGGACGGGATCATGATCAACCAGAATGAGAGCCCCTTCTATACGGAGGAGGCGTTCCAGTGCCAGAGGATGCACAAGCGGATCGTGGAGACCTTCCCGATCTGCCGGGTCTACCAGGCGCATATCCCGTCCTACCCGTCGGGACACTGGCTGTTCGGGTTCGCGTCGAAGAAGTACCATCCGCTGAATGACCTGGACAAGGTGGCGTGGAAATTAAAAGGCATCCGCACGAAATACTATGAGCCGAGGCTGCATGCAGGGGTGTTCGCGCTCCCGGCGTATGTGGAAGAGCTGCTGGAGGATGTGGAGAGATGAGTATGGCGAAGGGAGAGAGAATGCAGAAGAATATCGTGGATTTTATCGGGTGCGATGCAGAATATGATGAGGCGGAGGTGGTGATCTTCGGAGCGCCTTTTGACTCAACGACGTCCTTCCGGCCGGGGACCCGTTTCGCCGGAGCGGCCATACGGGGGGATTCCTACGGGCTGGAGATATACAGCCCGTATCAGGACAAAGAACTGACCGGGGGCAGGGTGTATGACCTCGGCGACCTGGAGCTGGCGGTCGGGAGCTCAGAGCGGGTGCTGGGGCAGATCGAAGAGTGCGCGGCAGGGGTATTCGGGGACGGAAAACTGCCGTTCATGATCGGCGGCGAGCACCTGGTCACGCTGGGAAGCGTGCGCGCGGCTGTGAAGAAATACCCGGATATGCATATCATCCACTTTGACGCGCATACAGACCTGCGGGAAGACTATCTGGGAGTAGAGCTGTCCCATGCGTGTGTGATCCGGCGGTGCTGGGAGTTGCTCGGGGACGGGCGTATCCATCAGTTCGGCATCCGGTCCGGCGAAAAATATGAGTTTGAATGGGCGAAAAGCGGGCATACGGATTTCCATCCGTTCAGCCTGGAAGGGCTGGGAGAAGTCCTGGCGGAACTGGGAGATACGCCGGTGTACTTTACGGTAGACCTGGATGTGATGGATCCGTCTGTATTCCCGGGGACGGGGACGCCTGAGCCGGGCGGAGTGGATTTCCTCACCGCGATGCGGGCGGTGACGGAAGTGTGTGAAAGAGTGAACCTGATCGGCTGTGATGTAAATGAGCTCTGCCCGCCCTGCGATCCGACCGGGGCGTCCACAGCGGCGGCGTGCAAGATCATCAGGGAGATGCTGATCGCGATCGTAAATAAATAAGAAAGAGTTCCCGGGGACGGACCGGGCGGAGAGGAGATTAAAAATGGGAAAAGTAATGGTGATCGGCTGCGGAGGAGTAGCCAGTGTGGCGATCCATAAGATCTGCCAGAATGACGAAGTATTTACGGAGCTGTGCATTGCCAGCAGGACCGTGTCAAAGTGCGATGCGCTTAAGGAGAAGCTGGAAGGGACTACAAAGACAAAGATCACGACCGCGCAGGTGGACGCGGATGATGTGGAGGCGCTGACAGCTCTGATCAAAAAGGAAAAGCCGGAAGTGGTGCTCAATCTGGCACTGCCGTATCAGGACCTTACGATCATGGACGCGTGCCTGGCAGCAGGCGTCCACTATATTGACACAGCGAATTATGAGCCGGAGGATACGGCGAAGTTTGAGTATAAATGGCAGTGGGCGTACAGGGAGAAGTATGAGGCAGCCGGGCTGACCGCACTTCTGGGAAGCGGCTTTGATCCGGGAGTGACAAGTGTGTTTTCCGCCTATGCGCTGAAACATTATTTTGACGAAATAAACTATATTGATATCCTGGACTGCAATGCCGGGGATCACGGGTATCCGTTTGCCACGAATTTTAACCCGGAGATCAATATCCGCGAAGTGTCTGCAAAAGGCTCCTACTGGGAGGACGGACACTGGGTAGAGACGGAGCCCATGGAGATCAAGAGAGTGTATGATTTCCCGGAGATCGGAGAAAAGGATATGTACCTGCTCCACCACGAGGAGATCGAGTCCCTGGCGCTGAATATCCCGGGGATCAAACGCATCCGTTTCTTCATGACGTTCGGGGAAAGCTACCTGAACCATTTAAGATGCCTGGAAGATGTGGGCATGACATCCATAGAGCCCATCATGTACGAGGGGAAAGAGATCGTGCCGCTCCAGTTCTTAAAAGCAGTGCTGCCGGATCCGTCTTCACTTGGGCCGCGCACGAAGGGGAAGACCAATATCGGCTGTATCTTTATCGGGAAAAAAGACGGGCAGGAGAAGAAACTCTACATATATAATACATGCGACCACCAGGAATGCTATAAGGAAGTCGGTTCTCAGGCAGTGGCCTATACGACCGGAGTACCGGCGATGATCGGGGCGATGATGGTGATGACCGGGACATGGCGGAAACCGGGCGTATATAATATGGAAGAATTCGATCCGGATCCGTTCATGGACGCGCTCAATAAATGGGGGCTGCCGTGGAAGATCAGCGAGGATCCGGAGCTGGTAGAGTAAATTCGGCTGAGGGAGGGCGGACCGGCTGTCTATTCTCATCGCAGGCGCGCTTGCGCTCGGGCCGGAACGCAGCGGTACGCAGGATCGCAAAAGACGCGATCCAAGTGCCGGCGTTCCTCTACGGCCTTTGATGAGAACAGACAGCCGGCCCGCTTCTCAGCCGGAAATTTCAGGAGAAAATGGTCAGGCAGCGAAATGGATTTATGTGATAGCAGATAATTTATGGGATGGGTGGTTTGTATGAGACGGGATGAGTTGAGGACGCCCTGCTTTGTGGTGAGGGAGGAAGGTCTTAGAAGGAATTTGGAGATACTTAGAGGAATCTGCGAGGAGACGGGATGCAAGATCCTGCTGGCGCAGAAGGCGTTTTCCATGTACCGGGTATACCCGCTGATCGGGCAGTACCTGGACGGGACCACAGCGAGCGGGCTGTATGAGGCAAGGCTGGGGTATGAGGAGATGGGGAAGGAGAACCATATCTTCTCCCCGGCGTATAAGGAAGAGGATATGCCGGAGATCCTTAAGCTGTGCGGGCATATCGTGTTTAATTCCCCGGCGCAGGTGAAGAAATATAAGGAACAGGTAAAGCAGGCGGGCAGGAGTATGGGGCTGCGGGTCAACCCGGAGTGTTCGACACAGGAAGGGCATGCGATCTATGACCCGTGCGCGCCGTTTTCCAGACTGGGGACGACTCTGGAAAAGTTTGAGGAAGAGATGTCAGAGGAAGACATCGCCGTGCTGGACGGGCTGCATTTCCATACATTATGCGAGCAGGATTCCGACGACCTGGCAGAGACCCTTCAGGCGGTGGAAGAGAAATTCGGGAAATATCTGCACAGGATGAAATGGCTGAATTTCGGCGGCGGGCATCACATCACAAGACCCGGCTATGACACAGGGCTCCTGAAGCGCTGCATCCGCCATATGCAGGAAACGTACGGTGTGGAAGTTTATCTGGAACCCGGGGAGGCGGTGGCGCTGAATGTCGGCGAGCTTATAACAGAAGTGCTGGAGATCGTGGAGAACGGGATGAAGATCGCGGTCCTGGACGCTTCCGCCGCGTGCCATATGCCGGACGTACTGGAGATGCCGTACCGGCCGCCGCTGAAAGACGCGGGCGATCCGGCGGAGGAGAATGCGGACGGCAAAACAGCGGGATGCGCGCGGCCGTATGTGTACCGGCTGGCAGGGCTCACATGCCTCGCGGGGGACGTGATCGGGGATTATTCCTTCGCACAGCCGTTGAAATGCGGGGACCGTCTGGAATTTAAGGACATGGCGATCTACACGATGGTGAAGACGAATACATTCAACGGGATGCGGCTCCCGGATATCGTCCTGGAGAGAGAGGACGGGACCTGTGAGATCGTGAAAACATTCGGATATGAGGATTTTAAGGCGAGGCTGTGAGGGCTTCGCCTTTTTACACGTTCTGTTTCCATAAGTTTACTTTTAGGCAGGGGGGAGCTATAATAAGGACACTTAGGGATATTTTGTTTTATATGGTTTGTGAAAATGTTCAAGTCGTATGCAGGCGGCTGGGTGAAACCGGAGCGGTAAAACAGGAGCCGTAAGAAACAGCAGCAGGGAAGAAAGGGGAATATCCTGATGGAAGACAGAAAAGACGATGTAAAAAACAGCAGGCACAGCGGACATAAAAGCGGGGGACACACCGGACGCAGGAGGAGAACATCCGGGAACAGGAAGAAAGCAGTCATTGTGTGTTCTGTGCTTGTGGCAGCCGTTGTCTGCGCGGGAGCGGGCGTGGTCATCTGGAAGGTGCTCAGCAGCAGGCCCGCCGCAGCGGATACGGTGAGGGAATACTTTGAGCTCCTGGACAAGGGGGATTATTCCGGGATGTACGCGCTGCTGAGCAGTGATGTGAAAAAACAGTACACAGAAGAAATGTTTGTGGAGAAAAACCAGAACATTTATGAAGGCATTGAGGCATCGGACATCAAGGTCACTCTGCCGGAAGACGAGGATGGAGCCGGCGGGGATGTGACCAGGGCGGATACAGAGACTGTGGCTTACCGTACATCCATGGAAACTGCGGCAGGCACGCTGGAATTTGACAACCAGATGACCCTGGTAAAAGAAAGCGGCGGAGAGTACGGCGTGCAGTGGGATCCCACAGTCATTTTCCCGTCGCTTGAGGAAGGGTATACTGTGTCAGTGGAGACAGTGCCGGCTGAGCGCGGCGCGATCTATGACAGGAACGGCACGGTGCTTGCCGACCAGGGGACAGTATCAGACGTCGGGTTTGTACCCGGCAAGATGAGTGAAGACCTTTCTGCTGATATCCAGAAAGCAGCAGAAATACTGGGACTTACAGCGGAGGATATCAATACAGAGCTGAGCGCGTCATGGGTCCGGGACGATTCCTTTGTTCCCCTGAAGCAGATCGCGAAGGAAGATACAGAGAAAGAGGAACAGCTTCTCCAGATACCGGGCATCCTGATCAATGACGCGGAAGAGAGGGTCTATCCTCTGGGCGCGGCGGCAGGGCATCTGACCGGCTACGTACAGGCTATTACCGCGGAAGAGCTGGAGGAGAAGCAGGGGGAAGGATACCATACAAACAGTGTGATCGGAAAATCGGGGCTGGAGGCAGCCTTCGAAGATGAGCTGCGCGCGAGGGACGGCGTGGATATCAGCATCATTGATGATATGGGGAACACGAGTGAGACTCTGATATCCAGAGAACCCCAGGACGGACAGGATATCCGGGTTACCATCGATGCATCTCTGCAGCAGGCGGCTTACGGACAGTTCAAGGACGAGAAAGGAGCCGCGGCGGCGATGGATCCGGTCACAGGCGAGATACTGGCGCTCGTGAGCACGCCTGCGTATGACCCGAATGAATTCGTCCTGGGCATATCAGACGCGCGCTGGGAGGAACTCAACGACCCGGCGGCAGCGCCCCTCCAGAACCGCTTCCAAGGCACATGGGTACCGGGGTCCACGTTTAAAGGGATCACAGCGGCGGTCGGAGTGGACAGCGGAAAGCTGGATCCGTCTGCGAACATGGGCTATGTGGGCTTGAGCTGGCAGAAGGATGAGAGCTGGGGCGATTATCATGTCACAACACTGACAGACTACGGTGAAAATGTAACAATGGAAAATGCCCTTGTATATTCGGATAACATTTACTTTGCCAGAGCCGCGCTTGATATCGGGGCAGAGACATTTAAAGAATATTTCAAAAAAATGGGATTTGATGAGGACATCCCGTTCGAACTCAGCCTTCAGCAGTCTGCTTATGATGATGACGGGAATATAGATTCTGAGATCCAGCTGGCAGATACCGGATATGGACAGGGACAGCTCCTCGTAAATCCGGTGCATATGCTGTCCATGTACTCCATGTTTGTCAACGGCGGGGATATGATCCGGCCGACTCTGTCATGGGAGGAGGGGTACACGGCAAAAATATGGAAAGAGCAGGTCATTTCCGCGGAGACAGCGGATACGGTGAAAAACGCTCTGATCCAGGTCATCGAAAATCCGGCGGGGACCGGGGCCGCGGCAAAGATCGATGGGATCACTATGCTGGGAAAGACCGGGACAGCGGAGATCAAAGACAGCCAGGATGACACGGACGGCGTGGAGCGCGGATGGTTTATCTGCGAGACGGCTGACCCGGCAGCAGCGAAGCCGGTGGCGGTCGTGGGCATGATCGAGGACGTGAAGGGCAAAGGCGGCAGTAATTATGTGACGGAAAAAGTGGGGAATATCGCGGCGGCATATGAAAGCGCGGAATAAATACCCGCAAGTGAGTGCGGAGTTATAATTTTCCTGATTTTGTAATGTTTGGATGTTGCATAGCAGGGCTGATTAGTGTAGAATAGGTCTGTATATAATATATTTGAACAAGGAAAAAAGAAAATGAAGGTACAAAAAGAATTTGTTTTGCGGGAGATTGCAGGGGACTATGTGATAATTCCGACCGGGAAAACGGTACTGACATTTAATGGACTGATAACAGTGAATGAGGTCGGGGCGGATCTTTGGAAAATGCTTCAGTCAGATGTGAGCTTTGATGATCTGCTGGAAGGCATTCTGAATATATATGACGTAGAAGAAGAGACAGCTAGGGAAGACATAGAGGAATTTCTGGATACGTTGATCAAAGGCGGAATACTGGATAAACCGGCGGAGATGGAACAACAGGATAATGATCAGTAACGGGAATGCGGCTGTGCGGTGAGATTGGTGAAATCCATCGCACAGCCGTATTTTAGTGCGGAAAACGGGGCGGGGATGAGTCAGATAAATCGTTATTTTGATCAGGCAGCCCTTTGTGAGGAAAAGCCCGGAAATACGCTGGAAACGGCGTGTTTCCGGGCTTTTCTGCGCTTTGCGGGCAGGATGGGGACTAAGAGTAAATTGAAATTTATCTGACTGGCGGCTCAAAACCATGAATTCCATGCAGATAGTATGAAAAGAAATCTGTAAAAAAATAATCAAACAGAAAAGGAATTAAAAAATTGATGAAAAAGGGGTATAAAAAGCCTGTTGTGGCATATACGGACATGGAAAAAGGGAAAACATTTTCCAATTCGGAAGCTTATGGGGAGTGGATCCTCTGCCAGGATTGGATGAAAGAGGCAGAGGGGCTGGGAATCGCCGGGCTGGCTGAGGAGCTTGTGAGGTACAGGGCGAACCCTGAGTACATCTACCGGGAGATCGCCGGGGAATCCGTGCTGATCCCCAGCGGGAAGGCAGCGCAGCAGTTCAGCGGACTGGCTTCCTTAAATAAGACGGGCGTTTTCCTGTGGGAACTTCTGGGACGGGAACGCTCCCTGCGGGAACTCAGCAGGGCACTCGGGGAAGAATACGAACTTACGGAAGAGCAGAGTACGGAGGATGTAAAAGCCTTTCTGGAATTGGGACTGTCCAGGGAGCTGATCATCCGGCGCTGAAGCAGGGCTGTCCATTGCGAACAGCAATTTCATAATAAAAAAATAAAACCAGAGAAGAGGAGGAGATCATTATGAAAAACAAAATATCCAAACGTATCCTCGCGGGAATACTTACGTTTGGAATGGCAGCGACACTGACGCCCGACATGGTCTTCGCGGCGGAGCCCGTGACGACAAAACCGGGCAATAAGGAACTGCAGGTAGAGTACTTTGACAGCACCCTGTACAACTGGGATGAAAACGGAGCGAATGCGGCTACGGCAGAGGCCGACAGAGCTGAGGGAAATACCTATCATAGTACAACTGTCAGCTATAGTCAGGTGGCCACACGGGAAACAAGCAGTTACAGAGAAAGTAATTACTGGCACAAAGTGGGGAACGAGTACTATAAGGTATATTATACCCGGACGGGAAGCTGGGAATGGTTTGACTATGTAACAACCTACACCCTCTATTACCATGACGGAAATTCCTACAGGGAGATCGGTCATACGACCAACGAATATACCCAGATTACCCTCTACGAGCAGCGCCAGGGCGGCTATGAAGGCAAGGGCTTCTACTTCACCGCAGGGGAAAATAAACAGAATTCCCCGAATTTCAGCAACTGGGTGGATGACAGAGATGAATACAATAAACCAAAGCAGAATTATTATATCTATTCCGGCCTTGCGGCGGATAAGCTTGGCGAGAGCGCTAACGTTCCTTTCAGTGACGCGGTGAATGCGGCGCCGCTCTTTGCCACAGACGGAAGCAATGATGAGTATACAGACGTTTATGAAAACGTGAAGGTGCCTTTCGTCTATAATGAGGAGACCGGATACTACACGCTGGACAGCGACGCGAACGCGGTATATTTTAACGGAGAGCCTGCAGATGAGGCTGAAATGGCAATCGCGGACAGGCCCGCAGCCCACGCTAATTCAGGCGTAAGCGGCGGCTGGGCAACCGGTTTCTTCCCGTTCAGCGGATTAAAAACAACTACACACTCTGCAAAGGAGAGCGTTTCAGACGATAAAGTAACCTCATATGAGATTGACGGCGGTGAAAACTGGGGATTTGGAATGGTGACGTCCGTAAACTTCCAGATGACGGACGATGGTCTGGATGCCAACGGCAATCCGATCACCTTTGAGTTCTCCGGCGACGACGACGTGTGGGTATATGTGGACGACACGCTTGTGCTGGACATCGGAGGAACCCATGACGCGGTTCTGGGAACGATTAATTTCAAAACCGGTGCCGTAGAGCTTACAGCGCCTGCATATGGGGAAAATACAGATGACGGCGGAAAGACGGGCATGATCGGCGATATGGCGACAGACCCCGGCATGGAAAACGCGCAAGAAGGTTCTATGGAGCAGACCAATCTGTATGATGCTCTGGGAACGAATCTGACCGGATTTGCATCCGACGGACAGCATACGCTGAAGATTTATTATATGGAGCGCGGCCAGGGACGAAGCAACTGTCTGATCAAGTTCAACCTGCCGCAGAAAGACACGGTATCCGTGACGAAAGAAATCACCAAGTCAAAGACGCCGGACGGACAGATAGACGATCTGACAGAGGATGAGCAGAAAACGGTTAATGGCTGGGATTTTGGATTTACTTTATATAAAGATGGTCAACCGGTAGCAAATGCAAGTTTTTACCGCAGCAAAGAAGGAGTGGAAGGGACAGAGCCCGGCGCTACGGACAGAAACGGCCATTTCACTCTGAAAAACGGGGAGACGGCAACCTTCCTCGATGCCATTGAAGGCAGCACCTACTATGTTGTAGAGGATGAACCGGATCCGGGAGCAGCGACGGAAGCATACCTTACTCCGGAATTCAGCTATACGTCGGATGCTTATAACCAGAGCCAGGCTGAAGCGGCAGATGGATTCCAGAGTATGAAAGTGACGGCGGAGGGATCTGCTACGGGTACAGATACCATTCACTTTGTCTGCGAGAACTATCTCAACGCGGAACTTCCGAACCCGAGTATCCAGCCGGCGGACGATCTGATCGTGATTGATTACGGTCTCCCGATCAGTATTTCCGCAGAGCGAATTATTTCAAACGACGCGCGCCGCGGAGATTCTTATGAGATAACGGGGATTTCAGGCGGTCAGTATGGGAAAGCCGTACTGAGCGGGGATCATTCGACGATTACTTACAAGCTGGAGAAACAGCTGAACGGAATAGAAGAGATTACATATACCGCTGTGGCGAAAAGCGGAGAAGATCTTGTGAGTGCCCCTGCCAATGGAACGATTAAGATCATTCCGGCAACTTCAATGTATTACGAAGAGAACTTCGGAAGTACTACCGATGAGGATAATCTGATCAGCGGCGGCATGATCCAGTATTCCGGCCAGACAGACGACCAGATTGTAAAATGGGTAAGAGAAGGCAGCGCAGCCGGCGGCAATCAGGAGACCGGCTATGTCGGAGACGCATCAGACAGCACTTATGGAACAGATGCATTATATCTGCAGAATACAGGCGACAGCTATGGGACGAGCAGACATGCATGCGCTAACGGCGCGGCAGGAGCAGCCTTTGAGTATGATTTCACGGGAACAGGAACTGCCATTTACGGAAGAACATTGCCGACGACCGGCTATATCGAGGTTAAAGTAACCAATACCGTTACAAATGAGCAGGCGGATGTACAGTATATTAACACCCGCATTATCGGAGATGTGGCTGGAGCGGAAGAACTTTATAATATTCCGATCTATAACAACAGTGAACTTGAGTACGGCAATTACCATGTAAGGGTCTATCTCTATAAACAGGGGACTCCGGTCAACGGATATAAAGATGAAAATGGCGATATGGTAGAAGGAAGCGACGAATCCGGAGCAGACTTCTATCTGGACGGCATTCGGGTCTATGAGCCTCTGAAGGGAAATGAGACTGCTGAGAGCGCGTACGCACAGGACGGAGAGACGAATACATCTGTAATCAATATCCATTCAAAACTGGCTGTTGACAGTGAAGAGGGACAGGACGGAGATGAGATATTTACTCTGACTGATAAATATGATGATCCAGAGATGGGCGGAGATATAATGGATCTGGAAACATACATGGATCTCGGCCCGAATGAAGAAGTTTATCTTTACGGGGATTGGTATAATGTATCGTTCAGTCTTGTAAACTGGGATTCCCAGCGGTATGATCTGTATCTGGGAATGAAATCTCCGGCAGAAACACCGGCGAAAGTTATGGTAGGAGAGAAAGAATATACTGTGAACAACAGTACAGACTGCTACTACGACATCAGCGACCAGGTTACGGTAGAAAGACAAGCGGACGGCACATATGTAGGTACGGTTGCAATCACAGGCGTGGATGGTCTGGTCAGCCTTACCAACATTAAGGTAACAGGCGATTATGAGTTTGATCTGGGCTACGCAGAAGATATTAAGGCAAACGGAATTGACGCGCAGACATTGTATCTGGTTCCGTCAGGATTCTTCTCCGACAGGGATGAAGAAGAGGAAGACAGCGAAGAGGCGGCTTCCTTTGTGCCGGAAAACATCAGGATCACATGCAGTTACGGCAGCAAGAACCTGAAGGCAACCGTTACCGTACTTACGTCAGACGATGTGGCAAGGCTTGAGATTGACGGAAACGTAGTCGAGCCGAAGACGATGAAAGGCAAAAACAAATATACGTATTCTCAGAAAAATGTGACGGCAGGGACGATCTACAGCATTGTTGCTTATGATGAAGCCGGAACAGCCAGCGAGACCTACACGGTTGTCGCTGAGTAGAGGGGGTGAAACAGATGAAGGCAGGATATGAAAAGCCGATGATTGAGTTTGATGAATACGAGCTGGACAGCGCGATCGCAGCGGGATGCACGACGATTATTTCACTGGCGCCAATGCCGTATGACGGGCATGCGATCTGCGAGGAATACGCGCAGCCATTATCCATAATGAGCAGGAGCAGCGTTCCGCAGCCTGATAACTGGAATGATTCCACAAGTTGTACATGCTATTACAGCTCAGGCGAGATTCCGATGCTTACGTCATAATACGAACAATTAAACAGGTCTTCGGGACCGGAAGGGCAGAGATGCCGGCCGGTCCCGTTTTTAATAGCGAAAATGAACAGAGAACAGTTTAACTACACATTATTATTAGGTGGAGTCCGGCTGCGGTTCCGGTCGGAAATACCGCTGGAGATAACGGACGCGGACCGCCCCTTTCTTGACGAGACAGACAGCGCTGACGCGAGCGCGGATATTTTTTTTCGGAACAGTCAGATTGTCCTGCCCCGCGGAGAATGCGGACATGACCTGCTGATGCGGTACAAAAGGGATGAAAAATATTTTTACGCGTCGGGCAGAAAGGAAGCCGTCGGAGATTGCTGCACCATCAGATATACGCCGGATTTTTCAGAGATTTCCTGTTATGTTAATGAACGGCAGTATCCGCGTATGATACGGAAGATCGGCAAAGTCCTCCAGCTGTTTCCCATACGGCAGTTCCTGATCAGATATCAGGCGGCAATCCTTCATTCCAGCAGAATAAAAATATGCGGAAAGGCGATATTGTTTACAGCGCCAAGCCAGACAGGCAAGACAACCCAGGCGCGGCTGTGGAATAAATACGAAAATGCGGAGCTGCTCAGTAATGACCGGACAATCATCAGACAGAGTGGCGGGAAATTTATGACATATGGATATCCGGTAGACGGGAGCAGTCCGGCGTACTGTAATGAGGAAGCGCCGCTGGGAGCAGTGGTTATTCTGAAACAGGGACCCGAGAACCGGATCGAGAGAATGCGGATGCCCAGGGCGCTTAAACTATTAATGGAGCAGACAGTGTCTGATGTGTGGAATTGTGAGGAACTGACGGAAATACAGTCTTTATGGCTGGAACTTATGGAACTGTATCCGGTCTATCAGCTGACATGCAGGCCGGATCGGGAAGCGGTTCAATGTCTGAAAGAACGGTTGGTAAAGGATGGTGTGATCATATATGGCGACGACGATTAAGGACAGAATCTATGATTATTCTGCCAGAAACAGAGTGCCGCTGACTGGGGCTTTTGAATTGAGCCCGATATGCAATTTCAGCTGCAGAATGTGTTATGTGCGTAAAACTCCGGAAGAAGTAAAACAAAACGGCGGTCTTATGCCGCTTGAATTCTGGCTGGATATTGCCCGCCAGGCAAAGGAGGCGGGGACACTGTATCCGCTTCTGACAGGCGGCGAGACTTTTTTGTACCCGCATATCAGGGAACTTTACAGCGCCCTGTGCAAAATGGGTATGCTGGTAAGCATTAATTCCAATGGCAGCTGCATAACGGAGGAAACCGTTGAATGGCTCAAAGAATCAAGGCCAATCCGCATTAATATTACACTGTATGGCGGGACAAATGAAAGTTATGGAAGGCTGTGCGGAAATCCCCATGGATTCGATAAAGTCAGGCGGGGAGTAGAACTTCTTGAGAAAAACGGGATACGCTACAAATTCAACTGCAGTGTAACGCCCGATAATGTGGCTGATCTGGATCGGATGATCGAGTTTGCGGCAGGATACGGCAAGTCCCTCCGCACGGCTACCTATATGTTCCCTCCTGTACGCAGAACCGGACAGTCGGGGGATTATGAAGGGCGTTTCGCGCCGGAGGAAGCGGCATACTATCAGGTGCTGAACGACTGGAAACAGCTCCCTCCGGAGCAATTTGCCGTTCTGGCCCACAATGCGCAGCATTTTACAGAACTGACTCCTGAAATCCTTGCCGAAGCCGCTTCGAAACCGCCCCGGGAGATGGGGTGTCTGTCCGGCCGGTGCAGCTACTGGGTGGACTGGCAGGGAAACTTAAGCGGCTGCGGCATGATGGATTTCCCGAAGATCAGCTTAGAAGAGCACACGATGAAGGAAGCCTGGAAGAAGGTGGTGGACTGGACGGAACAGCTGAGGTACAGTCCGGTATGCGCCAACTGTGTGAATCGGCCGATATGTTTCTCCTGTGCGGCAATGGTGTACAACGAAACAGGAACCTTTGACGGTCGGCCGGTCTATCTCTGCGAAAAAGCAAAGTACGCGGCAAAATATTACGGTGAGTTTATGGAAAAGCTCCCGGAGGATATCCGAAACAGTATTTCTGATGGAGAATCCGTATAGACGCAGCGGACAGGTTGACATAACGGACAGCATAAGCTGACCTTGCGCCTCCCTTTCGGATGTAGTAAAAAACTACATCCGGAAGGGAGGTGTTTTATCGGAAGGAATGAATGGTGGATTCAGTTCAAAATTCACTTGGGGAATAGCGGACTGTCACCACGATTACTGTTTTCTTTGTCTCGTCAATCCGAAAAACAGCGGTGTAGTTCTCTACAAAAAGCTGCAGGTATCCCCGATTAGCATAGGCACCCTGTTTCCGTTCCGGGCAGCGACGGGGCATTGTCTCTAACGAGAGGATGGCATCCTCGATCCGATCTACCAGATTAAGCGCCGTTTCCGGCTCCAACAGTGTGTGAGCGATATAATCATAGATGCCGTCCAAATCCCGCAGCGCCCGGCTCATCAATTTGACGCTGTATTTATCCAAAATGCTTCCTCCTCAAAGAAGCCAACGCCTCCCCTGCGTCATGGAGCTGTCCATTCCGTTCGAACTCGGCCTCTGCTTCTGAAATCGAGGTGTCCATCGCTGCATTTTCCACCATTGCTTCGTAGGTTTCGATACTCATCACCACCAGATCGCCGTACCCGTTTTTCGTGATGAAAACCGGTTCCCGGCGGGCATGGCAGATGTCCGAAATCTCATTGGTGTTGCGAAGGTCTGTAATCGGTCTGATTTGTGGCATATTACACATCTCCTTTTTTTGTACGTTATTATAGCATAATTGTGTGCGGAAATATAGGGAAAGGGAGAAAATCCACAAAAATTCGGGGAGAAATCGACTGTTCCGTTGTATCTCAGTGGCAAGATCGTGGGAAGCGGGGGTGGCGGATATGAGTCAGATAAATCGTTATTTATCTGACTCCCCTCAGAAGGTTCCCGGAGGCTGCTACCGGTCGGAGAAAATAATAAAATCGCCGTTTTTTCAGAAAAATCGGCGATTTTTATATACCTTTTTATCAGTAGAGGAGCCGGCTGTTATCCCGGCGGCAGCCGGCTGTATGATGAGCATGACAGGATCAATGCAAGAGGTATGCCGATGCTGTCAGCAGACATATTTTTGATGTGACAGTTTTACATTCTTTTCATTTACGATCGCGTAATGAAGCGTTGTGTCTATCTGTGTATGGCCCAGAAGTTTCTGGAGCTGTTCGATAGGCATGCCTTTTTCGATAGCCATAGTGGCCATGGTCCGCCGGAATTTGTGCGGATGGACGTGGTTGACATGGGAGGCGCTGCCGAGCTTGGATAAAAACCGCTCCACACCGGCGATCGACAGGCGGTTCCAGGGAGAGTGGAGCCCGACGAAAAGCGCACTGTTCGTGTCCTCCCGTTCTGCGAGATACTGCTGGAGATGGATTTTCGTTTTCGCGTCAAAGTAGACTCTCCGTTCTTTATCCCCTTTTCCCAGGACAATGCACTCCCGGCTGTTAAAATCAATATCAGACCGGTTCAGGTTTACCAGCTCTCCCACACGGATCCCGGTGGAGATCAGGAGATCGATGATCGCCAGGTCTCTGGGATGGCGGCATTGATCCCGCAGGCTCTCCAGATTCTCGTCAGTCAGAGTCTCTTTTACAAACTGAGTTGTTTTGACTTTGTGGATGCGGCGCACAGGACTTTTGGAAATATAGTCCTCATCCTCCAGCCAGATGAAGAAAGAAGACATAATGCGCCGAATATTGTCTATGGTCACTTTTCCTGAATTACGCATCTCCTGGTATCTGCATAAATAAAAGCGGATATCATCTGTTTCGATTTCACACACATTTTTCTGGATCGAATTGATCATTTTCAGTAAAGTCGAAGAATAGTACTGCAAGGTGTTTTCAGAGCAGCCCTCGATCCGCTTGGCGGCTATGAAAAGATTCAACAGCTTCATGTTCACCTGCTGAGCCTGTTCGCTGAGGGAAGGTGAACTGTCAGGAATATTAAACTGACGAAATACTTTCTGGAGATTCATTCGCAGAAGATTGTTCTGCTCATCCGTAAGATGGGCTTTCATTAGGTCGCAAATTTCATTGATAAGTGTTGCTTTCATGAGAAACCTCCTTTTGGTTTGATTGATAAATGCGCATCGGATAGATCCCTGTACAAGAACAAACATACTTCAAATCCGCAAGGTTGGCGTAAAAAATGTCAAAAATATGCGCGAGGGGTAAGCCTGAGTAAAAAATAGGTGCCCATGAAGGAAAAATGCGGAAAAAGCAGGCGAAAACATAATACTTCCGTATGAGGTAATTAATTTTCTGAGTGGTACAATATTTAGGATTCCATAAGTATGCAGTAAATTGCGAGGCTGAGTCAGGTAAATTGAAATTTATCTGACTGTCGGCAGAAAAATATTCCGTCACTTTATTACGTATAAACGGAATAGTTAGTTTGCTAATTACGAAGGGAGAATAAGTCAGTGGGTATTAGGGGCTGGCGAAAATAAAAATAAGGAGGAAATAGAGGAATGGTAAAGAAGAAAAAAGGCTTATTGGCTGTCTTTCTTGCCTGTACTATGACAGTTGGGATGGTTCTTCCGGCAAATGCGGCAAACCCACAGGATGAGTCACAGGAACCGACGGTACAGGCAGCTAACGATGGGCTGGAGCTGAGCAAGAGTATAGCTTTGAAGGACAACGGTAATTATGAGCTGACACTGGAGGCATATGCAACAGGCCAGACAACTACCACAACCGTGACGGAAAAACAGGCGCTGGATATTGTTCTTGTGCTGGATCAGTCGGGGAGTATGGCAGATCCTTTTAGTGGCAGTGGAAACAGACAGGCTGCTCTAAAGACTGCGGTGGAGAATTTTATTGATGCTGTTCATGATGATTCTGTGGAATTAGATGGACAGGAAGGCGATGTGGAACATCGGCTGGGAATCGTTACATATGGATCGGGCAGTTCAACTTTGGCAGAGTTGGGTAGTATAGAAGATAATTACCAGCAATATGTAGACTCGATAAGTGGATTGCCAAACAGGCCTTCCGGTGCGACAAATACTGATTCCGGTATGGAACGGGCGAATAATATGCTTCCGAATAAAACCGAAGGAAGAAAATCGGTAGTTGTACTGTTTACGGATGGTGTGCCTACAGAATCCAATACTTTTTCTGACGGTGTTGCAGATGGCGCAATTAGCGCAGCATATCAGATGAAAAACACGAAGGGAGCTACTGTTTATACGATTGGTATTTTTAATGGCGCAGAGACAGGCTATCTGGGCGAGCTAGAGGACAACTGGGATGGCTGGAATGGTATTGCAGGCATTAGCGATGAGGATAAAGCAAATCGGTTTATGCATCTTGTTTCCAACAATTCTTTACAGGCAACAGACTTGGGAGTGGGATGGATTGGAATTCCTATTTTTGGATATACAGGTATTACCAACAACTTCGACTGCGACCCCTCCCGCGGCTACTACAAGACCGCTTCAAATGCAGATGAGCTGAACGCTGTATTTGAAGAAGTTCAGCACGACTCTTCCACAAGTGGAACAAGCGTAACGCTTAATAGTGATGCACTCCTTCGCGATGTTGTGGATACCGCTAACTTTAAGCTGCCGGCAGGAATGACGGACAAAGATGTTTCTGTTTCAGTAGTAACCGGAACTAAAGAGACAAACGACAGTCAGGTTGCATGGGGAAGTACAGGTTCAACAGAGGGAATCAGCGCATCTGTAAATGCTGGAGAATCTACAGTTGATGTCACTGGCTTCGATTATGCGGATAACTACATTGCTCCCGAGCATCCGGGTGCAAAGCTGGTTGTGAAGTTTGAGGTCCAGGCACTGCATGCCGGAACAGATATGACATCAAATACGGATGAATCTGCGATCTACACAGACAATACAGCGCAGACTCTGGTACGAGGATTTGAAAGTCCTGAAGTTACGATCGCAGCGAACACACATGTCCTTGACTTTGGCAAGAAGGTAGAAATCAGCAAGACCGGCGCACGGTATGTAAAGAGCGAGCCGAATGCCCACAATAATGCCGCTGTATATGATTCCGCAGATGGATATTTTGCAGTGGAAGGTTCTGGCATCTCTTATCAGCCGCAGACGACTAACTGGGCTTCTGTAGATACGGGATATGTATTTGGCAATAACAGTGGAAATTACTGGGAGGCAGAAAGTTTCCTTCCTGCCACCAGCGTATATTACGAAGACGATTTCGGATATACAACAAGCGGTGACGGAACACAGACAAAACAGGACGGCTATACAACCATCGAATATACTGGAAACTGGACGACTGTATCCGCAGGAAAAGATGCCGGAGAAACGCAGGGATCCGAGAACACAGTATATGGTACAGACGCTGCCTATGACGGCAACCTGAACTACAGCGACGGAAGCGCTCACTACGCAGAGTCTGGTGCGACTGCGAAGTTTACGTTTACAGGAACCGGACTGGACATCTACACCAGAACAACGGCATCCTCCGGTCAGGTGATCGTACAGATCAAAGGTCAGGAGAACGGGAAAATTTATACTGCTCTGGTAGATAACGAATTTACATCTACAGGAGAGAATGGTCTTTACCAGATTCCGACAGTCAGCTTCCAGGATGTCGTGCGGGATACATACGATGTTACGATCACAGTCCTTCCGGATAAGGAAGGAAACAGCACCTTCTATTTGGATGCGATCCGCGTTTATAATCCGATGAGTGAGGAGGATGCGGTTGCATCAGAAGCATATGAGCAGGCAGGAGAAGCCAATGCCGTGATAAAAGAGGTGCGGGATGAACTGCTCGATGCGGAGACATTCGGTACAGTTTCTGTGGGCAATATTCCGGAAACAGCGGGATCCGTGTACATTGATAAGAGTAACGGATCAACAACAGAGATTGGAGTTTATGAAGACCTGGGACCGAAGAATGAGGTCTACCTGGCGTCGGGGACAGGAGTTGCGTTCAATATTGGACAGGCACAGTATGATAAGGTGCTTCTAGGACTTAAGGCGCCCGCCGGAGCAGCTTCCCAGGTGGCAGTGACGGACAAGGATGGAAAGAAAGATATCGCTGTGAATTCCGCCACAGATATGTACTATGAGATCACACCGGATGAGAATGGAAACGTAATGATATACAACAGCGGCGATGCAATGATCGCTGTCACAAAGGTCCGCGTCACAGGTGTTGATGATCCGCAGAACTTTGCACTGATGACGACGTCGGCGCTGATGTCGTATGTGGAATCATTTGATTCACTGGCTTACACAGAGGAAACCATCGAACCTGGTACCGCTGAGGGAGACGTTGACATTGACAATCCATCTGTGCCGGAGGCACCGTCAGAACCTGACAGCGGCGACAGTGGAAACAGCGGGCACGGTACGGTCATTGATACGATCGTAGAGACTGTGAATTCTCTCTGGGATTCAATCTGGAACGGATTCTCGTCATGGCTCAGCAGATGGTAGTGATAAGGGGGTATAAGAGTTGAAGAAACAATATCAGAAACCAATCGTGGTTGTAGAGAGCTTTGCACTTGCCGAGCATGTAGCTGCATGCGGTGACACTACTGTCGCAGGAGGAAATGCGTTTGGAAAGCCAAACCTCAGAGATGAAACGGCGGGATGTGAATTCATTTTGAATGATGGCATAACTACCTTGTTTATAGATTCTGATCAGTGTTCGATGATTACAGATCCGGATAATATGATCATCGGATGCTACAATACTCCGGATGGTACAAACAGCGTATTTGCATCGTAGGCGTTCGCAAGAGCGTTCGGACATGAGGACTGTCGTGCGGGCAGGTGACCCGTCAGCACGGCAGCCCCTTTCATTTTATAGGAGGTGTCGGAGGTTTATGCACAGCAGAAAATACAGGATTGCAGGGCGCGTCATTGAGCTGAAGGTCCCGTTCCCGTTTGCGGAGCAGGAACAGTTTTTGCAGTTCCGCTGTGGAGGCCGACCGGATATAGTGACAGAATTTAAACTTTGCAGGCAGCCGCCGGAGAATAAGGGTGAGCTGATCCACAGTTCGGATATCCATGTGTTCCGAAAAGGGACCAGGATCTGTATAGAGCATTTTCTGTCTGTGAGGGTCAAGCCTTATGCATGGCTGTACTGGGATGAGGAGGAGCCGGAGGAAATGGTATGCCTGATCCTGGAGGAGGACAGGGAGCTGTGCGGGAATATGGGACATCTCTTTCAGCTGATGCGCCTGGAACAGATCTGCATTACCCTGCGGGCCGCGCTTCTCCATACATCATTTATCAGATGGCAGGGAAAAGGCATCCTGTTTACGGCTCCTTCCGGCACAGGAAAATCAACGCAGGCGGACCTGTGGAGAAGGACAGAGGGAGCGGAGATTATTAACGGCGACCGGGCTGTCCTCAGAAAAGAAGGAGGGATATGGAAAGCATGGGGGCTTCCCTATGCAGGGTCTTCCAGGATCTTCCGAAATGAGAGCGCGCCTGTCGGAGCGATTGTCGTGCTGCGCAAGAACGACAGGAATGAACTGCGGAGACTGCGCCCTGCAGAAGCGTTTAAATGGATATACAGTGAGACTGTTGTAAGAAGCTGGGAGGACAGTTACCGGGAGACGATCATAGATCTTTTGACAGATCTGTCCATGAGCGTTCCGGTGTGGATGCTGTCGTGCCTGCCGGACCGCGGAGCTGTCGAAATACTGAAAAAAGAACTGGAGCGTGAATGAATGATACCGGAATTAGTTGAACCGAGGATCGTAAAGTATCTGTATAGCAGAAGCGCGGTTTCGCATACGCCTGTCAGCGGGACATTTGAGCTGACACCGATGTGCAATATGAGCTGTGAAATGTGTTATGTGCGTATGACGAAAAGCGATATGGAAAAAAGCGGAGGCCGCCTGCGGACAGTGGAGGAATGGCTGGACATTGCGGAAACAGCGAAAAAAGCAGGGATGCTGTTCCTGCTGCTGACGGGAGGGGAGCCTTTCCTTTATCCCGGGTTCAGGGAGCTGTATGAGCAGCTTGCGTCTATGGGATTTGTCATCAGTATCAATACCAATGCGACTATGATCGACGCGGATACCGTAAAATGGCTTGCCGTAAATCCGCCGGGAAGGATGAATATTACACTTTACGGCGCGTCCGATGAGACATACGGGCGGCTCTGCCACAATCCAAAAGGATATACTCAGATGACCACTGCTCTTGGTATGCTCCGGGAAGCAGGGATCATGGTCAAGCTGAACTGCAGCGTAACGCCTTATAATATAGAAGAACTCCCTCAGATGATCAGGTTTGCAAAGGAGAGCGGGCTGATGCTGCAGGCGAGTACCTATATGTTCCCGCCGCTCCGAAGGGATACGCATATGGCGGGACAAAATAACAGATTTACGCCGGAAGATGCGGCTCTCGCGGCGGCGGAGGTCGTCAGGCTGCAGAATGGGGATGAGAAGTTTTCGATGTACCTTAAGCAGCTGGAAGAAGGCGGAGCAGCGATGGACGAGTCTCCTGACGGGTGTCTCGTATCCGAAGGGGACATTATCCGATGCGCTGCGGGGAGGTGCGCCTTCTGGATGACATGGGACGGCCGTATGCTTCCCTGCGGGATGATGACGCGGCCTGTGACGTATCCGTTTCGGGATGGATTTGAGGATGCATGGAAAGAACTTACGGATATTGTCGGCGGGATCAGGCTGCCGGCTGAGTGCAGCGGTTGCTCATTGAGAAAGCAATGCCAGGCGTGCGCGGCCATGGTGCTGACGGAGACGGATACTTTTACCGAAGTGCCGGAATATCGGTGCCGGATGACAAAATGCTACCTGGACGCGTGCCGGAGCGTGCAGAAAAAAGAAAAGGAAGGGCAGAAAGCATGAACAGAAAAGAAAAAAACAGGTCTAGAAGGGAAAGCGGAAAGAAAAAGACGCCTTTGTCCCGGAACGGGAAAGTGCTGATCCTGGTATGCGCGGCAGCTCTTCTGGCCGGTGCTGCTGTATGGTGGGCACTGGAAGGCGGGCATGGAAAAGAGAATAGCGGGCGAGACCGTCAGACGGCGGATACAGACCGGGCGGGGGAGAAGAGAGAGGCCCAGGACTCTGCCGGGGATGACGGCGCAAAGAGCGGGGAAGAGGCTAAAGACGGCGGGAACGCAGGCTCTTCCGGTACAGGCTCCGGAGAGAACTCTGCGATTGGCTTTGACCCCGATATACGGGAGGAGATGAGCCTGCCGTATACAGTCCCGGGGACCCAGCTTGTGATCGACCGGGTGGACAGTTATTCAGGAGTATACATTGAAGACGGAAGCGATGAGGATGTGGAGGATATCTTTGCCATCCATGTGCAGAACCAGGGGGAGAATGTAGAGTATAGCAGTATCAATCTGGAAGTAGGTGGGAAGCAGTTGAATTTTGAGATATCAGATCTTCCTGCGGGTTCGGGTATTTCCGTACTGGAGAGCTCGCGGACTCCTTATGAGTCCGGCGCCGTTTTGTACCGGGGGAGCCAGACCGCGTATATCGACGAGTTTGATATGATGTCTGCGGAGCTGGGGATTATAGTGGGAGAGGATAACGGCGTAACTGTGACGAATCTGACAGACCGGGATATCCCGTGTATTCGGATCTTTTATAAATTCGTCCAGGAAGATGAGTATTTGGGAGGCATTACGTACACGGCGAAGATCGAGGAGCTGGAGGGGAATGGGACAACGACTGTATATCCGTCGCATTTTTCGGCAAAGGGGAGCCGGATAATGATGGTGAGGACCTATGATACAGCGGGATAAAAAGAAGAAAAAAGCGGCCGGTCTGCCATGGGTATGCCCGGCCGCTTCTGTTTTTATGGTAAATTCAGCTATTGCGTTCTCATCCGACAGACGCTATACTGTATAGAGCAATGAAATAGAGAAAGCAAGGGTATTATATAATGAAGAAGATAAAAATATTCAGCATCATCCTGTTTCTTGTTTCCGCTGTGGTATATGCCGGGTGCAGGATCTATGCCGGAGTGATGACGGACCATACGCCGCCTGTCATCTCCGGGGGAGACGAAGTCATCCAGGTCAGTGTCGCGGATCCTCAGGAGAAGCTGCTCGAGGGTATGAAGGCGGAGGACAGCAGGGACGGTGATGTGACAGATTCGCTTGTCGTGCAGGATATATCAGAGTTTGACGACGAGGGGAAACGGACAGTGAATTATGCGGCGGTAGATAGCAGTGGAAATGTAGGCTATTACAGCCGTGTGATGCAGTATACAGACTATCAGGAGCCGGTATTTGCTCTTGATTCACCGCTCAGGTTCCCGGTGAACGGGAAGTTCAATATCTGCCAGGGCATCACTGCCAGCAGCACCCTGGACGGAGACCTGACAAATAAGATCAAATACACACTGGACCGGGCCGTCACGTCTTCCGTACCGGGTACATACCAGGTGGAATTCCGGGTGATGGACAGCGCGGGGCGCACATCGTATCTGCCGACCGTGCTGGAAGTCTATGATCCGTCAGAGGAAAGGATCGATGTGACGCTGTCTTCTTATCTTGTGTATATAGGCGTGAACGGAGCGTTCAACCCATCGGATTATTATGCCGGGGCAGATGTGGAAGGCGAGCTTACGATACAGTCAACCGTAGATACGGCCAATGCAGGCACCTATTATGTGGATTATACCGTTACAAGCCGTACGGCTGTGGGGAAAAGCAGGCTGGTAGTAGTTGTAAGATGATCAAGGGGAGGAATACAGGGAATAATGGAACAGCGGGAAAGAGATGTAGATGAGCGGACATCGCAGGAAGCGCCGCGCGTGGACAAATATGTCAGAGCTGATTTCTCTGCTATCATCCACGATGTACTGAAGAATATCTGGGTGGCTGTGCTGGTAGGGATTTCCGCAGCCTTTCTGGCATATGTATGGGCCTATGTGACCTATCATCCCCAGTATGTTTCCCAGACGACTTTTGTCGTATCGGCAAAGGGGAGCAATACCGGGGCATATGCGAATCTCAGCCAGACGCAGAGGCTGGCCGAGGTGTTCCAGACCGTGCTGGACAGCGATGTGCTGAAGAAGCTGGTGGCGGAACAGCTGGGGCAGGATTCATTCGGGGGGACTGTACACGTGTCGATCGTGCCGGAGACGAATCTTCTTACGGTTTCTGTCACAGCGGATTCACCCACTACGGCATTCCAGCTCCTGAATACGATGCTTGAACAGTATCCGGCAGTGGCGCAGAATGTCCTGGGAGAGGTGGTCCTTGAAGTTTTCGAGGAGCCGGGGTATCCGTCAGCCCCGAGCGTCGGATTCCAGGGGAACGCGATGATGAAAAAAGGGTTCCTTGCAGGCGCGGGAGCCATGATCGTTCTGTTTGCCCTGCTTTCATATTTTAAAGATACAGTGAAGAATGAGAAGGAAGTCGAGACGAAGCTGGATACGACGCTGTATGCGACAATCTATCATGAGCGGAAATACAAAGATTTCAAGTCAATGCTGAGGCGGGAAAAGAAGAAGCTGTGGATCACAGAGCCGTCCGTCAGCTTTGGGTTCGGTGAAACGATCAAAAAGATCAGGACAAAGCTGCTCTACCACCAGAAAAAGAAAAATGCGAAGATCCTGGTGATCAGCAGCGCGGCTCCGCAGGAAGGGAAGACGACAGTGGCAGTCAATCTGGCGGTCGCGATGGCCCAGTATCCGCGGAAGGTGCTGCTGGTCGAAGGCAATCTGCGGAGCCCGGCACTCCGGGAATATCTGGGGCTGGAGGCTTCAGAGGTAAAAAGCTGGGGGGCTGCCGCGTTAAAGGGAAATCTGGCAGGCGCGGTACATTACTGCAAAGAGCTGGGAATCTATGCCCTGGTGAATGATGAGAAGGTGCCGCGTTCGATGGAAGTGCTCTCTTCCCAGGCGGTTACGGATTTCCTTGCCAGGATGAAAGAGGAGATGGATCTGATCATAATAGACGCGCCCCATGTAAAAGGCAGGGCGGATACAGAGATGTGGATGCGCAGGGCGGATATGAGCCTGCTGGTCGTAAGGCAGAACAAGACACTGTCAAAATATATCAATGATTCGATCGATGTCCTGGAAGGGGAGGACAACAAGCTGGCGGGCTGCATATTTAACGATGTGCCCGGACAGATCGGTATCCTGACATCGGGTTACGGTTATGGTTACGGCTATGGCTATGGATACGGCGGTTACGGTTATGGCAGGTATGGAAAATACGGCAGGTATGGGAGATATGGGAAATACGGAAGTTTCTCTTCCCGACGTCACAAGGATGAAACGAAAAAGAAAGAGTAAGAGGATTGTGGAACAGATATGAACACACAGAATGAGGAATACAGGCAGGCAGAAGAAGGAATGATAGATATTGTCGGGCTGCTGATAGATTATTTCAGGACTTTGCGCCGTATGTGGGTATGGGTGCTTATCCTCGCTGTCGTGGGAGGCGCAGTTTCTTACATCAGAAGTTATATGGCATGGTCGCCCCAATATACGGCGTCCGCTACGTTTACGATCACAGCGGGGCAGAGCAGCGGGGACGAGACAAGCGGGTCCTACGCGTTTTACGATAATTCGACGACAGAGCAGATGGTCACGACATTCCCGTATATCCTTACCAGCGGGGTCCTCTCAAAGCGCGCTGCTGAAGCGATGGGGAGAGATTCGGTGAGCGGGAGGATTTCAGCTTCCGCCGAGGAGAATACGAACCTGTTTACGCTGTCAGTGACAGATATGGATGCGGGGACTGCGTATGAGACGCTCCAGGCTGTGATCCAGTGCTACCCTGATGTGGCGGAAGTCATTATCGGCAGGACGACGATGCAGCTGCTTGATGAGACGGGGATCCCGGCGTATCCGGATAACCCGCGGGATGGAACGGGACCCCTTGTGAAAGGGGCGGCAGCAGGAGCGGCCCTTGGCCTGCTCTGGGCAGGGCTGGTCACGGTAAGCCGTACGACAGTAAGGAAGAAAGAGGATTTCCAGACGCGGGCCCATATGAAATGTATTGGCGAAGTGCCGCAGATCGCGGTGAAAAAAAGGAGCAAAGAGAATAAAAATGTCCTCAATATCCTCAACGAAAAGACAGATCCCGGATTTGAGGAAGCGATACAGCTTGTGCGCGGCAAGGTGGAATACAGCGCATGGCGGCATCACTCTAAGATCATACTGGTGACAAGCGCGCTGGCAGGCGAAGGGAAGAGCACCCTGGCGGTAAATCTTGCCCTTGCGTTTTCGAAGAGAGGAAAGCGGGCGGCGCTCATCGACTGCGACCTCAGGCATCCGTCCGACAGGGGCATCCTCGGGCTGGAGGAAGGGATCGGCCTGTACGAAGTGCTGAATAAGGAGGCGAAGCTGATGGACGTCCTCCTTACCGGGAAGGATCTGGAGATGGATGAGGAGTTTAAGTTCTGCTTCCTCCCGGGAGGAAAGGCGACGGAAGACGGCTCCAGGCTTCTTGGAAGCGAGCCGATGCAGAGGGTGATCGAGGCTGTGAGCGAGAAAGTGGATTATGTGATCCTCGACAGCGCCCCGGCAGGACTCCTGACAGATGCAGGAGTGCTTGCCCAGTATGCGGACAGCGTGGTATTTGTCATTAAGAGAGATTTCGCGAGTGCGGCTCATATTATGGAAGGCCTGGAAGAATTGTCGGAGAGCCATGTCCACGTGATCGGAGGAATTTTAAACGGGGTATAGATAAATGGGTTTAAGGAAAGTGACGATCGACAAGACTTCGCATATAGAAGAAATGCTGCCGGAACATCTTGCGGTATGTCTGAGCGGTATGCCCGGAATGGGAAGGAAGACGGCAGTCAGGGTGCTTTTGGAAAAGCATCCTGAAGTAAATGCCGTCTTTTGTTCTGTGGAAGAGGTCGAGGACGGCTCCGCGGCAGGCAGGAGAGAAAGCGGAAGGCCGAACTGGTATTTGGTGCGGAAACCGGAAGGGTGCCGGTACCCGGAGTCGAATGAAGGACTCTGGAAATTCGTCCGCAATATGCCGAAAGAGGACCGGATCCTCATAGCGGTGGACGGCCTTGTGCCGGAGAACTTCCTGGAGCTTGTGTGGGGCGGCGTTATGGCGGTCGTTATGCCTGAGACATTTTGGTTTACAGAGGCAGAGACTTACCGGTATCTGAAGGAATGCAGGAGCGGGCTGCGATACAGGGAAGTATATTACCTGACCGGAGGCTGGGCGGGGTGCATCGCGATGATGGTCCGCCTTGAGAAACAGCTTTCAGACCGCTGGACCGCGCGGGAGCTGAGCTGCCGCTATGAGATAAGGAAATACATCCGGCAGCAGATCCTTGATACACTGCCGGAGGATGAGCGGAGGCTTCTGAATGAGAGGGCCGTATTCCCCAGGCTGAACGAAGAGCTTGTCTCAATCCTGTGGGAAGACCCGGAGAAGGAACTGGAAGAACGCCTCTTTGTCAGAGGGGCTATGGTCTATGTGCCGGAGAGGGACACCTGGCATGTGCAGCCTGCGCTGCGCATCGCGATGGAGGAGTATACGTCCCCTGACCTGTGCGCGAAAGCGATCGCCTGGTATGAGGAGAAGGGAAGCATCCAGGATGCGCTGACATGCTGCTGGTACCTTCATGACCGGGAGAGTTACAGACAGTGCCTGATCCGCAGCTACGACCAGATCCCGTTCCTGAATTATGAGAGAGGGGGCGATGCCGGGAGAGACCGGCATGTACCGGAGCTTCTCTACCTGGAATGGATGGAATACTTCATCCGGCAGGATGCGGCAGGAATGGCGGATATCAGACAGCAGCTCGGGAAGCTGGCGAAGGAAACCGCAGAGGAGGGCGTGGATCCGGACAAGATCAGGGAGATCTATCTGAACATTGCTTATGCTGACCCGAAGCTTTCCACAGCAGACTGGATGGACCTGCTCAGGGAAAAGGCCGTTCCCGGGCGCCAGGTCCGGCTCTATTTTATGCTCGGGGAATCGGTTTCCTATCTGAGCGGGATCCGGGATCTGTCAGAGCTTTTTTCCTGCGGGAAGAGCCAGCGCCTGGAATACCGGAAGCTGTGGAAGGAAAGGCTTCAGGCAGTGAACCAGATGCCCTACCGTCTCGCTGAGCTGGAGTATGAGTTCCAGACGGACGGTCCGCTGATGAAAAAAAGTACCGGGAAGCTGGAGGCGCTCCCGGAGATACACAGGAACCTGCCGTGGCAGGAAAGGATCGGAATGATGTACCTGGCTTACCTGGCCGCGGACGGCAGAGAGCGCAGCGACACGATACAGGCATATATACACAGACTGGCGGAAATGCTCGAGAAAGAAGAGTCCGCAGTATGCCGGTGGAACGCGCGGGCCCTTCTCTATCTCGCAGAGGCGAAATGGGGAGAAAAAGAGGGGCTGATGAAATGGATCCGGGAGACCGGAGGCGATATAGAAAACGAGGCGGGGAAGACAAAGTTTTATATGGCCGCTGAGGTGAAGATCAATCTGTATCTGGGAAATTACAGGCGTGCGGAGGATCTCCTTCAGACCCTGGTGCCCTATTTCGAAAACAACGGAAACTGGCGCTGGCTGTCGGAGAGCCTGTTCCAGAGAGCGATCCTGGAGAGGGAAAAAGGAGAGAGCGGGCAGGCGCTTAAGACGGTGGCGGAATCACTGGCCGTCGCCAATCCGTACCGGTATGTCAGGCTCTACACCGGATACGGGAGCCGGGGGGCAGAGCTTCTGGAAGAATACAGAGACTGGCTGGAGAAGAAAGAAGCTTCCGGATACCAGAGCAAGAAGAAATATAAATACGGCAGCGTCCTGAGGATGCCGGTCCCGGACTGGGTCGGTTATATCGTCAGGAAGGCGGGAAGGCAGAAGAAATATTATCCGGACCTTCAGACAGAGCAGCAGGACCTGTACCGTGCGGAGAAGCTCACGGTCACAGAGCAGATGGTCCTGCAGTATCTGGGAAAAGGGTGCAGCAATGCCGAGATCAGCGAGATCATGAACATTAAGCTCCCGACCGTGAAGACCCATATCTATAATATCTATAAGAAACTGGGCGTCAAGACAAGGATACAGGCCGTACAGAAAGCAAGAGAGCTGGAGATCATCTAAAAAAGCGCGGAAGCCAAAAAGAAGGGTACATATGGAAAGAAATGCATTAAACGGGAAAATGCTGGAAGCGCTCCGGTGTTTCCGAAATGGCGAAAAAGTGAATTGGGAGAGCGGGATCTCAGCGGAAGAATGGCGGGAGCTATTCCGCCGGTGCCAGTACCATCAGATCCTGCCCATGGTTTATGATGCAGTATACGGATGCCCTGCCTTTGCCGCATTTCCGCAGCAGGAGGTACAGGCGGTCAAGAGACAGGTGATCCGCCAGGTGATGCTGCAGAGCAGAAAGACAGAGGAGTTCCTGTTCCTGTACGGAAAGCTTTTGGAGTCCGGGCTTAAGCCTGTGGTGGTGAAAGGCATTATCTGCCGGAACATGTACCGTGAGCCTGACTTCAGATGCTCCGGCGATGAGGATGTGCTGATCCCCGCAGACCAGTTTGGGAGATGCCATGATATTTTGCTGCAGGACGGCATGGGCATGGCGGATCCGGGCAAGGATCCGGAAGCGGAAGGAGAAGTCTCCTATTACAAAAAGGGCGGGACTTTACATATCGAGCTCCATAAGGAATTGTTCGCGTCTGATTCAAAGGCATACGGAGAGCTGAACCGTTTGTTCGACGGCGTATTTGAAAGGCTGGTCCGGGAAGAGATCCGGGGAGTGCAGATATGGACACTGGCGCATACAGACCACCTGCTCTATCTGATCCTGCATGCGTTCAAGCATTTCCTGCACAGCGGATTCGGCATCCGCCAGGTATGCGACATCGTATATTACGCTGAAATGTATGGAAAGGACATAGACTGGGAATCAATATTGGAGAGCTGCCGGAGCATCCGCGCGGAGGTATTCGCTGCGGCACTGTTTGATATCGGGAAGAAAGAGCTGGAGTTTGACCCGGAAAAAGCATGCTGTCCGGACAGCTGGTCATCCCTGGAGGCTGACGGCGCGGAACTGCTGGAAGACCTGCTGGATGGGGGCGTGTTCGGGGATTCCAGCTTAAGCAGGAAGCACAGCAGCAATATTACGCTCCAGGCGGTGACGGAGGATAAAAAGGGGAAGAAAGCGGGCGCGTCCCTGCTCCATACACTGTTCCCTGACAGGCAATATATGGAGAGGTCCTACGCGTACCTGAAGGATCACCCGTTCCTCCTGCCTGCGGCGTGGGCGGCGAGGATCGGGAAATATCTGAAGGAGACAAAGCGGATCGGCGGAAACGACGCGCGGGAGAGCATTGAGATCGGAAACCGCAGAGTGGACCTGATGAAAAAGTATAAGATCATCCGGTAGGAATCGAGGTGGAACATGGACGAAGAAAATCAGAGCCAGAATAAAGGCATTTCTTTTGAATCCCTGGATATTCTGATATCCAGATGGAAGGACGGCACGTTTGCCGAGATCCTGGACGACTGGAAATGGATCTTCAGCTACAGCGCGCGCTACAAGGGCGCGATCGCGTTTTATCTTATCCTTGGGATCATCAGTACTTCCATGGGGCTGGTCAGCAGCGTGGCGGGGAAATACATGATCGATATCATTACCGGCCATGATTCCAGCAGGCTGTGGGTCATGGCGGTGATCATGGTGTCCAGCTCTGTGTTCAGCCTGATCTTCGGGAGCATTATCAGCCGGATCACGGCAAAGCTGAGCATAGACATTAACAATGACATCCAGGCGGATATCTTTGATAAGATCGTGGATGCGGACTGGATGTCCCTGAACCGGTACTCAAACGGAGATATCCTGAACCGGTTTAACGGGGATATCAGCACAGTCAGCAGCAATGCCATCAGCTGGCTCCCCACGATCGTGATCGCGGTGTACAATTTTGCCGCAACTTTTTTGGTGATCCTGCACTATGACTGGATCATGGCCCTCATAGCCCTGGGCAGCGCGCCGTTTATGCTCCTGATGTCCCGGTTCCTGATCAAGAAGCAGAGGGATTACAGCAGGAAGGTGCGGGAGATGAGTTCTGACCTGATGTCGTTTGAGGTGGAGGCGATCTATAATTTTGACACCATCAAGTCCTTTGGGATCGCCCCCCACTACAGCAAAAAGATGCGCTGGTGGCAGAGGCGGTTCCGGGACATCAGCCTGAAATACAACCTGTTCAGCATCAAGACCAATATCCTGATGTCTGTTACAGGGACATTTGTCCAGTTCCTCGCCTTCGGATACTGCCTGTTCCGTCTGTGGAGCAATGATATCACGTACGGGACGATGACGCTGTTCCTTCAGCAGAGGAGCAAGCTGTCGGCCGCGTTCAGCAATGTGGTGTCCATCATCCCCTCCTTCCTGAACAGCGCGGTGTCCGCGCACAGGATCAGGGAACTGGTGGAGCTGCCGCGGGAAGTGCATATCCCGGAGAGCAGCCAGCTGGACAAGTATGCGCATCACGGGTTCCGCGTGCGGATGAAGAATGTGAATTTTTCCTATACTGAGGGGAACCAGGTGATCACGAATTCGGAGTTTGAGGCAAATCCGGGCGAGATCGTCGCGCTGGTCGGGCCTTCGGGAGAGGGCAAGACGACGCTGATCCGCCTGCTCCTCGGGCTGGTGAGGCCCCAGGGGGGCGGCGTGACGCTGAGCGCCTCGGACGGGAGCAGCATTGAGATGAATGCGGAGACAAGGCATCTTTTCGCCTACGTCCCCCAGGGGAATACCGTCATCTCAGGCACGATAGCCGAGAATATGAGGATGGTGAAGGAAGACGCCACGGATGAGGAGATCATTGACGCGCTGAAAGTATCCTGCGCGTGGAATTTTGTGTCCAAGCTGCCGGATACGATCAACAGCAGCGTGGGAGAGCGGGGACGCGGGCTTTCGGAAGGCCAGGCCCAGCGGATCGCCATCGCCAGGGCGGTGCTGCGGAACGCCCCGGTGCTGCTGCTGGATGAAGCGACCTCTGCGCTTGACGTCGCTACGGAGCGTACCGTGCTGCGCAACATTGTGAAGCGTCATCCGAATAAGACATGTATCGTGACCACGCACCGGCCGAGCGTGCTGAATATGTGCCAGAGGGTCTACCGTGTCATGGAGACCCAGGTGACAGAGCTCAGCGAGGAAGAGTCCAGCCGGATGGCGATGGAATTCTGACGGGACGCGCCCCGGACGCCGGGATGTGCGGATCCCGTGCGTACAGGGAGGAAGCAATGGACACAAGGCAGGAAGATACAGGACGGGCGGACGAAAACCGGGAAGGCATAAGACAGATGGCCGTAAGGCAGGTGGACACAAGAGAGTATGTGTCTGTCCTCCGGGAGATCGCGGAGGAAGGAAAGGTCGTGCCCATGCTGATCGCGGGGAGCAGCATGTCACCGTTTCTCTGCCATAACCGGGATTATATTTACTTTACGCGGCCGGAGAAGGAGCTGCGCAGAGGGGATATGGTCTTTTACCGTCGGGACAGCGGGCAGTATGTGATGCACCGTATTTATAAGGTAAAGCCGGAAGGATACTATATGGTCGGGGACGCCCAGACGCAGATCGAAGGGCCGCTGAGGAGAGAACAGATCTTTGCCCTGATCGTACAGGTGAAGCGCAAGGGGAAAGTGATCCGTCCGGGCGATTTCTGGTGGGAGTTTTTTGAGCATGTGTGGATCCGGATCGTGCCCGCGCGCAGGGCGGTGACAGCGCTGTACTCGTTCTTTAAGGGGAAGCGGCGCTGAAATAGCAACAGTTCAGCTGTACCATTCGGAAAACCGCACAGTCTGACGGCTGAACGGTTACTTAAAATATGCGGCAAACAGGTGGAAAGTGTTCACAGGCTTTCAAAAAAGTGATATAATCACACGTTGTAATTAAGGTCAGTTATTAAGGGATAGATCAATGATAGATATACATACGCATATACTTCCGGGAGTGGACGACGGCGCGCAGGACATCTATGACTGTATCGAGATGGCGGCGCTGGCATATGAGAGCGGGACAGAGACGATCGTAGCTACGCCCCACTGCAATATTCCCGGGTTGTTTGATAATTATCTGGGAAAAGAATATATCCGGGTCTTTCAGGATACGAAGGAGATCCTGAAAGAGGAAGTGCCGGGGATCACACTCCTGGCGGGAATGGAAGTATTTACGACAGAAGACGTCCCCAGGCTGCTGACTGACGGCAAGATCTTCCCCATTAACCGCACAAGATATGTGCTCATGGAGTTTGATTTCCAGGAGGATCCGGCCTTTGCGGACCGGATCCTGAGGAGGGTGCGGGAAGTGGGCGCAGTGCCGGTGATCGCGCACGCGGAGCGGTATGAATTCGTCCAGGACGATCCGGGGACCGTATACCGCTGGAAGAAGGCAGGATATGAGATACAGGTCAATAAGGGGAGCTTCATGGGGCGGTTCGGACGGCGTGCCCGCCGTACCGCTTACGGACTGCTGGACCACAATCTTGTCAGTGCGGTTGCAAGCGATGCGCACAGCCCGGTCCGGCGGACGACATGCATGGCTGACGCATATGATGAGCTGCTGGGGAGCTGTGCGAAAGAATACCTGGATATTTTGTTCAGGACGAATCCGATGCGGATATGCAACGGAGAGAAAACAGTGCAGTTCGAGAAGATCCCGTTTTGATAAGCATACGGCCGGCTGCATAAGGAAAGGAGCCTCAGGGAAGTGGATGAGATGAAGAAGACAGAGAACTGCGGAGAAGCAGAAGAAGGAAAGAAAAAAGAAGAAAACGGATCTGCGGGGCAGACGGAGAAAGAGAAAAAAGGGAAAAGAAAACGGAAGAAGAAAAAAAGCCTCTGGAAATTGATGAAAAAACATAAGGCGGCGTCCTTTATCATCTGCCTGCTGCTCGTATGCCTGCTGGTCGTGGGCGGCACGGTAGGCTCGATCCTGTGGGGGCTGTACGGCGATTCCGTGGGGATCGTGGATCCGGAGGATGTGGATCCGACGGCAAAAGACGTCCAGATCGCCAGGGAGGACCAGAAGGATGAAGACGTGGTCAATGTCCTGCTGGTGGGATCCGATACCCGCGACCCCAACGCAGAGCTGGGGCGCTCGGACACGATGATGCTGGTGTCCCTGAACAAAGCGAAAAACAAGGCGTCCGTGATCTCCTTCCTTCGCGATACGCTGATCGAGATCGACGGATACGGACAGAGCAAGCTAGGGCATACATTTGCGTATGGCGGGGTCGGACTGACGATCAATACGATCAATAAGCAGTTCGATCTGGACGTGCAGGACTATATTGTCATTAATTTTGAAAATCTGGTCGGCATCATCGACCAGCTCGGGGGGATCAAAGTCAACCTTACAGAAGAGGAAGCGGCTTACTACCGCGAACACGGCATGCCGGATATCCAGTCCGGTTATGTGACGCTGACAGGGTCCCAGGCCCTGGCGCACGCCAGAAACCGAAGCCTGGACAATGATTTCGGCAGGACGAGGCGTCAGCGCGCAGTGCTCTACGGCATTTACAACAAAGTCATGGAGATGAAGGATCCGGCGGTAGTGCTGTCGCTGATCAATTACTGCATGACCCAGGTGTCCACAAATATGAGCGTGACAGAACTGTACAGTATTGCCACGGATGTGCTCGGCATGGACCATCTGACGACCCAGCAGGCGGCTGTGCCGAAAGAAGGAACCTACACGTTCGGGACATATGAGGACATGTCGGTGGTGGAGATCGACCTGGAGGCGAATAAAGAGTATATAAAAGGACTGCTGTACTGACGGACAGGAATATGACAGACAGGGACAGCGGACGGGGGCAGACCACAGACAGGTCTGCCCCGTTTTTTTGGACCCGCTCCGTTTTGGTAAATATTAATAAATTATCCACAAGTCTTGTGTTTTCAGAAACTTTGGGCTAGAATAAAAAACGCATGTAAAAAACTTTGTTTGAAATACGTACAATTTGTAAAATAAAATACCGGAAAAAACGGTTTACTGGTAAAAATTGCTGAATCGTAATATTTAATAGTTTTTTGCAAACAGATCATCTAGAATATGCTATAATAAAAAAACGTGAAAAAAGCAGGATTATAATAATTTTAGTGTTACAGAGGGATTATTATGAGGGTTAATATACATAAGTTTTATCGCAGCAGGGAAGCCGTCATCAAAGGAGCGGCTCTTTTTTTGCTTGATATTATTTTGACGATATGCTGTATGGTCGGAGCGCTGTGGATCCGGTTCGATTTCAGCCTGCAGAGCATTGATCCGCGGTTCTGGAATTCGGTGTGCGAATACATGTGGATCAATGTGGCATGCACGGCTCTTATAAACGCGTTCTGCCATCTGTATTCCAGCCTGTGGAGGTTCGCGGGACTGGAAGAGCTGAAAAACGCCATCGTGGCGATCGCGCTTTCCACGTTCGTACAGTTCTGCGGGATGAAGCTGCTCGGGTATCCTGTGCCGAGGAGCTATATTTTCATCTATGTCCTGCTGCACTCGGTCTGCGTGATCGCGCCGCGGTTTTCTTACCGGTTCCTGCGGATCGCGTACCGCAACCACGAGGTGATCTGGCAGACAAAGCCCGTGGTGACTATGGTGGTGGGCGCGGGCGCAGCCGGCTATATGCTCGTGCGCGAGATGAAAAACAGCAAGCACCTGAACCGCAAGGTGCCCTGCATCATTGACGATAACCGGCAGAAGATCGGCACGTATCTGCAGGGGATCCCCATCGTGGGAAGCAAAGAGTCCATCCCGGATATGGCGAAGAAGTACAATGTCGAAGAGATCATCATCGCCATCCCGACCCTGAAAGATGAGAAGAGGCGGGAACTGCTGGAAATCTGCCAGAATACCGCATGCAAGATCAAGATGCTGCCGGGCATCTACCAGATGGTCAACCAGGAGGTCGACGTCTCCATGCTCAGGGACGTCAGCATCGAAGACCTGCTGGGAAGGGAGCCGGTGGACCTGCATATGGAAAAGATCGACCGATACATCAGCGGCAAGGTCATCCTCGTGACCGGCGGGGGCGGATCCATCGGAAGCGAGATCTGCCGGCAGGTCGCCCTGCATAACCCGAAGCAGCTGATCATCGTCGACATCTATGAGAACAATGCCTATGAGATACAGCTGGAGCTGAAGAAGAACTATCCGGATCTTGATCTGGAAGTACTGATCGCTTCTGTGAGGGACAAGAAGAGGATCAACGATATCTTCGAAACGTACCGGCCGGAGATCGTGTACCACGCGGCAGCGCATAAGCATGTGCCGCTGATGGAGGACAGCCCGGACGAGGCGATCAAAAACAATGTGCTGGGGACCTTCAACGTAGCTGAGGCCGCCAGCAGATACCACGCGAAGAAGATGGTGCTCATCTCCACGGATAAGGCCGTGCGCCCGACCAATGTGATGGGCGCTTCCAAGCGGATCTGCGAGATCATCATCCAGGTGTATTCGCAGATATCGGAGACATCATACGCGGCCGTGCGCTTCGGCAATGTGCTCGGGAGCAACGGGAGCGTGATCCCGATCTTCCGCCAGCAGATCAAAAACGGCGGGCCTGTGACAGTGACACACCCGGATATCATCCGCTATTTCATGACCATCCCGGAGGCAGTGAACCTGGTCCTCCAGTGCGGCGCCCACGCGAACGGGCAGATCTTCATCCTGGATATGGGAGAGCCGGTCAGGATCGTTGACCTGGCGAAAAAGATGATCCGCCTGTCCGGGCATGTGCCGGACAAGGACATCAAGATCGAATTCACCGGCCTGCGGCCCGGGGAGAAGCTCTACGAAGAGCTCCTGATCGATGAGAAGAACCTGGAAGAAACAGAGAATGACCGGATCTTCGTGGTGCGGCTTGGCGCGATCGACGTGGAAGAGACACAGAGGAAGATCCGGCGCCTGGTGGAGATGGCATTTGAGGAGAGCCGGGAGATACGCGGGGCGATCAGGGAGATCGTGCCGGAGTACAGGGAGAGACCGGCGGAGGAATAAAAGGAGAGAGCAATGACAGCCTTTCAGAGCCAGAGCAAACACAGCCAGAGAAAAGCAGATAGAGAACTTCTGGAGAGACAGCTGAAAGATGATACAATTACCGCGGACCAGATCTCGCCCGAACTGGTGACAGGATGCAGGGGCATCTATAACCGGGTGGTCAAGCGAGGGATGGACTTTGTCTTCGCGTTGATCCTCTTCATCATCACTCTGCCGATCCTGCTTCTGATCGCGGCTCTGATCGCCGCGGACAGCGGGCTGCCGGTGTTTTACCGGGCACAGCGGGGCGGATACCGGCAGAAGCCGTTCCGGATCTTTAAATTCCGGACAATGGTAAAAAACGCGGACAAGATCGGCGGCGGAACGACCGCCCTCAATGACAGCCGGATCACCCGGGTGGGCGCATTCCTCAGGAAGACAAAGCTGGACGAATTCGCCAACCTGCTCTCGATCCTGGCGGGAAATATGAGCTTCATCGGGCCGAGGCCCGAACTGCTCCAGTACACGAGACAGTATAAAGGCACGGAACTGATGATCCACGAGGTCCGTCCGGGGATCACGGACTACAGTTCCATCGAGTTTATCAACCTGGACGAGATCGTCGGCGGGAGCAATGCGGATGAGATGTATGAGAAGCATGTGCTGCCGAAGAAGAATAAGCTGCGTGTGAAATATGCGGCTACGGTCTCTTTTTGGACAGACTGCCGGCTCTTTTTCCTGACAGTCGGAAAAGTGCTTGAAAAAATGGCGGGTACCGTATTTGGCAGGAAGCAGGACTGACAGCCTGAAGCAGGATATCAGATGAGAAATGTCTCCTCCAGCGGCAAGCATATCAGATGAGGAATGTCCTCTCCTGAAGCAGGATATTAGATTAGGGACAGCTCCCGCCTTTAGAGTCGGCGGGCGAGATTTGGAACAGAGGATGAGAACATGGAATATATCACATTAAAAAATTCAGATCTGCAGGTGTCGAGAATCTGCATGGGCGGATGCCCCATGGGCCAGTACGGCTGGGGCGACGTGCAGGAGAAGTTACTGCTGGACGCCGTGTCCGAGGCGCTGGAGCGCGGGATTAATTTTTTCGACACCGCGGATACATACGGGCTGGGCACCTCCGAGAGGACGCTGGCAAAAGCGCTGGGCGCGAGGCGGAGCGTGGTGGTCATCGCAGATAAATTCGGCGTGCGGGTCGAGAACGGGCGTACCTTTTATGACAACAGCCCGGAATGGATCCGAAAAGCCCTGGAGGGAAGCCTGGAGCGGCTGGGCACAGACTATATCGACCTGTACCAGATCCATTACAGGGATCAGGTGACGCCGATCAGCGCTGTGGTGGAGACTCTGGAACAGATGAAAGAAAAAGGCTATATCAGATATTACGGACTGTCCAATATCCACCAGAGCGATCTGGAGGAGCTGGCGCAGTACAAAGGCTGTTTCGTCTCCTTTCAGGATGAGTACAGCCTTGCGTGCCGGAAGAATGAGACGGATATCTTTCGGGCGCAGGAGGAGCTGGCAGTCACGCCGATGACCTGGGGGAGCCTGGGGCAGGGCGTCCTGACCGGAAAGTACGATGAGAACAGCGTATTCGGGAAGGACGACAGAAGGAGCCGGGAGATTTATGTGAATTTCCACGGGGAGAAGCTAAAGAAAAATCTGCAGATCGTGGAAGCGATGAAGCCCATGGCGGAGAAATACAAAAAGAGCCTGGCAGCGGTGGCGATCCGGTTTATCATGGACTACATACCCGAGTCCGTGGTGCTCTGCGGGGCGAAGAACCCGGGACAGATCACCGCAAATACAGAAGCAGCGGGATGGAGACTCGACGAGGAGGATCTGAAGATCCTGGAAGAGATATCCCGGGAACAGCAGGAGATGAAGTGAGAATGAGAAGTGAAGAACTGGCATGGAAGATACGCAGGCACGGGATCGAGATGACACATCTGTCCGGCGGGAGCCACATCGGCGCGATCCTGTCCGTGGCGGACATCCTTGGCGTACTGTATACCGATATTTTGAAATATGACCCGAAGGACCCGGAGTGGGAGGACAGGGACCGTATGATCCTGAGCAAGGGGCACGCGGGCGCGTCGATCTACGCAGCCCTGGCGGAGAACGGGTTCTTCCCCGTAGAAGAACTGAAAACCCATTACCAGGACGGCAGCCGTTTGTCCGGCCATGTGTCCCATCACCTGCCGGGCGTGGATTTCTCGACCGGGTCCCTGGGGCACGGTCTGTCCGCGGCGGCGGGAATGGCGTACGCCCTGAAAAAAGACGGGAAGGCTCCCAGGGTCTTTGTCGTCATGGGAGACGGGGAGTGCGATGAGGGATCCGTGTGGGAGGCGGCGCTGTTCGCGAATCATTTCCGCCTGAACAACCTGGTCGCGGTCGTGGACCACAATCATATGCAGTCCATGGACTTCTGCGAGAACACACTGGAGCTGGAAGACTTCGGGGCAAAATGGAGAGCCTTTGGCTGGAATGTGATCGAGATCAACGGAAATTCCCATGAAGAGCTGAAACGCGCGTTCGCGGAGGCAGAGGAATACCGGGAAGCGGCTGAGTCAGGCACAGCGGGCGCGGAGTCAGTGCCGGCTGCCGCCGGAAATGCAGGGGTCGCGGCACATAAGCCGACGGTGATCATAGCGAATACAGTCAAGGGATACGGAGTCCGCTTTATGGAAAATGATATCCTCTGGCATTACAGATTCCCGCACGACGGCTGGGAATATGACTGCGCGGTGAATGAGCTGCACAGGATCAGGCCCGAGGGAGTGGAAGACCCCTACACCCCGGGCGGGATCAGAGATCCCCAGCTGCCGCAGGAAGGGGACGATATCGGAAACGACCATACATACAGCTATACCTGGTTCCCCGGCTATCCGGAGAAAATGCGCCGGGCAGAGGCGAGATCCGGATCAGACGAGAAGGTAAGGCCGGTCTGACAGCAGACGGCACAAAATAGCTGACAGCGCTTCCGAATTTTACTGAAATGTGAGGATACATCATGAGAGATACAGTTGTAAGGACATTGATCGAACTTGCAAAGGAAAATAAAAATATCGAGCTGCTGACCGGCGACCTGGGATTCGGGGTGCTGAAACCCTACTGGGAGACACTGCCGGACCAGTTCACGAACGCGGGCATCGCGGAGCAGAATATGACGACCGTGGCAGCGGGAATGGCGCTGACCGGGAAAACGGTATTCACCTATTCCATCGGCAATTTCCCTACGCTCCGCTGCCTGGAACAGATCCGCAATGACTGTGCCTACCACAACGCGAATGTCAAGATCATCTGCGTAGGAGGCGGGCTTGTATACGGCTCTCTCGGGATGAGCCATCACGCCACGGAAGACCTGGCAGTCATGCGTGCGCTGCCCGGGATGACAGTTATGGCGCCTGGCGATCCCACAGAGGCCGCGGAGGCAGTCAAAGCGATCGCAGCGCACCAGGGGACCTGTTACCTGAGACTGGGAAGGGGAGGGGAGCGCAGGATCCATGAGAGCCTGCCGGATTTCCAGATCGGGAAAGCCGTCCGGATCGAGAGAAAGGATATCCGGGACGGAAATGATCAGACGTCAGACAGAAGCATCGCCGTATTTTCCACCGGGGCGATCCTCGACGCAGCCTGCGATGCATGCGCTGCGCTGGAGGAGAGCGGGATCCGGGTGTTCCAGTACAGCTTCCCCACCGTAAAGCCAATCGACAGGGAGACGATCACAGCCTGCGCGAAGGAAGCGGAAGCGGTCTTTACCGTGGAAGAGCACAACATCAGCGGAGGATTCGGCTCCGCTGTAGCGGAAGTCATTTCTGAAATCCCCGGGAGCGCTCCACTGTACAGGATCGGCCTGAACGACGCATACTGTACAAAAGTGGGAAGCCAGCAGTACCTGAGGAATGAGTACGGGCTGTCAGCAGAGAAGATCGAAGGATATATCCGGCAGAAGCTGGAGCGGACAGCAGATAAAAATTAGCGGAGATGGATCTATGGGAAAGAGAATACTGATCACATCCACGGATCTGATGATGATACAGTTCCTTGTGCCTCATGTGCAGAACCTGGCAGAGCACGGGTATGAAGTAGAGATCGCCTGCTCGGAAGTCGGGGGACGGATGAAGGAAGTCCGGGAAAAACTGAAAAGCCATACAAAGGCGATCCACACAGTGCGCCTGGTCAGAAGCCCCGCGTCCCTCACAAACCTGAAGGGATACAGGGATATGAAAAAGGTGATAAATACCGGCAAGTATGATATCATCTGGACAAACGAGCCTGTAATGGGCGTGGTGACGAGGCTGGCAGCGAGGACGGCGCGGAAGAATGGGACAAAGGTGCTGTATATGGTGCATGGGTTCCATTTTTATAAGGGCGCGCCGGCGGTGAACTGGATGGTGTATTATCCGGTGGAACGGTGGGCGTCGAGGTTCTGCGATGAGATCGTGACGATCAATAAGGAGGACTATGGGAGAGCGAAAGGGTTCCATGCGGGGGGAGTCAGGTATATTCATGGGATAGGCGCTGATATGAGCAGGCTACATCCGGCTGAGAAACGGTGCAGTATCAGAAAGGAACTGGGACTTTCTGATGACAGTTTTCTGGTGCTTTCTGTCGGTGAGCTGCTGCCGAGAAAAAATCAGCAGGTTATTATCAGAGCGCTGGGAAAATTGAAAGACAGAAACATTCATTATATTCTGTGCGGCAAGGGAAAAAAGAAGGCGGAACTTACTGCACTGGCAAAGAAAAACGGCGTAGAAGATCAGGTCCATTTCCTGGGATACCGCAAAGATGTGGCGGATATCTATGGACAGACAGATCTCCTGGCGCTGCCGTCCCGAAGGGAAGGCCTGGGGCTGGCGGGGCTGGAAGGCATGTACTGCGGCCTGCCGCTCGTGACGTCAAATATTAACGGGATCCGGGACTATATGGAAAATGGGAAAACCGGATTTATGTACAGTCCGAACGATGCAGACGGGTTTGCAAGAGGGATTAAGAAAATGAAAAACAGCCCAAAGTTACGGCATGAATGCGGCAGTTATAACAGGAAAGTTGTTATACCGTTTTGTATTGAAAATTCGAAGCGGGAAGTGCTGAAACTGATCGGGGAGTTATAAAGTAACAGGAAGATTGATCGAGGGATGATTTTTGTCATGGGTAAAAGGCTTCTTATAACGTCAACAGATCTGATGATGGTACAATTCCTTGTTCCTCATGTGAGGAACCTTGCAGAACAGGGATTTGAAGTTGAGATTGCATGCTCTGATGTGAGCGGCTGTTCGGAGGAAATCAGGAAAAGCCTTGGAAACAGTGTAAAAGCTGTTTATACGGTGCCTCTTGACAGGAGTCCCGTATCTGTGCGTAATATAAAAGGAGCCCGTGAATTAGAAAAGATCATTGACCGGGGAAGCTACGATCTGATCTGGACCAATGAGCCTGTCATGGGAGCGGTTACCCGTATTGCGGCCCGAAAGGCGCGGAAAAGAGGAACCCGGGTTATCTATATGGTGCACGGATTCCACTTTTACAAAGGTGCGCCGATAAAAAACTGGCTGCTGTTTTATCCGATCGAACGGCAGCTGGCCCATCTGACTGACTGTATTGTAACTCTGAACCGGGAAGACTATATCAGGGCCGGCAGGTTTCCGATAAAAAGAGTATATTATATTCACGGGATCGGGGCGGATACAGACAGGCTGCAGAGAGAAACAATAAGTCAGAATATAAGAAAAAAGCTGCAGATACCGGAAAATGCATTCCTGATACTTTCTGTGGGAGAGCTGAACAGAAATAAAAACCATAAGGCAATTATCAGGGCGCTTTCCCTGCTCCATGATACAAATATTTATTATGTAATATGCGGGAGCGGAAGAAATTTAAAAAAGCTCCAGGAAGCAGCAGAAAAATGCGGCATCGCGGCAAATATACGCCTGGTAAATTACCGCAGAGATATTATTAACTTTTATGACCAGGCAGATCTGTTCATACTGCCGTCCCACAGAGAGGGGATGCCGGTGGCCCTTCTGGAGGCCATGTACTGCGGTGTGCCGGCTGTGGCCTCAGATATCCGGGGCGTGCGGGATGTCATAAAAAGCGGCGTCACGGGGCTTTTGTGCAGCCCGGATGACAGCAGGGCATTCGCCGCGGCGATAAAGAAATTAAAAAACGACGCGGCCCTTCGAAAAGAGTACGGACGGAACAGCAGACGGGCGGTAAAACCTTATATGCTTTCAGAAGTAAAGGACGTGGTGATGGATATTTTCACCGACATTGGAGACAGAGAAAATGAATCAGATAAAATACAGTGTGATCATTCCGGTATATAATGCGGAAAAAACCTTAAAGAGATGTCTGGACAGCCTCCTGGGACAGAAGCGGGAAGACGCCGAGATCATCCTGATCAACGACGGCTCTTCGGACAGGAGCCGGGAGATCATTGAAGGCTATGAGAGACAGCACCCGAATGTCCGGGCAGTGCACCAGGAAAATGCCGGAGTATCGGCGGCCCGGAACAGAGGGCTGGACGAGGCGAAAGGAACTTATATTACTTTTGTGGACAGCGATGATTATGTGTCAGATGATTACTTCCGGGTAATGGATGAAGCGGGGGAGAAAGAAGATTGTGACCTGATTGTCTTTGCGAAGGATGTTGCGGGGCAGGGGATTGATGAAAGAGATCTATATAAAAAAATGTGCGCTGCCGAATCGCTGCAGGAAAAAAGAAAAATCCTTCTGAGCAGCAGAATAATCTTTCAACCTCCCTATAAGAGATTTAGGAGAGAAATTATAGAAAATGAGCATCTACGCTTTATAAAAGGGATGTATGTCGGAGAAGATTTTAACTTCTGCTTTGCTTATATGCTTGAATGCAGGAGTATAAGGATAGAGTACAGAAAAATATACTTTATCGATGTCTCAGAAAATGACTCGCTGTCAAGAAAATATCGTTCCGATATAGATACACAGCTGCAGTGGGAGATAAAAGAGGCTGCAAAAACATTGAAAAACAGCAGATTAAATACGGATGAAAAGAAGGATCTGCTGACAGTCCTTGACTATTTTATGGCCAGAAATATTTTTACGTGCATAGCTGAAACATTTAAAACAGGAAAACCTTCTTATCGAAAAAATAAAGAAAAGTATGGGGAAATCTGTTCCAGATTTAACACTCCGTTATACAAGCCTGATGTATACTATAGCAAGATACATTTTTTACTCAGGCTATTGCTGTATAGAAGGTGTATCTTCCCACTGTATCTTATAACCAGGACGGTTAAGGGGAGAGAGTTTCAAAAATATTGGAAGAAAGAATAACCGGTAATGAAGAAAGTACTTGTAATCATTGGATCATTAAAAATCGGCGGCCAGGAAAAAGTAGGAAAAGAAATAGGCCTTCACATTGACAGAGATAAGTATGAAATACATTATCTCGTTTTTGATGAAAATAAGGAAGCCTATGAAGTGGAATTAAATAAAGCAGGGATACAGGTTTTTCATTTCCCGGAACCATCCCGGGGATCTATACAGTATCTGAAAAATCTGGCTGAATTAATGAAAAAGAACTCGTACGACATAGTTCATGCCCATACAATGTTTAACTGCGGCTGGGCAATGCTGCTGGCCTGGTATATGAAAGTACCTTGTCGGATATCCCATTCTCATAGTATAAAGATGGCTGACCATCATTACAGTATTCTTGCAAAAGTATATCAGTTTGTGATGCAGAAGCTGATACATATTTTTGGTACAGAGTTTATCGGCTGTGGGAAGG